>NZ_CP119133.2:7719093-8027389 GCF_001636945.3 Streptomyces sp. FXJ1.172 | reverse complement strand
CGCCGTCTCCTCGAAGACCTCCCGCACCGCGCACGCCGCCGGCTGCTCACCCGGATCCGGGATACCGCCGATCACCGACCACTCGTGGTTGTCGGCCCGCCGGCCCAGCAGCACTCTGCCGTCGTCGTCGAAGACGATCGCCGTGATCCCGGGAAGCCAGAGCAACTGCTGTCCCGCAGAGGCCCGCAGCGTACGGATGAAGTCAGGGGTAGCCATGACCCGACCCTAACGGGCCGGGCCAGGGCTCTTCTGCCGATTCAGGAGCCGTACGCCGGTCGTACGGCTACGCGCCGCCGGCGCGCCGGGCCCGCAGCCCGGACCCGATGGCCCAGCCGATGCCGCCCGCGGCGATCAGCACCAGGGCGATCTCCGGGAGGATGCCCAGCCGGGTCGCGGGGGTCTCGGAGGTGCGCAGCGGCACCTTCTGCACGAGGTAGGCGGGCACGAACATGCCGGTCTTCTGGGTGATCCTGCCGTCCGGCATGATGATCGCACTGACGCCGCTGGTGACCGGCACGGTCACGGTGCGGCTGTGCTCGACGGCACGGATCCGGGACATGGCGAGCTGCTGGTAGGTCATCTCGCTGCGGTCGAAGGTGGCGTTGTTGCTGGGTACGGAGATCATCTCCGCGCCGTGCGTGACCGTGTCCCGTACGGCCCAGTCGAAGGCGGCCTCGTAGCAGGTGGCCAGGCCCACCTTGGCACCGTCGAGGTCGAACACGCCGGGCTTGCTGCCCCGGCTGAAGTCCTGGCGGACCATGCCGGTCCAGTTCTTGTTGACCGCGCCGACGAGCCCGCGCAGCGGGAGGTACTCGCCGAACGGCTGGATCTGCCGCTTGTCGTACGTCTGCGTCGGTCCCTTCACCGGGTCCCACAGGATCTGCTCGTTGAGCAGCTTCCCGTCGCGCTCCACGACTCCGCCGACCGAGACGGGCACCCCGACCGCCTTGGCGGCCTCCTCGATTACGACGGCCGCGTCGGGGTTGGCGAAGGGGTCGATGTCGGAGGAGTTCTCCGGCCACAGCACGAAGTCGGGCCTCGCGACCTTGCCCGCCTTGACGTCGGCAGCGAGCTTGAGGGTCTCGCGCACGTGGTGATCGAGCACGGCCCGCCGCTGGGCGCTGAACTCGAGCCCGGAGCGCGGCACATTGCCCTGGATGACGGCGACGGTCCGGGTGCCGGCCTCCGCCTTGTCGCTCACGAGCGGCCGGGCGGCGACCGCGCCCGCCACCGGGACGGCCACGCTCAGCAGTGCGGCGGCCGCGGCCGCGCGCCGCACGTCCCGGCTCCGGCGCTGCTCGGCGACCAGCCGGCCGGCCTCGTACAGGCCGAAGCCGCACAGGACGACCGCGAAGCCCAGCACCGGAGTGCCGCCCACCGCGGCGAGCGGCAGGAAGACGCCGTCCGCCTGACCGAACGCGATCTTGCCCCAGGGAAAGCCCCGGAAGGGCACACGCGCGCGTACGGCCTCGCCCACGATCCACAGGGCGGCGGCCCACAGCGGCCAGGCGGGCAGTTTGGAGACCGCGGCGATGCCGACACCTACCAGGGCGATGAATATCGCCTCGATCGCGACCAGGGCCAGCCAGGGACCGGGCCCGACCTCCACGCCGGTCCACACCAGCAGCGGCAGCAGGAAGCCGAGCCCGAAAAGATAACCGAGGCCGAGGGCCGCCTTCCAGCTCCGGCCGCGCAGCACCCAGCCGAAGCCGGCGAAGGCGGGCAGCGCCAGCCACCACAGGGTGCGCGGCGGGAAGCTGACGTAGAGCAGCACTCCGCAGAGCGCGGAGGCGAGGGCCGGGACCAGGCGCAGCAGCCGGGCGCCACGCGGGCCGAAGGCGGACGGCTGGAGCTGGTCCGGCTGGTCCACGGAAGTTGCGGTGACGGTCACCCGGGTGAGTGTACGGCGGCTGACCTGGCCACCGACAGCACGGTCCGCGGGCCGGCCGCAGCCCTCCGTTCCGCCGCCGGCCGCCGTCCGGGGGGGCCGTCGAACGACCGGAATCGTCCGCCCGGGGAGCACCGGCCAGCCGCGCCGGCGCGCTCCCGCACCACGACGTTCCACCGCATCTCGTACCCAAAGCGGTCATCAGCCGCTACGGTGTGCCCAGCCTCGGCAGTGCGGCCGGACTCGGCGCCGTGCCCTGCCGTGGCCTGACAGGGGCGTTCGGGGACGAGGGGCGGCGGGTGGGCTCGACAGAGATGAGGCCTGCGGCCGGTACGGACGCGGGAGACATCAGAGGAAACGTTTCTGACGGCGCGGGCATGATCCTGCTCGGCGCCTGCGCGGGATGGGCGCTGCTCACCGCCGCGGCCCACGACGGACGGCCCGAGGGCGTGCTGCTCGCGGTGCTCGCCGTGGCCGCCGGGCACGCCGTCGGCCGGGTCTCCGGCGCCCTGCTGCCGGTGGCCGCGCCCTGCACCGGTGCGCTGGCCGCCCTCGCGCTGGCGGCGGCGCGGCCCGACCTGTCCGCCGGTGGCCTCTGGTACGCCACCCCGCTGGGGCAGACCGGTGGCACGGCCGCTCTGCTGGCGCTGGCCACGGGAGCCGCCTGCTGTGCCGCCTGGGCCGCGCCCGCGCCGGCGCTG
Organism: Streptomyces sp. FXJ1.172; assembly: GCF_001636945.3. Taxonomy (NCBI): domain Bacteria; kingdom Bacillati; phylum Actinomycetota; class Actinomycetes; order Kitasatosporales; family Streptomycetaceae; genus Streptomyces; species Streptomyces sp. FXJ1.172. Next base: position 8,024,800 of record NZ_CP119133.2, on the reverse strand, counting down.
CGGATCGGGCTGTGGGCGCTGGCCGCCGGGACCGTACCGACCGGGGCCGTCCTGGGTTCGGCGGCCGGGTGCGCGGCGAGTGCGGCCGTGCTGCTGTGTGCGCTGGCCGCGGGCTCGCCGGTGCGCCGGGGGGTGTCCCTGCTGGGTCTGGCCGCGGCGGCGGCCCTGGTGGCGGGCACGGCGTGGGCGCTCGCCGCGGATGCCCTGCCCGGTGGGCTCGCGGGCGTGCTCGAGGCCCGGCTCACCCCGCACCGGGTGGAGCTGTGGCAGGACGCCCTGCGGATGGCCGACCGGAACCGGGGCCTCGGAGTCGGCCCTGACCGGTTCGGCGAGCTGAGTCCGGCGGTGTCGCAGACGGCGCCCGCCGACGGCAAGCCGCACTCGGCCCCGCTTCAGGTGGCGGCTGAGCAGGGACTGGTCGGGGTGGCGCTGATCGCGGCCGCGTTCTGCTGGGTGCTGCACGCACTGTGGCGCACGCCCCGCTCGACGCCGGTCGCCCTCACCGCCGGTGCCGCCCTGACGACGCTGGCCGCGCTGGCCACGGTGAGCAACGCGCTGAGCTTCACGTCGGTGACGGCGGGCGCCGGACTGCTCGCCGGATGGGCGACGGCGCGGCCCTGGGCGCGCGAGGGGGAACCCCGGCTCTGAGCGGTGCCGTGCCCCGTGCGTCCTTCACCGGCGCCGGGCCTCAGGCGGCCGGACCCGGTGTGATGGTCCGCAGCCGGGCCCGGATGACCCGTACCGCCGTTTCCGCGTTGTCCACCGTGATCGTGAAGGTGTGGCCGTCCCACAGGCGCAGCACGATGCCCTCGCCCCGGCGTACGACGACCGCGGTGCCCTTCTCGGGCCGCCACCGGTAGCCCCAGCCGCCCCAGTGCCGGGGCGTGACCAGGGCGGTGAAGTCGGCGCCGGCCACGTGGGAGAGCGGGATGCGGCGGCGCGGCAGCCCCATGTGGCCGCAGCGCACCTCGAGGCACTCCTTGTCGAGCCGGAGATCGACGTGCACGAAGGCGAGCGTGCCGAACAGGACCAGCAGACCGGCCGCGATGCAGCCCACGACGGACATCACCAGCGGCGCGATGCCGGAGGTCCATGCCGATTCCACGGCCAGTTCGATGCCGAGTGCCATGCAGGCCGCGCCGGCCAGGGCCAGCAGCCACTGGCAGCGGTTGGTGGCCCGCCCGGTCCAGACGTCGGGGTGCGTGGCGTCGTCGGCGTGGGGGTGGTCCCTCATATTTATGAGGTTACTCAGGTTTCGCTGCGCGGGCAGGGCGTGGCGGAGCGTGACCGGCCCGGGTGGGGGCACGTCGGCCCCGGCTGTGCCGACCGGTCAGCGCACGGGGCTGACGGCCCGCAGGAAGCGGCCTTCCGTGTAGGACAAGGCGGTGCCCGGGAGCGGCCCCTCGTGACCGCTGAGCAGCACCGTGAGGGTGGTGTCGGCGACGGCGTCCGGGTCCGGCCGCGCGCCGATGCGGCGCAGTGCCTGGGCGGCCACCGCCCCGGCGGAGCCGTGCAGCACGAGCGGCGGCCGCTCAGGACGCTGGACGGCCGCGCGGATCCGCTCGCCGACCAGCTCGTAGTTGGTGCAGCCGAGGACGACGGTCGTCACGTCCTCGGGGGTGCGGGCGGCGGCCGAGGCGATCGCGGCCTCGATCGCGGCCTCGTCGGCATGGTGCACCGCGTCCGCGAGGCCGGGGCAGGCCACCTCGGTGACGGTCGCTCCGGCGGCGAACTGCTCGATCAGACCGCGCTGGTAGGCGCTTCCGGTGGTCGCGGGGGTGGCCCAGATGGCGACGTGGCCGCCGCCCGCTGCGGCCGGCTTGATCGCCGGAACGGTCCCGATGATCGGCAGATCCGGTTCGAAACGGGCCCGCATCTGCGGCAGGGAGTGCACGGACGCGGTGTTGCAGGCGACGATCAGGACGTCGGGCCCGTGGGCGGCGGCGGCCTCGGCCACGGCGATGGCCCGCTGCGTGATGTCCTCGGGGGTGCGCGGCCCCCAGGGCATCCCGTCCGGGTCCCAGGAGAGCACGAGATCCGCGTCGGGGCGCAGCCGCCGTACCGCGGCGGCTGCGGGGAGCAGGCCGATTCCGGAGTCCATGAGCGCGATCTTCACCCGGCCACGATAGTCGATCCGCCCCTGGGGACCGCCCGGGTGGGGCAGACTGCGGCCGTGAGCGCCCTGATGTGGATCACCGTCGTCTCGCTGGCCGCCTGGTGCTGGCTGCTGCTGTGCCAGGGCTTCTTCTGGCGCACGGACGTCCGGCTGCCGCCGCGCCGTGAGCCGGACGCCTGGCCGTCCGTCTGTGTCGTCGTACCGGCCCGTGACGAGGCGGCCGTGCTGCCCGCGAGCCTGCCGTCGCTGCTCGCGCAGGACTATCCCGGGCGGGCGGAGGTCTTCCTGGTGGACGACGGGAGCAGCGACGGCACCGGCGAGCTGGCCCGCGAACTGTCCCGGCGGCACGGCGGGCTGCCACTGACGGTGGGCTCGCCCGGGGAGCCGCCGGCGGGCTGGACGGGCAAGCTGTGGGCGGTGCGGCACGGCATCGGCCTGGCACGCGCGCGTGATCCCGGGTTTCTGCTGCTGACCGACGCGGACATCGCGCACGCCCCGGACAGCCTGCGCGAACTGGTCGCGGCCGCGGACGCCGGGGGCTTCGACGTCGTGTCGCAGATGGCGCGGCTGCGGGTGGAGAGCCTGTGGGAGCGGCTGGTGGTTCCGGCGTTCGTGTACTTCTTCGCGCAGCTGTATCCCTTCCGCCGGATCGGCCGCAGGGGATCGCGTGCGGCCGCGGCGGCGGGCGGCTGTGTCCTGCTGCGCGCCGGCACGGCCGAGCGGGCGCGCATCCCGGACGCCATCCGGCACGCCGTGATCGACGACGTGGCGCTCGCGCGCGCGGTGAAGGCCGTCGGGGGGCACGTCTGGCTGGGGCTGGCCGAGCGGGTGGACAGCGTGCGGCCCTATCCGCGGCTGCACGACCTGTGGCGGATGGTCTCGCGCAGCGCCTACGCCCAGCTGCGCCACAACCCGCTGCTGCTCCTCGGCACGGTCGCCGGGCTCGCCCTGGTGTACCTGGTGCCGCCCGCTGCACTGGTCGCGGGCGCGGCCGGCGCGGGTACGGCCACGGCGGTGCTCGGCGCCCTGGCGTGGGCGGTGATGGCGGGGACGTATCTGCCGATGCTGCGCTACTACGGCCAGCCGCTGTGGCTCGCCCCGCTGCTGCCGTTCACCGCGTTTCTCTACCTGCTGATGACGGTCGACTCGGCCGTGCAGCACTACCGGGGGCGCGGGGCCGCCTGGAAGGGCCGTACGTACGCGCGTCCGGGTGCCGTGCCCGACGAGAGCTGAGCCCGGTCACTTGCGGCCGGGCGTCCAGTTCATGCCCCAGCCGTAGGCGCGGTCCACGGTCCGCTGCGGGCTCACTCCGCGCTCCGGCACCAGATAGCGCGCCTCGCGCTGCACGAGCAGATCGCCGCCGGTGTTCGTGAGCAGGGCGAGCGCGCACACGGTGGAGGGGACGGTGCACTCGTCGAGCGAGAAGTCGATCGGTGCGCCGTGCTGGGGCCGCAGGGTGACGGTGGCGTGCAGGTCGGCGAAGGAGCTGGCGCCCTCGTAGATCGTGACGAAGACGAGGATGCGCCGGAAGTCCTGCCGGTGGTCGAGATTGACGGTGAGGTTCTCCCCGGCGGCCACGGCTCCGGTGCGGTCGTCGCCGTCCAGATGGATGTAGGGCGGCCGGTGCAGCGATCCGAAGGCGTTGCCGAGTGCCTGGACGACGCCCTTGCGGCCGTCGGCGAGTTCGTACAGGGCGCACAGGTCGAGGTCGAGGTCCCCTCGGCCGCCGCCTCCCCGGCGGCCGCCCCAGCCCGAAAGCTGTTTGCGCACCTGCCAGTTGAGGTTCACCCGCATGGCACCGGAGGTTCCGCCCTGTTTGGCGAGCGAGACGGAGGGGGTGGCCTTCGTGAGGGTGACCTTGGACAGCCGGACCGGCCGGGCCGCGGTGCCCTGCGCGGCGACCGGGGAGACCGCGGGCGGGGGCGCGGGCGGGGGCGGCACCGGGGCCGTCGCGGGCACCGGGGGCATGGCCGCCGGGGGCCGCACCTGGGCAGCGGCGGCGGGCGGCGCGGCGCGGCGGGGCTCGTCCACCGTGATCCCGAAGTCCGTTGCCAGGCCTTCGAGTCCGCTGCTGTAGCCCTGGGCGACCGCGCGGAACTTCCAGCCGCCCTGGCGGCGGTAGAACTCGCCGAGCACGAAGGCCGTCTCCGAGGTCGCGCCGGGGCTGTCGAAGCGGACGACGACCGACCCGGTCGCCGCTTCGGTCACCTCGACGTAGAGGCCCGGCACCTGCCCGAACGTCCCGCCGTCGGCGGAGGCGGCGAGGACGATCCGCTCGATCGCGCCCTCCACGCGCGCGAGGTCGACGGAAAGGATGTCGGTGACCTGCCCGCCGGCCGTCCGCTTGCCCTCGTGGCGCACCGCGCCGGACGAGTGGGCGGGCTGGTTGTAGAAGACGAAGTCGCCGTCGGAGCGGACCCTTCCGGCGGCGAGCAGCAGCGCCGAGGCGTCTGCGTCGGGCACGCCGGGACCGGAACGCCAGCCCAATTCGACGCGCAGGGCCGTGATCGGCACCGGCGCGTTCGACCCTTTCGACATTGACATGTCCGCCCCAATCCGCTTCGGCTTCCGGACGCCCCGGCCGTCCAGTGATCCCTACCCGCCCAGCCTGTTCCCGGGTCCGGTGAACTCCTCCGGGCGGGACCGGAAGATCGCCGGTCGACCGCCGGTAACCCTGCAGAAAGTCTGCCTTTACAGTATCCAAACGTAGGTCGGCGCCCTATTTTGCCAACTTCGCTCGGATTGGGGATCCCAGGTCACTGCCGACACGGAAAAGAACCCTCTTATCGGTCTCCCCAACGAGCACATCGTGGGCTTAACTTATGTGCCATGACCTCCCCCCGCTCCACTTATGGTGGCGGCTACTACTCCGCCTCCTTCCCGGACACCCCGATCTACGACTCCCTCGTCGCCGAGCGGGGCACCCCGCAGATCGCCCCGATCCGGGTCCCCGCCGCCTACGACACGGGCGGCAACCTGCCCGCCCTGCCGTCGGCACTGCCCGCCCTCCCGGCGGGCCCCTCCCCGCAGGCCCCCGCCTACGGCTACCCGCAGACGCCGCAGCCCGCGCCACTGCAGCAGGCGCCCACGGCGTACATCCCGCAGCAGGCGAGCGCCCCGCGGGGTTACCCCGGTCCGCAGGCCCCGCAGCCCCAGCGCCCGATGGGGGCCGGCACGGGGTACGAGGCGATGCGCCCGGCCTCGCCGCGGCCCGGGCCGGCTCCCTACCAGGACCCGTACAACAACCAGCAGTACCGCGGCTACTGACCGGCGCCCCCGCGCTGTCGGTGCCGCCTGGCACGATGGCGTCATGGGACACGCCGAGGTGCAGTCGATCCACGTCCATCCGGTCAAGGCGTTCCGGGGATTCGCGCCCCGGCAAGCTGTGGTGGAGCCATGGGGCCTGACCGGAGACCGGCGCTGGGCACTGATCGACGACGGGGGAAAGGTCGTCACACAGCGCGAGCAGCCGCGTCTCGCGCTGGCCGCCGCCGAGCTTCTGACCGGCGGCGGCATCCGTCTGTCCGCGCCCGGCCGGGCGCCGTTGACGGTGCCGGTGCCCGAGCCGGCCGAGACCGTGCCGATGAGTGTGTTCGGCACGAAGGTGGAGGCGGTCCCGGCCACGGCGGACGCGCATGCCTGGTGCAGCGCCTATCTGGGGGCGGACGTCCGCCTGGTCCACATGGACGATCCGGCCACCCGCCGCCCGATCGACCCCGCGTACGCCCTGCCCGGCGAGACAGTGAGCTTCGCCGACGGCTATCCCCTGCTCGTCACGACGGCGGCCTCTCTCGACGCCCTCAACTCCCGGATAGCGGACGGCGCTCACGCCCACGAGGGCCCGCTGCCGATGAACCGCTTCCGGCCCAATCTGGTCATCGCGGGCACCGAGCCCTGGGCCGAGGACCACTGGTCGCGGGTCTCGGTCGGCGAGGTGCTCTTCCGCGTCGCGAAGCCGAGCGGGCGGTGCGTGGTCACCACCGTCGACCAGGACACCGCCCAACGCGGCCGGGAGCCCCTGCTCACCCTGGCACGCCACCGCAAGGCCGGCTCGAAGCTGATCTTCGGCCAGAACCTGGTACCCCTCTCGCGCGGCACGATCAGGGTGGGGGACACGGTCCGGGTGATGGAGTGACGCACCGGAAACACCGCACGAGGGGGGAACCCGAACCGGGGCCCGGTCGTTGAGAGGACATGAGAAACGCCTGAGAAGCCGCGTGCGTGACCGTCCGCGGCGGACGTGATGTCGCTCTCTCTTGCTCCGGGGCGCGGTCGCTCGCCCTCGCCCGGGGTTATGACGGAGCGGAAGGGGGGTGGGGAGCATGCGGGCCATCAGTGGTCTGTGGCGCTGGCGGCGCAATCCGCTGCGCCGCGCGACCGACCTCGCCGAGGCGTGGGTGGCGCTCGTGGCGCTGGTGCTGATCACCGTGGCCGCACCCCTGACGGGCTGTCTGGCCGGCGCCGTCGCCCAGGACGCGCTGCAGCGCTCCGTGCGCGAGCAGCAGCACACACGCCACCTCGTCAGGGCAACGGTGGTACGTGACCTGGGGGATGCCCCCCTGGAGGCCGATCCCGACACCACCACGGCGCGCGAGATCCGCCACCGCGTCCTCGCGAACTGGTCCGCGCCGGGCGGTACCCGGCAGCACGGCACGACCCTGGCGAGCCTCAAGTCCCCGCACCCGGGCGACCACTTCAGCATCTGGACGGACCCGCAGGGCCGAATAACGACCCGGCCGCTGGACTCCCCCACCGCGACGACGCACGCGGTGCTGGCCGGGTTCGGCGCGGCCCTGCTGATCGCGGGCCTGGTCGAGGGCGCCCGGCGGCTGACCCTCTGGCGCATGGTGCGCCGGCGCTACGCACGCTGGGACCAGGCCTGGGAGCGGGCGGGCCCGGACTGGGGCAAGGCGGGCACCGGCAGCTGACGGACCGACGGCTCTGGTCAACCCACCATGCACGCACACGCTACGGTGGACCGGCCGGAACGCTTTCGGCGACAACCCGCGGAGCAGCGAACCGCAGGGGCACGCAGGTTTTTCGGGAGCGCGAACGCGCACGGGCCCCAGGGCCGGGCACGGTAGCGTTCCCGGCACCCGCGGCAAGGCCCCGCGCGGGAGCGAGCCATCAGTACGACGAGGTGGGGGCACGGCAACGCCATGGCACAGGGCACGGTCCAGGTGACGCACACCGGTACGTCGCGGTGGCGGCGCCGCACGGGTGAGTACGTTTCGCTCGCCGCCGCCCTGGAGGCCGCCGCCGACGGCGACGTCCTCACCATCGCCCCGGGCACCTACCGGGAGAATCTCGTCGTCCAGCGGGCGGTGACGCTCCGCGGCCCCGAGGGCTCCCCCGGCTCGGTGCGGATCGCGCCCGTGGACGGGGTGCCGCTGACCGTGCGGGCCTCGGCCGTGGTGCAGGACCTGCATGTGGAAGGCCAGGACGCGGCGGCACCGGCGCTGCTGGTCGAGGAGGGCACGCCCGAGCTGAGGGACGTGCGGATCGTCACCCGGTCCGCCGCCGGCATCGAGGTGCGCGGCGGCGCCCGCCCGACCGTGCGCCGCTGCACGGTGGACAACCCCGCGGGCATCGGCATCGCCGTGCTCGACGGCGGCGGCGGAGTGTTCGAGGAGTGCGAGGTCGTCGCGGCCGGGCAGGCCGGCGTGGCCGTCCGGGGCGGCGCGCATCCGCGTCTGGAGCGCTGCCGGGTGCACCACGCCTCCGGCACCGGGCTGACCGCCACCGGGGAGAACTCCGCGCTGGAGGCGGTGGGTTGCGAGATCTACGAGGTCCGCGGCTCCGGTGTGCAGATCACCCAGCGCGCCACCGCCCATCTGACCGACTGCGATGTGCACCGCACCACCGCCGACGGCGTCACGCTGGACACCGACGCCGTGCTCACGCTCGCCGACTGCCGCATCCACGACATCCCCGAGAACGCGGTCGATCTGCGTTCCCGCTCGGTGCTGACGCTGACCCGCACGACGGTCCGTCAGTTCGGGCGCAACGGCCTGTCGGTGTGGGACCCGGGCACCCGGGTGGACGCCAACCAGTGCGAGATCTTCGACAGCACCGGCGACTATCCGGCGGTCTGGGTGAGTGACGGCGCCACCGCCGTGCTCGACTCCTGCCGGGTGCACGACGTACCGGACGCGCTGTTCGTGCTGGACCGGGGCTCACGCGCGGACGTCGTGGACAGCGATCTGTCCCAGGTGCGCAACACGGCGGTGTCGGTGAGCGACGGGGCGACCGCGCAGCTCGACGACTGCCGGATCCGGGAGGCGGCGACCGGCGCGTGGTTCCGCGACCACGGCAGCGGCGGCACGCTGAACAACTGCACCCTGGACGGCACCCAGACCGGTGTGATCGTCACCAAGGGCGCCGACCCGACCATCGAGCGCTGCACGGTCGACTCCCCCGCCGAGGCCGGCTTCTACGTCTCCGCGGGCGGCCGCGGCAGCTTCCTGAACTGCCGGGTCAGCGGCAGCGCCGGCTACGGCTTCCATGTGATCGACGGCTGCCGGGCGACCCTGCGCAAGTGCCGTACGGAGCGCTGCGCACGCGGTGGTTACGAGTTCGCCGAGGGAGGGCCGGACGCGGGGTCCGGGTCAGGCCCGCTGGTGGAGGACTGCACCAGCGACGAGAGCGGCGGTCTGCGGCCCCCGACGGTGCGCGAGAGCGCCGTTCAGACGGTGACGCACTCCGCCGGGCTGCTCGGCTCGATCCCGGGGCAGCGCACCACGGAGCAGGAGCCGCTGATCACCGCTCCGGAGCCGGTCGAGCCGGTGCGGACGTCGAAGGACGTGCTCGGGGAACTGGACGCGCTGGTCGGCCTGGAGAGCGTCAAGCGCGAGGTGCGGGCGCTGACCGACATGATCGAGGTGGGCCGGCGCCGGCAGCAGGCGGGGCTGAAAGCGGCCTCGGTCAAGCGGCATCTGGTCTTCACCGGCTCCCCCGGCACCGGCAAGACGACGGTCGCCCGGCTGTACGGCGAGATCCTCGCCTCGCTCGGGGTGCTGGAGAAGGGACACCTGGTCGAGGTCTCCCGGGTGGACCTGGTCGGCGAGCACATCGGTTCCACGGCGATCCGCACCCAGGAGGCCTTCCAACGGGCGCACGGCGGTGTGCTGTTCATCGACGAGGCGTACGCGCTCTCCCCGCAGGACGCGGGGCGGGACTTCGGCAAGGAGGCCATCGACACCCTGGTGAAGCTGATGGAGGACCACCGGGACGCGGTGGTGGTGATCGTCGCCGGGTACACGGCGGAGATGGAGCGCTTCCTGTCCGTCAACCCCGGTGTCGCCTCCCGCTTCTCGCGCACGATCACCTTCGGCGACTACGGCCCCGAAGAGCTGCTGCGGATCGTGGAGCAGCAGGCCGACGAGCACGAGTACCGGCTGGCGGCCGGCGCGTCCGAGGCGCTGCTGAAGTACTTCACGGCGATGCCGAAGGGCCCCGCGTTCGGCAACGGCCGCACCGCCCGGCAGACCTTCGAGGCGATGGTGGAGCGGCACGCGAGCCGGGTCGCCCAGCTCGAGGACCCGAGCACCGACGATCTGACCCTGCTGTACGCGGACGACCTGCCGGAACTCACGTGAGCAGTCCCGCCGGCCGCACACCCCCGGAGGTTTCCCCATGAAGGCGCTGACGACGCTCGCCCGGCTCTACGTGGACGACCTGGACGAGGCGCTGCCCGCGCTGCGCGAGCTGACCGGCGAGGACGTCCGCACGCGGTTCTCCCACGGCGCTGTGGACGTCGCGAGCATCGGCGGGTTTCTGCTGGTCGCGGGCAGCGAGCAGGCGCTCGCCCCGTTCCGGCGCGTGCAGAGCACGGTGCTCGTCGACGACCTGGACGGGCTGCACACGTTCGTGACGGCCCACGGCGGGGAGATCCTCGACGGCCCGCGCGAGGTGCCCACGGGCCGCAACGCGACCGTGCGGCACCCGGGCGGGGTCGTCCTGGAGTACGTCGAGCACAGGGCCTGAGCGCTCCGCCGGCAGCGCCGCGATGTGCCGTCGGTCCGCTGCGGCGCCTTCGTGGCCGGTCGCGCGGTTGCCCACGCTCCTTCGGGACGCTGCCGGACCGCAGCGGATGCCGTCGGCCCTGCTTCAGCCGCCCTCCGCCGCCCGCGTCCCGGGGCCGACCGGCTCCGGGTGTTGCTCCGCCGGCTCCGGACGCAGCCGGCGGAGCAGGCGGGCGCGTTCCTGGGCGAAGACGGGGTCGGCCTGGTAGTCGGAGTGGCCGAGGATGGGCGCCGGAAGGGGGTGGGCCGGGGTGCGGCCGTAGGCGAGCGGGTCCCGCAAGGGGGTGTGGTCGACCTCGGGAGTGGTGTCGTCGGACACATGGACGGGGCCGCCGATGGGGTCGGTACGCCGGTAGAGGTTGCGCCAGCATGCGACGTCGCGGTGCAGGGAGGCGAGCGCGGGCGGTCCGAAGTGGGCCGGGAACCAGCGGCCGTAGAGGCGCTCGAGCGGTGAGCCGTAGGTCAGCAGGGCGATGCGTTTACGGGTCGACGGGGTCAGCTGCCAGGCGGCGGCCGCGGCGAGGACACTGCCCTGGGAATGGCCGGAGAGGACCAGCCGGCCCCCGGTGCGCTCTGTCCAGGTGGCCATCCGCCAGGTCAGGTCCGGCACCGCCCGCTCGGCGTAGCACGGGGGCGCGAAAGGGTGCGCGGCGCGCGGCCAGAAGGTGCCGACGTCCCACAGGATGCCGATGGTGCGCCGTGCGGAGGCGTCCTTGTAGGCGCGCCGGCCCCAGGTCACGAACAGCAGGAAACCGAATCCGACCAGCCAGGAGCCGAGCGCCTGCGAGGTCTCGGCGGTGGCCTGGAGGACGTCGTAGGTGCGGCGGGCCGCTCCGTCGGGTGTCTTGCCGGTGGCCATGGCACCGGCCAGCGCCACCGCCCCCAGCAGCAGGGTGGTGACGGTGAGCACGGCGACGGCGAGGGGCGCCCGGTCGGTGAGGGTGGCCATCGCCCGGACGTGGGCGATGGCGCGGGTACGGCCCGGGTCCTCGGGTTCGCCGGGGTGCTCGTGGCGGACGCGCGCGCGTTCGGCGCGGGCGATCCGGGCGGTGCCGAGGCCGAGCCGGGCGGCGAGGAGCAGCAGGGCCGCGAGGACCGGTGGAATCGTGGCCGCCTGCCAGGTCAGCAGGACGGGCGGCCCGGTGAGCAGGGTGTGGGCCCCGTCCAGCCAGCCGGCCACGCGCTGCGCGACCCCGCCGGACATCACGCCGCCCAGCGCGCACGCGAGCAGTGCGACGGCGGGTCCGCACAGGCCGCGCATCCCGGCGCGCCGGTCGGGGTCGCGGCGGTGCAGGTACCGGGCCACGACGGCGAGGGCGATGACGAGGAGCCCCTGCGCCAGCATCAGGGTGCCGAACGTCGGGTCGCCCGGCAGCCGCCCGGTGGAGTGCCAGCCGGGCCGGGACCAGCCGGCGTAGAGCGCGGTGAGCAGCAGCAGGCCGAGCGCGCCGAGCGGCAGGCGGCGTACGAGGTGCCGGTCGAGCCGCTGGTCGAGGAGGTTCTCGCTGCGGCCGCGCCGGCACACCACGCCCACCGCCGCTGCCGCCGAGGCCAGCAGGGCCGCGGTCAGCAGCCAGCTCAGGACGTTCAGGGCGGCGGGTCCGCCCGGCCGGTGGTCGTAGCGGGCGGCCGGCGTCGCGACGGCGGCGGCCACCGTCAGCAGGGCGGCCGCGGTGTGGGCGGCGCGGAGCCGGGCCACGAGGCGGCGCCCGTACCAGAAGCCGGGCCTGGCCAGCGCGCTGCCGTCGGTCTCCGGTTCGGGTTCGCGCGACATCGGCCGGTGGGACTCGTACGCGCTCCAGGTGCGGCGCGAGAGGTACCAGAGCAGGACGGTCAGTGCGGTCGGCACGAGTGCGGCGAGGCCGAGACGGCGCCCGGGCAGGCTCCACCAGCCGCCGTCCACACCGGATGCCGTGACGGCGGAGAAGGTCAGCCAGGGATGGCGGCGGGCGCAGTCGTGGACACCCGCGCACTGCCAGGCCACCAGGTCCAGGGCCACCTCGCAGGCGGCGGCCACCAGCAGGATCGTCAGGGTGAGGGCCGTCAGGCGGACGAGGAGGCCGTACAGGCGGATGACGCGCGGCCGGCCGGCCGCGGCTGGGCGCATCCAGTGCGCGAGGTTGACCACCATGAACGGCAGCAGTAACAGCCACAGGGCGCGGCTGCTGTCGCCGGAGGTCAGGTTGCACCAGACGTAGGCCTCCTGCACGGGCTCGCCGCGGGGGCCCTTCCCGGGCCCGGCGTCCGCCGCGCGCCGGAAGACTGCGGCGGTGTCGTCGCCGGTGACACGGACGGTACGCGGGTCGCCGAGCATCTTCTCGGGCGTGGTGCCACCGACCCCGTGCACGAGCAGCTCCAGCTCCGGCTCCGGCGGTCCCCCGGCAGGACGGTCGGGATCCGGTGCGGCGCCGCTGTCCGCGCCCCTGTCCGCCCGGTCGGTCCCCGGCTCGCCGAGCCTGTCCGTCTGTCGCCCTGTGGGGCGGTGCTGTGCGCGTTCCACCGTTCTCGCACCCCCGTGACGCGCCCGAAGGCCTGTGCCGCTCAGGGGTTCAGGATCCCGGCTGCACCGGCGTCGTGCACCACTCGTCACGGAATCTCCCCGATCCGGGTGACGGCGGCCGGGACGGCTGTGCCGGCAGTGGCATGTGCGCGTCGTGACAGACGGGTGGCGCAACCCGTACCGACCCGTGAAAGGATGGGACGCCCGCGCACCTTCGGCCGTACGGAATCTCCTGGTCGGGACCCGTGCGCCGGGCGTGTCGGACGGTTGGCGGCGAAAGGACCGGAGCGTACGTGAGTGAGAATCAGAACCTCCTCGCGGAGCAGCGCCGCGCCCTGATCCTGGACGAGGTCCGGCGCCGGGGCGGCGTGCGGGTCAACGAACTGACCCGCAAGCTCGGCGTGTCGGACATGACCGTGCGCCGGGACCTGGACGCGCTCGCCCGCCAGGGCATGCTGGAGAAGGTGCACGGCGGCGCGGTGCCGGTGGTCGAGGCCAGCACGCACGAGCCGGGTTTCGAGGCGAAGTCGGGTCTGGAGCTGACCGCCAAGGAGGACATCGCGCGGGCGGCGGCCCGGCTGGTCACCCCGGGCACGGCGATCGCCCTGTCCGGCGGTACGACGACGTACGCGCTCGCGCAGCACCTGCTGGAGGTGCCCGACCTGACGGTCGTGACGAACTCGGTGCGGGTCGCGGACGTGTTCCACGCGGCACAGCGCACCTCGGGCCAGCGCCAGGGCGCGGCCACGGTGGTGCTGACCGGCGGGGTGCGCACCCCGTCGGACTCGCTGGTGGGTCCGGTCGCCGACCAGGCGATCGCCGCCCTCCACTTCGATCTGCTCTTCCTCGGTGTGCACGGCATATCGCTCGAGGCGGGACTGTCCACGCCGAACCTCGCGGAGGCCGAGACCAACCGGCGGCTGGTGCACTCCGCGCGCCGGGTCGTCGTGGTCGCCGACCACACCAAGTGGGGCACGGTGGGCCTCAGTTCGTTCGCCGAGCTGGAGCAGGTGGACACGCTCGTCACCGACGCGGGTCTGCCGGCCGAGGCGCGCGCGGAGATCTCGGAGCACCTGGCACGGCTGATCGTGGCCGGGGAACCCGAAGCGGACGAGGACATCTGACGGTGCGTCAACTACGCTGACGGCCAACGCCCCGCTTCCGGACGGGACTTCACGAGGGGTTCGTCGTCATGGCTCAGCGTCTGCGCCCGGTCGGGCCGGAGTTCGTCGAGAACGCGCCCGTGCGGTTCGTGTTCACCAGGGACATGGCCGCCGCCCCCGAGGCGGTCTTCCATGCCCTCGCCGAGGACGTGCCGGGCTGGCCGGAGTGGTTCTCGGCGGTGGCCGCCGCCCGGCCGGTCGAGGGCGGGCGGGAGGTACGGCTGCGGGGCGGGATCCGCTTCCAGGAGACGGTGCTGGTGGCGAAGGCACCCGAGGTGTACGCCTACCGGGTCGACATGACGAACACGCCGGGCGCCCGCGCCTGGGCCGAGGAGTGGCGGCTGGTCCCGGCCGGTACGGGAACCCGGGTGCGGATGACCTTCGCCCTCGACGGCACGGTCCCCTTCCGCCTCGCGTGCCGGCTCGTCCGGCCGGGCACCGGCCAGGCGTTCCGGAACGCGGTCACGGCGCTGGACCGGCGCCTGCGCTGAACGGCCCGCGGACTCAGTCCGGCCACACGCCCGTCGTCAGCAGGGTCTCGATCGCCGCCGCGTACGGCGTGACGTCCAGGCCCTGCTCCGCGAGCCAGGCGTCGGAGTAGTACTTGTCGAGGTAGCGGTCGCCCGGGTCGCACAGCAGGGTGACGACGCTGCCGGTGCGGCCCTCGGCCACCATCTCGGAGACGATCTTCAGCGCGCTCCACAGCCCGGTGCCCGTGGAGCCGCCCGCCTTGCGGCCGATGGCCCGCTCCAGGGCACGTACGGCGGCGACGCTGGCCGCGTCCGGGACCTTCATCATCCGGTCGATCGCGCCGGGCACGAAGCTCGGCTCCATGCGCGGCCGGCCGATGCCCTCGATCCGGGAGCCGCAGTCGCAGGTGACGTCCGGATCGCCGGTGGTCCAGCCGTCGAAGAAGCAGGAGTTCTCCGGGTCGGCGACGCAGATACGGGTGTCGTACTGCATGTAGTGGACGTAGCGGGCGAGCGTCGCCGAGGTGCCGCCGGTGCCCGCCGTCGCGACGATCCACGCCGGCTCCGGGAACCGCTCCAACTCCAGCTGGCGGAAGATGGATTCGGCGATGTTGTTGTTGCCGCGCCAGTCGGTGGCCCGCTCGGCGTAGGTGAACTGGTCCATGTAGTGGCCGCCGGTCTCCACCGCGAGGCGGGCCGACTCCTCGTACATCTTCCGGGAGTCGTCCACGAAGTGACATCGGCCGCCGTGGAACTCGATCAGGCGGCACTTCTCGGCGCTGGTCGTGCGCGGCATGACCGCGATGAAGGGCACCCCGATCAGCTTGGCGAAGTAGGCCTCGGAGACGGCGGTGGAGCCGCTGGACGCCTCGATGACCGGGCGGCCGGGACGGATCCAGCCATTGCACAGACCATAGAGGAACAGGGAGCGGGCGAGGCGGTGCTTGAGGCTGCCGGTGGGGTGCGTCGACTCGTCCTTGAGGTAGAGGTCGATGCCCCACCGCTCGGGGAGCGGGAAGCGCAGGAGGTGCGTGTCCGCCGATCGGTTGGCGTCGGCCTGGACCTTGCGCACGGCCTCTTTCAGCCAGTCGCGGTAGGCGGCGTCGCTGCGGTCGACGTCGAGGGTGGCGCCGGTCCTGGTCTGGTGGCTGGTGCTCACGGCGGTACTCCTTACGCTGGGCGCCGACGGCGCCTGACGCGGCCGCCAACTTGAGCATAAGCATCTTTCGCACCGCTTCCCACCTGCATAAACGCATCTTTGAGCCAGTCAAAGCCGCCCTGGGGCCACAGGTGTGCGAGGCGCCTGGGGGCGCATTGGCGGGAGTGCTCCGGCAGACCGTCGCGCGCGCCCCGCGTGCACTGGTGCTCTCCGCCGCATCGGGGCAGACTGCACGCGTCGGGACGATCGTCCCGAACGGGGGCGCACACTGGACCGCGCAAGCACAGGCACAAGGGGGCGGCGAGGGATGGCGGAGCCGGAGTTCACGGCCATGGGCGTGCGGATCGGCAAGCGACTGCGTTCGCTCACCCGGGCCGGGCAGGTCCGGATCAACGACGGCCGGCTGGAGTTGCTCAACAGCTACGGCAGCGAGATCGACAGCGCGCCGGTACAGGCCGTGCGGGCGTCCAAGCCGTGGTTCGCGGCGGACGACCGGGCGCTGGCCGACCTCAACGGCAAGCGGTACCTGCTGACACTGGGCGAGCACGACCCCGCTCCGGGCGAGCCGGGGCCGCCCACGGCACGGCGGTTCATCGAGGCCGTGCGCCGGGCCGCCGGACGCGGCGGCTGAGGGACGCAGGACCCGGCTGACAGCCGGCAGGAGCCGATGACAGACGCAGCAGCCGGCTGACGGACGCACGGGCCGGCCCGGCCGAGGAACACACCGGCCGCATCGGTCGCATCCGCCGAGCGGCGGTCCGTCGCGGCGAGTTGCGGGAGCGCATCCGCCCTGTCACGCTGTTCTCACGTCACTCTGGGTTTACCGGCGATAACGCTGCGAACCAGCCCGCCGGCCATGACAGCAGGCGGACGTTTGGACGCAAGCACCCTGCTGGATCCGTTGTTCTCCGTGTTCTTCCGGTCCTTCGGGACCTCTACACCGGGGAGTCGCAGCCGTGATCAGTCATCCGAGCAGGCACTGCACGGTGGAGCTCCAGGCCCTGCCGTCGCGGATCGGCCAGGTCCGCAGAATCGTATCTGCGCAGTTGCGTTACTGGCACATGGACCCGTTGATCGACCGGGCCGCGCTCGGTGTGACGGAGCTGCTGAGCAACGTCCACCGGCACGCGAGACCCGACAAGTCGTGCACGGTCGAGCTGGAGCTGCTGTCGGACCGGCTCACGGTCTCGGTGCGCGACAGCGATCCGCGGCTGCCGGTGCCGCCCGCCGCCGCGGACACGCCGGACGCCGGCCCGCTGGCCACCTGTGGGCGGGGACTGGCGATGGTGGCCGCGGTGAGCGAGAGCTGGGGCGCGCGGCCGGACGGCGAGAAGGGCAAGGTCGTGTGGTTCACGCTGCCCGCGCCGACGCCGGCCCGGACCGCTCCGCACGCCACGCCACCGCGTAAGGCACAGCCACGACCGACGCGGGAACCCGCCTCCGCGGCGGCCACTGTGTCCGTCACCGTGGCCGCTGGGACGGCCCTGGCGCCTGGCACACCTGTGACGCTGGGAGCTTCAGTCGCTGCGGGGGTTCCTGTGACGTCAGGGGCAGTTGCCGTGATGTCGGGAGCCTCCGTTGCCACCGGGGCTCCCGAGACATCGGAGGCTCCCGTGCCCGCAGGGGCGCCCGTCGGTGCCGGCGCTCCGGTCGCGAGTGCAGACCCGGTCCCCGGCCCCACCCCTGTCCGCGCCCCCGCCCCCGTCCGCGCCTCCGTCTCCGCTCCCGCCCCCGCCGTAACGCACTCCTCCGTCGTGGCCGGGGTGCAGGCTCCCGCCCGGTCGGCCGTTTCCGGCTGACCGGGCGGTGACCTCCCCGGGTACGACGAAGGCGCCGGCCGCCGGTCCTCACTCCGTGGCGATGGCCCACAGGACGTCCAGGCGGGCCGCCCGCCGGGCCGGGCGCAGGCCCGCGAGGGCGCCGGCGACGACGCCGACGAGCATCACCACCGCGAGCCGCGCGGGCGGCAGGGCGAAGACGAACGCGGTGTCGCTCGCGCCGTCGGAGGCCTTCACCAGCACCCAGCCGAGGAAGGCGCCGAGGCCCAGTCCGCCCGTCGTCCCGAACGCGGCGAGAAGGACCGACTCCCAGCGGACCATCGCGCGCAGCTGGGCACGGGTCTGGCCGACGGCCCGCAGCAGGCCCAGTTCCCGGGTGCGTTCGTGCAGCGCGAGGGTCAGTGTGTTGGCGATGCCGAGCAGGGCGATGACCACCGCGAGGGCAAGCAGCGCGTAGACGAGGGTGAGCATCATGTCGATGCCGCCGGCCGATGACCGCGCGTACTCGTCGCGGGTCTGCACCTGGGGGTTGCCGTACCCCGCGGCGACCTGCCGTACGGCCGCCTTGCCCGCGTCGGCGCCCACCCCGTGCCTGAAGGTGACGGCGATCAGGGTGTCGGAGTCCTGGGTGCGGTGCGGGGCCCAGGCGGCCCGGGTGATGACGTAGTCGCCCGCGAGTTCCGACCGGCCGTAGACGGCCCGGACGGTGAAGTTCTCGCGCCGGCCGTCGGTGAAGGTCAGGCGGGCGGTGTCCCCCGTGCGCAGGTGCTGCCGGCCGGCCTCCGCCCGGGCGAGTGCGATGCCGTCGGTGCCGAGGCCGCGCAGGGAACCGGTGACCGTGCCGAGGTCGAAGGTGTGGGCGAGCGCGACCGGATCGGTGACGGTCAACGCCCTTCCCCTGCCGTCGACTTCGGCGACCCCTCGGCCGAGTCCGACGGCGGTGTCCACCTGGGGCAGCCGTTGCAGGGCCGGGGCGAGCCGGGGGCTGAGTCCGCTGCCGCCCGCGCCGAAGGACGGGGTGCTGACGGCGACGTCGCCCGCGAAGGACCCGGACACCGTCCGGTCCATGGTGGCCTTCAGCGAGGCGCCGAAGACGGTGAAGAGCGACACGACGGCCACGCCGATCATCAGCGCGCTCGCGGTGGCCGCCGTCCGCTTCGGGCTGCGCAGGGCGTTGCGCCGGGCGAGGCCGCCGGTGACCCCGCGCAGCCGGTCGAGCGGGCCGCCGAGCAGCCGTACGACGGTGGTCGCGGCGACCGGGCCGAGCACCACGAAGGCGGCCAGGGCCAGCAGCGCGCCGAGGCCCGCCAGCCACACGGACGGGGTGACGAGCACGCCGCCGAGGGTCGCGGTGAGCGCGAGCGCGCCGAGGGCGGCGCCGGTGACCGCGCGTGAGCGGGAGGCACCCGAGGTGTCCACGGCCGAATCGCGCAGGGCGGCGAGCGGCGCGGTGCGTCCTGCGCGCAGGGCCGGCACCAGTGCGGAGGCCAGGCAGACCACGACCCCGACCGTGAACGGCAGCACCATCGACAGCGACTTGATCACCAACTCGCCGCCCGGGAAGGGGAATCCGATCGCCGGGAACAGCGCCTGGAGTCCGGCGGCGATGCCGATGCCGCCCGCGAGTCCGGTGAGCGAGGCGGTGAGCGCGACGGCCAGGGCCTCGGCGAGGGCGACGGCGGTCACCTGCCGTCGGGCGGCGCCCAGGGCACGCAGCAGAGCGTTCTCACGGGTGCGCTGGGCGACCACGATCGCGAACGTGTTGTGGATGGAGAAGGTGGCGACCAGCAGAGCGACACCGGAGAAGACGAGCAGGAAGGTGGTGAAGAGGGTCAGGAACTGACCGGAGATCATGTCGGTGTTCTCCTGCGCGGACCGCTGACCGGTGATGGCCTCGACCCCCTTGGGAAGTACCGGAGTCAGCCGCCTCACCAGGGCGGTCTGGCTCACTCCGGGTGCGGCCCGCACGTCGATGGCCGACGCCTCACCGGGCCGCGCGGCGAGGTACCGCTCGGCGTCGGCCTGGGTCATGCCGGTGAACGTCACCTGGGCCATGCCGTCCTGGCCGCCGAAGGTGGCGAGGCCCACGACGGTCACGCGCACCGGGTCGGGGGTGCGCAGGGTGGTGGTGTCACCGATCTTCAGGCCGGCCTTCTTCGCGGCGCCCCGGTTCACCACCACCTCGCCCCTCCGGGCGGGGGCGCGGCCCTCGGCGAGCCGGTACGGGTTGAGCTTCGGGTCGCTGATCCAGTTCCCGGCGAGGGTGGGCGGCCCCTGACCGCCGACCGGCTTGCCGTCGGCCCCCACGAGCTGGCCGCGGCCCTCGATGTCCGGGGCGGCGGCGGCCACGCCCGGCACCCGCTCGACTCTCCGCAGCAGCGAGAGGCCGACCGGCCGTCGTACCCCCTGGGCCTGGCCGGGTGCGGTGATGGCGTCGGCGCCGCGTACGACGGCGTCCGTGCCGGCGGTGGCCTCGCCGAACATGGTGCCGAAACTGGCCCGCAGTGTGTCGCCCATGACGAGGGTGCCGGCCAGGAACGCCACGCCGAGGAACACGGCGAGGAAGGTGCCGGCGAAACGGCGCCGGTGCGCGCGCAGCGAGGCGAGGCTGAGCCGGAGCGGTGCCGATGCGTTCATGTCCGCACCTCGAAGGCCTTCATACGGTCCAGGACCCGGTCGGCGGTCGGCGCCTGCATCCGGTCGACCAGGCGGCCGTCGGCGAGGAAGAGCACCTCGTCGGCGTGTGCGGCGGCCACCGGGTCGTGGGTGACCATGACGACCGTACGGTCCATCTGCCGTACGGCCCGGCCGAGCAGACCGAGGACCTCCGCGCCGGAGCGCGAGTCGAGGTTGCCGGTCGGCTCGTCGGCGAAGACGACGTCCGGCCGGCCGGCGAACGCCCGTGCCACGGCGACGCGTTGTTGCTGGCCGCCGGAGAGTTCCGCGGGCCGGTGGTGCAGTCGGTCGCGCAGTCCGACGACGTCCACGAGCGCGTCGATCCACTCCGGGTCGCCGCGCCGGCCGGCCAGGTCCAGCGGGAGGGTGATGTTCTCGGCGACGGTCAGCGTCGGCACCAGGTTGAACGCCTGGAAGACGAAGCCGATCCGGTCGCGGCGCAGCAGGGTGAGCCGGCGGTCGTCCAGCGCGCCCAGGTCGGTGTCGCCGATGTGCGCGCTGCCGGAGGTGAGCGTGTCGAGGCCGGCCGCGCAGTGCATGAGGGTGGACTTTCCGGAGCCCGAGGGCCCCATGATCGCCGTGAAGCGTCCGGCGGGAAAGTCGACGTCGACGCCGTCGAGCGCGCGTACGGCGGTGTCGCCGCCGCCGTAGACCTTCACCGCGCCGGTCACACGGGCGGCGGCTCGCAGGGTGGTCGTCGTGGTCATGCCGCACCGCCCTTGCCCGTGCGGCCGAACTGCTCCTCCAGGACGGACAGGCGGCGCCAGTACTCGTCCTCGTCGATCTCGCCGGAGGCGAAGCGGCGGCCGAGGACCGCGAGCGGCGAGTCACCGGCCGGGCGGCCCGCGCCGACGGGACGCCAGGGGCCGCCGCGACCACGCCACGCGGTGCGCCGCAGGAAGGTGACGGCGCCGATCACGACGGCCGCCCAGATCAGCGGGAAGAACAGGATCCACGGGCCGGGTCCGCCGTGCCAGCTGGCCAGGGTCTGCATCGGGGGTCATCTCCCTTGTCGTCTGCGTAGTCCTCGGTCTTCGGGGATGCCACGAGGTTCCCTCCGGCAAGGGGCCCGGGTCGTCGTGCGGCCGGCGGCACCGCGCATACCCCCCGGGGAGTACGGCGGGGACGGTGAACTGCTCCGCCGGGACTGGCGAACTGTAACTACTAGTATGTACAGTGAGTGCATGAGCACCTCGGAACGACTGATCGAGTCCACACGCGAGTTGCTGTGGGAGCGGGGTTACGTGGGCACCAGCCCCAAGGCGATCCTGGAGCGCGCGGGCGCGGGCCAGGGCAGCATGTACCACCACTTCAAGGGCAAGCCGGACCTCGCCCTGGCGGCGATCGAGCGGACCGCCGAGGAACTGCGCGGCACCGCGGAGCGCGTCCTCGCCGGGCCGGGCACGCCGTACGAGCGCATCGAGGCGTATCTGCTGCGCGAGCGCGACGTGCTGCGCGGCTGCCCGATCGGCCGGCTGACGATGGACCCGGACGTGATCGCCAGCGACGAACTGCGCGCGCCGGTGGACGAGACGATCGCCTGGATCCGGCAGCGGATCGCGCAGATCGTCGAAGAGGGCAAGCGACAGGGGCAGTTCGCGCCCTCGCTGGACGGCGAGGAGATCGGCGCGGCCGTCCTCGCGACCGTCCAGGGCGGCTATGTCCTCGCCCGCGCCTCGGGCTCGCCCGCCGCGTTCGACGCGGGCGTACGCGGCCTGCTCTCCCTGCTCGCACCCCCGACTGCCCAGCAGGAGCGGTGACTTCGTGCACATCACCCGGCCTGAGCCGCCTCGCGGTCGTGGAGGCGCCGAGGACAGCACGTCGACCGAGTGGCACGCACACGTGACCGACCGCCCCGCCGGCCGGACCGCCTGAGAAAGGACGCGCGACATGCACGCCATGCAGTACGAGTTCACCCTGCCCGCGAACTACGACCTGGGGATCATCCGCTCCCGCGTCGCCCGCGTCGGGCATCTGCTGGACGACTGGGACGGCCTCGGCATCAAGACGTACCTGCTGCGCGAGCGCGGGGTGCACGGCTCGCCGGTGAACCAGTACGGGCCGTTCTACCTCTGGAACACCGTGGAGGGCATGAACAGCTTCCTGTGGGCGGAGGACGCCTTCCAGCGGACCGTGCGCGACTTCGGGCGGCCGGCGATACGGCAGTGGACGGGCCTGGCGTTCGAGGAGGGCACCGCCACCGGCTCCGCGCCCGCGCTCGCCGTGCGCAGGCGCCGACCGGTGCCGGAGGGCGTGGAGTTGGCGGCCTTCATGGCGGACGCGGCGGGCGAGACGGAGCGGCTGGCCGCCGAGGACGGTGCGGTGCTGGCGGCGGCGGCCGTGGACACGCGCGCGTGGGAGCTGGTGCATTTCTCGCTCTGGGAGCACGACGCGCCCAAGGCCGAGGGGGACGTCTTCCAGGTGCTGCACCTGTCCGCGCCCGGCCGGGACCGCCTCGCGCGGGGCCGGCAGTGGTGAGCCGCGTCCGCACGGTCCTCGGCGACATCCCGCCCGGTGAGCTGGGCGTGTGCGACGCGCACGACCATCTCTTTCTGAGCAGCCCGCAGTTCCCGGGCCAGGAACTGGACGACGCCGTGGCGGCCCGGGCCGAGCTGGAGGCGTTCCGGGCGGCCGGCGGGGCCGCCGTGGTGCAGTGGACGCCGTACGGGATGGGACGCCGGGCGGCGGACCTGGCGGAGCTGTCCCGGACCACCGGCGTCACAGTGGTGTGTGCCACCGGACTGCACCAAGCCGCGCACTACGCACCGGAGTTGCTCGACGCGGTGCGCGGTCGGCTGGCCGAGCTGTTCGTGTCCGAGCTGACCGACGGCATCGGCAGGACGGGGGTGCGGGCCGGGCTGATCAAGGTGGCGGGCGGCTTCCACACGCTCGACGCGCACGCCCGCTGGACGATGACGGCGGCGGCCGAGGCGAGCCACGCCACCAGTGCGCCCATCGCCGTGCACCTGGAGATGGGCACCGGCGCGCTGGACGTACTCGACCTGCTGTGCGGTGAGTTGGGCGTGCCCGGTGACCGGGTGATCCTCGGCCACCTGAACCGCTCGCCCGACCCGGTCACGCACCGGGAGGCGGCCGGATCGGGCTGCTGGCTGGCCTTCGACGGGCCGTCGCGCGCGCATCACGCCACCGACTGGCGGATGCCGAATGCGCTGCGGGAGCTGGCGCAGGCGGGCTTCGGCGACCGGCTGCTGCTCGGCTGCGACACCGTGCTTGCCGCTGCCCGCTCGGTCGACGGTGGGCCCGGTATGCCGTATCTGCTGCGCAGGGCCAGGCCACGGCTGGTGGCGGAGCTGGGCGAGGAGTTGGTGGAGCGGATCTTGACCGGGCATCCGGGGCGGGCGTTCGCCGCCGACTGGAGGTAGTCGTTCCTGCCCCACTCCGGTCGCGCTCGGCTGCGGCACGGGCGTCGTCCCCCGGCTCGTGCCGGAGCGCAGCACGGTCCGCGACCGGCCGGCCGTCGTCCCGGCCGATCCGGCCGATCCGGCCGTCCCTGCATTTCCGGCGCCGGAGCGGTTCACGATCGGGCTGTGTGTGCGCCGCACGGATCTGCGCCGGCCGCCGGTGGCGGCGCTGTGGAGCCTGACGGCGCACACGGCGGTGTGCACGTACGGGTCGGCTGTGCTCAGCCGCCGGTGCTGCGGCGTACGACCGGGCGCAGATAGTCGACGTGCGGTCCGTCGAGCGCGTCCAGATCCGAGGGTGCGCCGATCAGCTCGATCCGGTCGAACTCGGGGTCGGCGCCGCGGGCGGTCTCCGTGCGCACCAGCTCCGCGTACCGGTCGTACAACTCCCGTGCGGGGCGCGGCGGGGCGGTGAACGTCACGCCGACGCTGCCGCGTCCGCCGCGGGTGGTCAGCCATGGGGTCAGGGCGTCGGCCGGCGTGTCGGAGCCGGTCTCCTCGGCCAGTTCGCGGGCCGCGTGGGCACGCAGCGCGGCGAGGTCCAACTCGCCGTCGGCGTCCGGGGGTTCGATGGTTCCGCCGGGCAGCTGCCAGCGGCCGGGGGCCGCGGTCGAGGGGGCCATCCGGCCCACCATCAGACGGCCGTCGTCGGCGGGCTGCAGCACGGACACGAACAAGGACGCCAGCGCGGGCGCGCCGGGCACGTGCCGCAGCGCGCGGTACCGGTAGCGGGCCCGCGCCCAGGACAGCACCAGGCCGCCCGCCCCGTCCCGGTCCAGCCGGGTGAGGACGGCCACCGGGCCGTCGAAGAGGGCGGGGTTCGCCCCCACCGCCTCCGCCCACGCCCGGTCCATCGCCGAGCGGTGCGGACCGGACAGCGCCGGCAGTGCCGTCTCGACCAGGCGGATGCGTCCGGCGGGCAGGATCTCCACGGCCGAGTCGGTCACCGCAGTGCCTCCAGCGGGTCGTCCAGGACCGGCTGCCAGGCCAGTTCGGCCGCGCCGACGAGGCTGTTGTGGTCCAGTGTGCACGCCAGGATCGGCACGCCGCCGCTCTGGCCCCACAGGCTGCGGTCGGCGACGACCGCGCGCAGCCGGCCGGGATCGGCGTCCAGCAGGGTGCGGTGCAGGCCGCCGAGGATGATGCGGTCCGGGTTGAGGATGTTGACCAGCCCGGCGAGACCGAGGCCCAGGCGGTCGATCAGCGCCTCGGCGGCCCCGCGGACGGCCGGGTCGTCGTACTGCGTGCGCAGCAGGTCGTTGGCCTGCTGGAGCAGGGACACCTCGGGGCCCGGCTCGCGGCCCGCCTCGACGAGCAGCGCCAGCGGGTCCGCCTCGACGTCCAGGCAGCCCCGGCTGCCGCAGTGGCAGGGGCGGCCCTCCGGGTTGACGGTGAGGTGGCCGACCTCCAGGGCGAGGCCCGAACTGCCGGTGTGCAGACGGCCGTCGAGGACCAGGGCGCCGCCGACGCCCCGGTGACCGGTGGCCACGCACAGCAGGTCCCGGGCGCCCCGGCCGGCGCCGTGCCGGTGCTCGGCGAGGGCGGCGAGGTTGACGTCGTTGCCGGCGAAGGCGGGGCCGGTGAGGCCGGCGGCGCGCACGCACTGCGCGAAGATCTGCCGCACGGGGGCGCCGACCGGCCAGGCCAGGTGGAGGGGGTTGAGCGCCAGTCCGTCGGGTTCGGCGACGGCGGACGGTACGGCGAGCCCCGCGCCGACGCAGCGGCGGCCGGTCGTGCGCAGCAGCTCGGCGCCGGCTTCCACCACCGAGCCGAGGACCTTCGCCGGGTCGGCGTCGACGGTCTCGCAGCCGGGCGCGGTCGCCACGATCCGCCCGCCGAGGCCGACCAGCGCGGCCCGGAACCCGTCCGCGTGGACCTGGGCCGCGAGGGCGACCGGCCCGTCCTCGGCGACTTCCAGCCGGTGCGAGGGGCGCCCCTGGGAACCGGCCGCCGCGGCGGGCCTGGCGTCCACCCGGATCAGCCCGAGCGCCTCCAGCTCGGCGGCCACCGCGCCCGCCGTCGCCCGGGTGACGCCGAGTTCGGCGGTGAGCACGGCCCGGGTCGGCGCCCGCCCGGTGTGCACGAGCTCCAGCGCGGGCCCGAGCGCACCGCGCCCCCGGTCCAGCCGCGCCCTCGGGGTCGTTCTCTCCCCCGCCGTCCGGGGGTCCGCCTTGCCGCTCATGAGGGCGAGTCTCCCATGATCCGCAATCGTCGGTCCGGGCCGCCCGCTACAGGCCGCTCACCCGCAGGGTGAGGTTCAGCCGGCCGGCCAGGCCGAGCCGGGGCGGTGCCGTACCAGGATGTACCCGCGGCACCCCGTGGTACGCGAGCCGGGACGGCCCGCCGAAGACGAACAGATCGCCGCTACGCAGCTCCACGTCGGTGTACGGCCGGGCGCGCGTCTCGGTGTTGCCGAAGCGGAACACACAGGTGTCGCCGAGGCTCAGCGAGACCACCGGAGCGTCCGCGCGCTCGTCTCCGTCGCGGTGCATGCCCATGCGGGCGTCGCCGTCGTAGAAGTTGATCAGCGCGATGTCGTACGGCGCCGCCGGGACCGCCTCCGGGCCGAGCGCGTCGGCCACCGCGCGGCGGCCCAGCTCGCCGAGCCAGTCCGGGAACGGCTTGACCGGGCTGCCGTCGCCGTCGACGGCCGTGCGGGCGTAGGCGTACGGGTACCAGTGCCAGCCCAGGCAGACCTGCCGGACGGTCATCGTGCCGCCGCCCGGGGTGCGGACCGTGCGCAGCCCGGCCGGGGGCCGCGCCCACGCGCGGCAGGCGGCGAGCAGCTCGCGCTGCGCTTCGTCGTCCAGCCAGTCCGGGGCGTGCACGGCGCCCGGCGCGACTTGCGCGCGCTCCCTGGGAAACAGCTCCGCGTCCACGCGCTCCATCATCGCGCAGGCCCGCCGCACCACCCCTGATCTGCGGCTCGGCTAGCCTGGACACACGATGAGCGACCGTATGACGACACCGTGGGGCGAGGTCGAGCTGACCCGCTTCCCCGAGGATCCCCGCGACCGGCTGCGTGCCTGGGACGCCTCCGACGCATACCTGCTGCGCCACCTGGCCGAGGAGGGGGTGCCGCTCACCGGCTCGGTGGTGGTGCTCGGGGACCGCTGGGGCGCGCTGGCCACGGCGCTCGCGGAGCATCGTCCGACGCAGATCACCGACTCCTTCCTGAGCCAGGAGGCGACCCGGCTGAACCTGGCCCGGGCCGGGGTCGAGCCCGGTGCCGTCCAGCTGCTCACCACCCAGGATCCGGCGCCCGGGCGGGTGGACGTGCTGCTGGTGCGGGTGCCGAAGAGCCTGGCGCTGCTGGAGGACCAGCTGCTGCGGCTGGCGCCCGCCGTGCACGCGGGCACAGTGGTCGTCGGCACCGGAATGGTGAAGGAGATCCACACCTCCACGCTCCAGTTGTTCGAGCGGATCCTCGGCCCGACCCGCACCTCGCTGGCACGCCAGAAGGCCCGGCTGGTCTTCTGCACCCCGGACCCGGCGCTGGAGCGCCCCACGAACCCGTGGCCCTGCACCTACACCCTCCCGGACGGCATCGGGGCGGCCTCCGGGCGTACGGTCGTCAACCACGCGGGCGTCTTCTGCGCGGACCGGCTCGACATCGGCACCCGCTTCTTCCTGCAGCACCTGCCCGGCCCGGGCGCGGGACGCGTGGTCGACCTCGGCTGCGGCAACGGTGTCGTCGGTACGGCGGTGGCGCTGGCCGACCCGGCGGCCGAGGTGCTGTTCGTGGACGAGTCGTTCCAGGCGGTGGCCTCCGCGGAGGCGACGTACAAGGCCAACGGGGTGCCCGGGCACGCCGAGTTCCGGGTCGGGGACGGGCTAGCCGGGGTGGCACCCGGCAGCGTGGACCTCGTCCTGAACAACCCGCCGTTCCACTCCCACCAGGCGACGACGGACGCGACGGCGTGGCGGATGTTCACCGGCGCGAAGCGCGCGCTGCGGCCGGGCGGCGAGCTGTGGGTGATCGGCAACCGGCACCTGGGGTACCACGTGAAGCTGAGGCGTTTGTTCGGCAACAGCGAACTGGTCGCGTCCGACCCGAAGTTCGTGGTGTTGCGGGCGGTCAGGAAGGACTGACGCGAGCACCCGCACGCTCAGCCCGAGATCCGGGTCAGGACCCCGATGATCCGGCGGACCTCCTGGGCCATCGCCTCCCGGCCCACACTCAGGTACTTGCGCGAGTCGACGGCCTCGGGGTGCGCGGCGAGGAACCCCCGGATCGCCCCGGTCATGGCCACGTTGAGGGCCGTGCCGACGTTGACCTTGACGATGCCGCCCACGACCGCCTCGACCAGCCCCTCGTCCGGTACACCGGAGGAGCCGTGCAGGACGAGCGGGACGGCGACCGCGGCGGACAGCCGCTTGAGCAGGCCGTGGTCGAGGCGGGCCGTACGGGTGGTCATGGCGTGCACGCTGCCGATGGCGACGGCGAGGGCGTCGACACCAGTACCGGCCACGAAGTCGCGGGCCTGGTCGGGGTCGGTACGCGCGCCGGGCGCGTGGGCGTCCAGCGGGGGCCTGCCGTCCTTGCCGCCGACCTGCCCCAACTCGGCCTCGATCCACAGACCTTGGGCATGCGCCCAGTCAGCGGCAGCCCGGGTGGCGGAGAGGTTGTCGGCGTAGGGCAGACGGGCGGCGTCGTACATCACCGAGCCGAACCCGGCGCCGGGCGCCTGCCGCAGCAGGTCGTCGCTCTGCACGTGATCCAGGTGCAACGCGACGGGTACGGTGGCCCGTTCGGCGGCGGCGACCGCGGCGCGGGCCAGCGGCAGCAGCCGTCCGTAGCGGAACTTGACGGCGTTCTCGCTGACTTGGAGGACGACGGACGTACCGGCCGACTCGGCGCCTGCGATGACGGCCTCGATGTGTTCCAGCGTGATGACGTTGAAGGCGGCGACGGCGCGGCGGGCCGCGGAGGCGGCGGTGACCAGCTCGCCGGTGGACGCGAGGGGCACTTCGGGTGTCCTTCCGGGACGCGGACCGGGGGCGGCCGGGGAGCGGCCGGGGGGCGGGGGTCGGCCTGGGGTCGGCCAGGAGCTTCAGGGGTGAGAAACACCGAGCGGTTGAGGTGGCGGGAGGTCGGGAGCCTGGCCGGGATCGGCGAGACATCGGTCTGGGGATCAGCCGAGCCTCGGCCGGGGATCGTTCAGGGACCCGGCCGAGCCTCGGCCGGGCGTCGGTCAAGGGATCCGCCGAGCCTCGGCCAGAGGCTGCCCGGGCTCGGCCAGGAATCGGTCACGGGCTCGGCCAAGACTCGACCATGGCCCGGCCGGGGCTCGGCCTGGGCTCGGCCAGGGGCTTCAGGGGGTGAGGATCACCGAGCGGGTGAGGTGGCGCGGGCGGTCGGGGTCGAGGCCGCGGGCGGCGGCGACGGCGATCGCCAGCCGCTGGACGCGGACGAGTTCGGCGAGCGGGTCGAGCCCGCCCTCGATCCACAACCCACCGGTGTCGCCGACCTGTTGGGCGAGCCCGTCGGGCGCCTCGCCGAGCATCCACGTGGCCGTGCCCTCGGTCGTGACACTGATCGGGCCGTGCCGGTACTCCATCGCCGGATAGGCCTCGGTCCAGGACAGGGAGGCCTCGCGCATCTTCAGCCCGGCCTCGTTCGCGAGGCCCACGGTCCAGCCGCGTCCCAGGAACGTGAACTGGGTGCAGGCGACCAGCCGTTCGGGAAGAGAAGTGGACAGGGCCGTGTGTGCGTCGGCGACGACGGAGTCGGTGTGCAGGCCGAGATGGGCGCGCAGAAGGGTGAGGGCGGTGGTCGCGAACCGGGTCTGGACGACGGAACGTTCGTCGGCGAAGTCCAGGACGACAAGGTCGTCGGCCGCGGACATGACGGGCGTTGCGGGGTCGGCGGTGACCGCGGTCGTCCGGGTCCGCCCCCTCAACCGCCCCAGCAGTTCCAGCACTTCGGTGGTCGTACCGGAGCGGGTGAGGGCGAGAACCCGGTCGTACGACCGCTCGTACGGGAACTCGGAGGCCGCGAACGCGTCGGTCTCGCCCTGTCCGGCGCCCTCCCGCAGGCCGGCCACCGCCTGCGCCATGAAGTACGAGGTCCCGCACCCCACGATCGCGACCCGTTCCCCCGGCTCAGGCAGCGCGGCCTTGTGCCGCTCCGCCCGCTCGGCGGCCCGCGTCCAGCACTCGGGCTGGCTGTTCAGCTCGTCCTCGACATGGGTCACACCCACACCTCCTTGGCTGATTGTTCCTGCAAGATATAGCGAACTTTCGAGCACAATCAAGCATTTGCGCGCAGTGTGGGTGCGCTAGGGTCGCCGGAGGAGCGGACGGCGGCCGACGAGCGGGCAGGGAACGGACGTCGGCGAACGACCAGAGAGCGGTCGTGGAATGCCGGGACGCGGTCGCGTATCGGCGGGGTACGGTCACAGGTCGACGCAACACGGTCACCGATCGGCCAAGGGCCGGGCGGAGAACGGAACGGAGGTGCGGATGTCCCGGGACGCCCGCTGGCAGGCGCTGCTGGAGCTGCTCGTGGAGCGCGGCCGGCTGGAGGTCGAGGAGGCGGCGGCCGAGCTGGAGGTGTCGGCGGCGACGATCCGCCGGGACTTCGACCAGCTCGCCGAACAGCAGATGCTGGTGCGCACCCGGGGCGGAGCAGTGGTGCACGGGGTGTCGTACGAACTCCCGCTGCGCTACAAGACGGCCCGCCGCGCCTCCGAGAAGCAGCGCATCGCCAAGGCCGTGGCCGAACTCCTCGCGCCCGGCGAGGCGGTGGGACTGACCGGCGGGACGACCACTACGGAGGTGGCCCGCGCGCTGGCAGTGCGCGGCGACCTGTCCACCGGCTCACCGGCGCTGACGGTCGTCACGAACGCGCTCAACATCGCCAACGAGCTGGCCGTACGGCCTCAGTTCAAGATCGTGGTGACGGGCGGGGTGGCACGACCCCAGTCGTACGAACTCATCGGCCCGCTCGCGGACGGCGTGCTCGGACAGATCACGCTCGACGTGGCCGTACTCGGCGTCGTCGCCTTCGACGTCACACACGGCGCGGCGGCGCACGACGAGGCGGAGGCCGCGATCAACCGGCTGCTGTGCGAGCGCGCCGAGCGGGTGGTGGTCGCCGCCGACTCCAGCAAGCTCGGCCAGCGCGCCTTCGCCCGGATCTGCGGCACGGAGCTGGTGGACACCCTCGTGACGGACACGGCGGCGGCCCGGGAAACGGTACGCCGCTTCGAGGAGGCGGGGGTCCGGGTCCTGACGGTGTGACGGGCTACGGATACCGGCGGTCTGACGGGCAGCAGGCACCCACGGTGTCCGTACCCCACTCCAGCCGGTCCGGTTGCCGTCGGCCCGAGCGGCACCCGCGCCGGGCGAACAGGTTCAGATCCGCCCGAGGTCGGCCTTCACGAACCCCGCGCCACGCTGGTCGTTGCAGCCGGTCGGCGGCCGCTCGGCCGGGTCGGGCCAGACCTGCTGGGCCTGGAGCGCCACGCTCACCAGCGTCAGCAGCAGGTCGACGTCGCTCGCCGCGTCGAGGCGCAAGGTCACCCACTGCGAGCCGGGCACGATCCTGATCGCACCCGAGTCCTTGAGGTCCTTGGCGAAGCGCCGGACGGCCCGGTCGGTCAGCCGTAGATCGACATCGCGGTCCGAGTGGAAGTGGGCGATCTCGCCCTGGGCCGAACTCACCGCCTGTCCCAGGCCGCAGCTCGGGACCGCCTGACTCAGGTCGGGCCAGGTCGCCAGTTGCGCGAGCGCGCGCGAGGCCAACGTCATGGGCCCATCATGGACCGCTCACCCCTCCGCAACCAGCTCGTGAGCAAGCATTAACCGACCTGTATCCGAGCGGGGACCGGGCGCGGCGAGGTCCGCGCGACCCCGAACGGGGCATGCGCCGCTCCGCGTTGACGTCACAGCCGGCGTGAGACACCACAAGTCGGCGCAGGTCAAGGGCACATCGTTCACGACGGAACCGACGCGCGCCGGTCACACCGGGCCGCGGCGGGCCCGACCGCAACGGGAGCGGGTGCCGAAGCGGGTGACGTGGCGGGCGCGAGCCGGTACGTCGAGCGCCCCGGAATGCCCTTGCCCCTCCCCTCGGCTCCCCCTAACCTGACTTTGTGCCGCTAATAAACAAACCCCTGTCGCACAGTGTCGTGCCGGGCAGCCACCACGACCTCACCCGTCTCCGGATCGCCATCACCGCCTTCTTCGCCCTGGACGGATTCATCTTCGCCGGGTGGGTCGTCCGGATCCCCGCCATCAAGGAGCAGACCCACGCCTCGGCCAGCGACCTGGGCCTGGCGCTGCTCGGGGTCTCCGCCGGTGCCGTGATCACGATGACCCTCACCGGACGTCTGTGCCGCCGTTACGGCAGCCATCCGGTCACCGTGCTCTGCGCCGTACTGCTCTCGCTCAGCGTCGCACTGCCCCCGCTCACCCACTCCGCGCCCGCCCTCGGTGCCGTGCTCCTGCTCTTCGGCGCCGCCTACGGCGGCATCAACGTGGCCTTCAACAGTGCCGCCGTGGACCTGGTGGCCGCGTTGCGGCGGCCCGTCATGCCCACCTTCCACGCGGCGTTCAGCCTGGGCGGCATGATCGGTGCGGGCCTCGGCGGACTGGTCGCCGGTGTGCTCTCCCCCACCCGGCACCTCCTCGGTCTCACGCTCATCGGACTCCTCGTCACCGCCGTCGCCGGGCGCACTCTCCTGCGGCACGAGCCGCCCGCGCCGCCGGAGCGGAGCGCATCGCCGCACGCGCAGCCGGACCACGACGGCACGCGGCCAAGCGGCCGGGGCGCACTGGTCGTCGTATTCGGACTGATCGCGCTGTGCACCGCCTACGGCGAGGGCGCCATGGCCGACTGGGGCGCCCTCCATCTCCAGCAGGACCTGGCGGCGTCGTCGGGCGTGGCGGCGGCCGGGTACTCGTGTTTCGCGCTGGCGATGACCGTCGGCCGGGCGACCGGGACAACGCTTCTGGAGCGCCTCGGCCGAGCGCGCACCGTGGTCGCCGGCGGCACGGTCGCGGCGGCGGGCATGCTGCTCGGATCCCTCGCGCCCTCTGTGTGGGCGGCCCTGGCCGGGTTCGCCGTCACCGGACTCGGGCTCGCCAACCTCTTCCCGGTCGCCGTCGAGCGGGCGGGCGCGCTGACCGGCCCGTCCGGTGTCGCCGTCGCCTCGACGCTGGGCTACGGCGGCATGCTCCTCGGACCTCCGTCGATCGGTTTCATGGCCGACTGGTTCTCCCTGCCGACCGCCCTCACCAGCGTGGCCGCGCTGGCCGCCGTCGCCGCGCTCATCGGGGTGACGACACGACGGACCATGGGCCACTGAACGGCCCGGCCGCACGGCGGGGGCGGACTTCGCACGGTGGAAGGGATCTTCGAGCGCGCTCCATCCGGCACACTCGCTTCCATGGAGACTGCCGACTTCCTTCAGACCCTGGACCGGGAGGGCCGACTGCTCGCGGCCGCCGCCGAAGCCGCGGGAACCGGTGCCAAGGTGCCCACCTGCCCCGAGTGGCAGGTGCGCGACCTGCTGCGGCACACCGGCGCCGTGCACCGCTGGGCCGCCGGCTTCGTCGCCGACGCGGACCTGGCGCCGCGTCCCTTCGGCGACCTGCCGGACCTGGACGGTGCCGAGCTGGTGGCCTGGTACCGGGACAGTCACCGCCTGCTGGTCGACACCCTGTCCGCCGCACCCGCCGACGTGGAGTGCTGGACGTTCCTTCCGGCGCCCAGCCCCTCACCGCTGGCGTTCTGGACCCGCCGGCAGGCGCACGAGACGACGATCCACCGCTACGACGCCGAGGCGGCCCGCGGCGGTACGGCGTCCCCCCTCGCCCCGGACTTCACGTCCGACTTCGCCCTGGACGGCATCGACGAACTGCTGCGTGGCTTCCACGCCCGCTCCCGGAGCCGGCTGCGCACCGAGGAGCCGCGCATCGTGCGGGTGCGGGCGCTGACCGCGGGCGCGGACGGGACGCGGGGGACTCAGGGGACGGACGCGGTGTGGACCGTACGACTGTCCGCCGAGCCGCCGGTGACCGTACGGGACGCGGTCGGCGAGGCCGAGGCCGAACTGTCCGGTCCCGCCGACCAGTTGTACCTCGCGCTGTGGAACCGCGGGCCGGTGCCGAGCGTGACCGGCGACCGCTCCCTGGCCGAGCTGTGGCGGGAGAAGGGCCGGATCTGACACTTCGTCAGTCGGCTGCTTGGGCCAGCATCCGGGCCAGCACCGCGCGCTGCACGGGCCGCACCTCACCGTGCAGCGCGCGCCCCTTGGCCGTCAGCGCCACCCGCACCCCGCGCCGGTCCTCGGCACACATGGCGCGCTCGACGAGGCCGTCCTTCTCCAGGCGGCCGATCAGCCGGGACAGCGCGCTCTGGCTGAGATGAACCCGCTCGGAGATCTCCTGCACACGGTAGGCGCAGTCGCTCCCCACCCCGTCGGCCAGCAGGTCGAGGACCTCGAAGTCGCTGGCGCACAGGCCGTGTCCGTGCAGCTCCCGGTCCAGCTCGCACTGGGTGCGGGCATGCAGGGCCAGGATGTCCCGCCACTGCTCCACGAGCGCCTGCTCGGCCTTGTTCGCCGCCATGAGCGCACCGTAGCAGAGAACGGTGATTGTTGCATCGTAATTAAATGCATTTGCATGAGATGCATGTGCATGTAGTGTCGCCGGCATGACCTCTCCGCTCACCTCCTCCGCGGTCCCGTCCCCGGCCGTCCGCTGGACTCCTCGCCTGTGGGGCACCCTGCTGGTGCTCTGCGCCGCGATGTTCCTGGACGCGCTGGACGTGTCGATGGTCGGTGTCGCACTCCCGTCCATCGGCTCCGATCTCCACTTGTTCACGTCGACGCTGCAATGGATCGTCAGCGGCTACATCCTGGGCTACGGAGGCCTGCTCCTCCTCGGCGGACGCACCGCCGATCTGCTCGGCCGGCGCCAGGTGTTCCTCGTCGCGCTCGGTGTCTTCGCGCTCGCCTCGCTGCTCGGCGGTCTCGTGGACTCCGGTCCGCTGCTGATCGCCAGCCGCTTCATCAAGGGCCTGAGCGCGGCCTTCACCGCACCGGCCGGACTGTCGATCATCACCACCACGTTCCCGGAGGGCCCGCTGCGCAACCGGGCCCTGTCCATCTACACCACCTGCGCCGCCACCGGCTTCTCCATGGGCCTGGTGCTCTCCGGTCTGCTCACCGAGGCCAGCTGGCGCTTCACCATGCTGCTGCCCGCGCCGATCGCCCTGATCGCGCTGGTCGCGGGCCTGAGGCTGCTGCCGCGCAGCGCCCGCGAGGAGAACCACGACGGCTACGACATCCCCGGCGCCGTCCTGGGCACGGCCTCGATGCTGCTGCTGGTGTACACCGTCGTCCAGGCCCCCGAGGCCGGCTGGGCCTCGGCCCGTACGCTGCTGTCGTTCCTCGCCGTCGCGGTGCTGCTCACGGCCTTCGTCCTGGTGGAGCGGCGCTCGCCGAGCCCGCTGATCCGGCTGGGCGTGCTCCGCTCGGGCAGCCAGGTCCGCGCCCAGCTCGGCGCGATCGCCTTCTTCGGCTCGTACGTGGGCTTCCAGTTCCTGACGACGCTCTACATGCAGTCCCTGCTCGGCTGGTCGGCGCTGCACACGGCGCTCGCGTTCCTGCCGGCCGGCGCGCTGGTGGCGGTGTCCTCCACGAAGGTCGGCGCGATCGTCGACCGGTTCGGCACCCCGCGGCTGATCGCGCTCGGCTTCGCCTTCATGGCCCTCGGGTACGCCCTGTTCCTGCGCGTCGACCTCGACCCGGTGTACGCGGCCGTCGTCCTGCCGTCCATGCTGCTGATCGGTGCGGCGTGCGCGCTGGTCTTCCCCTCGCTCAACATCCAGGCCACCAACGGGGTCGAGGACCACGAGCAGGGCATGGTCTCCGGTCTTCTCAACACCTCGGTGCAGGTGGGCGGTGCGCTCTTCCTGGCGGTCGTGACGGCCGTGGTCACCGCGGGCGCCCCCGCGCACGCCAGCCCGCAGGCCGTCCTCGACAGCTACCGCCCCGGCTTCCTCGTCGTCACGGGCATCGCCCTGGCCGGCCTGCTGATCACCCTCACAGGCCTGCGCGGTCGTCGCAGCCAGCCGTCTCTCGTGGTCACCGGATCCACCATGACGGCGGCGGAAGCGGAGCGCGTGCCGGTCCGCGACTAGACCCTGTCGTCACGTTCCCGCACGGCCGTGCACCTGCGACACCCCGGGCGGCGCAGCCGCCGTTCAGCCCAGCCAGCCGGGTCGTACCAGCCCCGACTCGTAGGCCAGCACGACGAGTTGGGCGCGGTCCCGGGCGCCCAGCTTCACCATCGCGCGGCTCACATGGGTCTTCGCGGTGAGCGGGCTCACCACCAGCCGGCGGGCGATCTCCTCGTTGGACAGGCCGATGCCGACCAGCGCCATCACCTCCCGCTCCCGCTCGGTGAGCCGGGCAAGGGCGTCGGCCGCCGCGGGCTCCTTGGAACGGGCCGCGAACTCGGCGATCAGACGGCGGGTGACGCCCGGCGAGAGCAAGGCGGCGCCCTCGACCACCGCCCGTACGGCGCGCACGAGTTCCTCCGGCTCGGTGTCCTTCACCAGGAAGCCGGAGGCGCCGGAACGGATCGCCTCGAAGACGTACTCGTCCAGTTCGAAGGTGGTGAGCATGACCACCCTGACGTCCTTCAGCCCCGCGTCGCCGGTGATGCGCCGGGTGGCGGCCAGGCCGTCCAGCAGGGGCATACGGATGTCCATCAGGACGACGTCCGGCGCCAGTTCACGCACCAGGCGCGACGCCTCCTCGCCGTCGGCCGCCTCGCCGGCCACCTCGATGTCCGGCTGCGCGTCGAGCAGCGCTCTGAAACCGGCCCGCACGAGCGACTGGTCGTCGGCGAGCAGTACCCGGATCACTACTGGTCCTCCCTGAGATGCGACGGCAGTACGGCGAGCACCCGGAAGCCGCCGTCGGGGCGCGGGCCGGCCTCGATGGTGCCACCGAGCGCGGCGGCCCGCTCCCGCATCCCGGCCAGCCCGTTCCCACTGCCCCCGGCGTCGGCTCCGGTGGCGGGTCCGTCGTCGTCGATGCGCAGCCGCAGCGCGTCGCCGTCGTGGGCGAACACCACGCGCGCGTGCCGCGAGCCGGAATGCCGTACGACGTTCGTCAGGGCCTCCTGCACGATGCGGAAGGCGGCCAGGTCGGCGCCCGGCGGCAGCTGCGGCGGCTCGCCCTCGACCTCGACGGTCAGACCGGCGGCCGCCGCCTGTGCCACCAGCTCCGGCAGCCGGTCGAGGCCCGGCGCGGGGGTGCGCGGGGCGGCGCCGGAGGCGCGCAGTGTGTCGAGCACCTGACGCACTTCGCCGAGGGCCTCCTTGCTCGCGGCCTTGATCGTCGTGAGCGCGGCCCGTGCCTGCTCGGGGTCGCTGTCGAGCAGCGCGAGTCCCATGCCGGCCTGGACGTTGATGACGGAGATGCTGTGCGCGAGGACGTCGTGCAGCTCGCGGGCGATCCGCAGCCGTTCCTCGTCCGCGCGCCGCCGGGCGGCCTCGACCCGGTCGGCGCGCTCCCGCGCCCACTGCTCGCGCCGCACCCGGGCCAGTTCGGACAGGGCGACGACGGCCAGCACCCAGGTGGCGATGACGATCTCCTGGGCGAGGCCCGCACCCTTGTCCCCCGAGGGCGGCAGCCAGCGGTAGAGCCAGAGCGCGACCAGGGCGTGTCCCGCCCACAGCAGTCCCACGGCCACCCAGGCGGCCCGCCGGTGTCCGGCGACCACGGCGCTGAAGCAGCTCACCGCGACGGTGAGGTAGACCGGCCCGTACGGGTAGCCCGCGGCCAGATAGCCGAGGGTCACCGTCGCGGTGCCGAACGCCACGGCCACCGGGTGGCGGTGCCGCCACAGCAGCAGGAGCGAGGCGGCGAGCAGCAGCACGCGCGCGTAGGGGTCGAGCGGCACCCGGTGCTGCTGGCCGTGCCCGGCGAAGTTGCTGCCGATCAGCACGAAGGCGGTGAACAGCGCGGTGGAGCGCCAGGGCCAGCGGGGACCGCTGCGCGGCTGCGCGTCGTCCGGGCCGCCTCTCCACGGCGGCCCGTACCGCGACCACCAAGGCCCGTACCGCCACCACGGCGCGGGCGCGTGCTGCTCTTCCATGCCCGCCACGCTAGACGCCGCCGGCACGCAAGGGCGTCAGCCGGTCGAGGTGATCACCCGTACTCCCCGGGGAGTACGGCGCCTCCCTCGAGGTGCGACGACGCCCGCGCCGGACCCGGCGGCGCCCCCACCCGTGCCGCCTACCGCAGCCCCACACTGTGCGCCAGCCCCGTCACCGCGTGCCGGAAGAAGGCCTCCCGGTCCTCCACCACCTTGTTGAACTGGCCGAACAGCTCGAAGCCCACCAGCCCGAACAACTGCGCCCAGGCCGCCACCATCGCCACGGCGACCTCGGGGGGCAGATCGGGGGCGAGGTCGGCGGCCAGGCGCTCGGCCTCGGGGCGCACGGCGGCGGGCAGGGGCAGGCCGGCGAGGCCCGGGCCCTCGTGGGCGTCACGGATGATGCCGATGAGGAGCAGGCCGACGCGGGAGGCGGCCGGGACGGTGGTCTCGGGCGCCGAGTAGCCGGGCACGGGCGAGCCGTAGATGAGCGCGTACTCGTGCGGATGCGCGAGCGCCCAGCCGCGCACCGCCTCGCACACGGCGGTCCACCGGGCCGCCGGCGCGGCGCCGGACACCGCGGCGCCCGCCCGCTCGGCGGCCTCGCCGAGGGAGTCGTAGGCGTCGATGATCAGGGCGGTCAGCAGCTCGTCGCGGCTGGGGAAGTAGCGGTACAGGGCCGACGAGACCATGCCCAGCTCGCGGGCGACGGCCCGCAGCGAGAGCTTTGCCGCGCCCTCCTGCGCCAGCTGTCTGCGGGCCGCTTCCTTGATCGCGGCCGTGACTTCGATCCTGGCCCGCGCCCGGGCGCCCTGTGGGGTGCTCATACCGGAAGTCTGCCACGAAAGAGAGCGGTGCACACAAAAGAGAGCACCGCTCTTGCTTTCTCGTACCGGCCTGCCCCACACTGGAGCCGTCCGAGAGCACCGCTCTCCCAAACCGTGGGGGTCACCATGTCGTCACACGTCAAGAAGCCGGGCTGGTTCACCGTCCATGTCTTCAACCGGGCGGTGGCCTGGCTCACCGGGCGCGGCATCAGCGTCTGGGGCTCCCGGGTCCTCGCCGTGCGGGGACGCAAGAGCGGAGAATGGCGCACGACTCCGGTGAACCTGCTGACGGTGGACGGGCAGCAGTACCTGATCGCCCCGCGCGGTCACGTCCAGTGGACCCGCAACATGCGGGCGGCGGGCGGCGGCGAGCTGCGGCTCGGCAGGAACGTGGACGTCTTCGCCGCCACCGAGGTGGCCGACGACGACAAGGTCCCGCTGCTGCGCGCCTACCTCAAGCGCTGGAAGGCGGAGGTCGGTGTCTTCTTCAACGGCGTCGGTCCCGACTCCCCGGACGAGGACCTGCGCCGGATCGCCCCCGACCACCCCGTCTTCCACATCACCGTCACGAACTGACCGGATCCTGAGCCGGGGCGTCCTGCCCCCGGTCCATCGCGGTCAGGGCGCGCTGGGCGAGCGGGTGGGAACGGACCATCTCACCGAGCGAGTTCTTGCCCTGGGTGATCTCCCGGAACGCCCGCCAGGCGGGGCGGAAGCCGGTGAGGCCCGCGTGGAAGAGGCCGGGACGCTTCTCGAACACGGTCAGCAGCCGCTTGCCGACGCTCATCTCGACGCCGAGCCCGGCCTTGACCGCGAACGCGTAGTTCAGCGCCTGGCGGCGGGTGTCGACCGCGTCGTGCGCCTCGGCGATCCGGACGGCCCACTCCCCCGCGAGCCGGCCCGAGCGCAGCGCGAAGGAGATGCCCTCGCGGGTCCACGGCTCCAGCAGGCCGGCCGCGTCACCGCAGACCAGCACCCGCCCCCGGGACAGCGGCGAGTCGTCCGCGCGGCAGCGGGTCAGATGCCCGGAGGAGACGGCGGGCTCGAAGCCGGACAGGCCGAGCCGGGCGATGAGGTCCTCCAAATACCGCTTCGTGGCGGCGCCTTCGCCGCGCGCGGAGATCACACCGACCGTCAGGGTGTCACCCTTCGGGAACACCCAGCCGTAACTGCCCGGCATCGGGCCCCAGTCGATGAGGACGCGGCCCTTCCAGTCCTCGGCGACCGGCTCCGGGACCGGGATCTCCGCCTCGAGGCCGAGATCCACCTGGTCCAGCTTCACCCCGACATGCGCTCCTATGCGGCTGGCGCTGCCGTCGGCGCCGACGACCGCGCGGGCCAGCACCGTCTCCCCGCCCTGGAGGACGACGGCGACCGTGCGCCGGTCTGGGACCGCCGAGCCGTGCTGCTCCACCCGCTGCACCGTGACGCCCGTACGCAGCTCGGCGCCCGCCTTCTGGGCGTGCTCGACCAGCTGCTGGTCGAACTCCGCGCGGTTGACCAGACCGAACAGCATCTGCTTGGCCCGGCGGGTACGGGTGAAACGCCCGTTGTGGGAGAAGGTGACCGCGTGCACCCGGTCACGGAAGGGCAGCTCGAAGCCGGGGGGCAGCGCGTCACGGGAGGGGCCGATGATGCCGCCGCCGCAGGTTTTGTAGCGCGGCAGCTCGGCCTTCTCCAGCAACAGCACGCGCCGCCCTGCGACCGCGGCCGCATAGGCGGCCGAGGCCCCCGCGGGTCCCGCGCCCACCACGACGACGTCCCACACCTGCTGAACGCCGTCCGCCGAAGAGTTCTCGCCGCTCACGTTGGTCTACCGCTCCGATCCAGCCGCTGCCGTAGTGTCCCTCGCATCCTACGGCGGAGTCGTCGCAGGCCACTGTGGGAGTATCGGGGGCACACACCCTGTTCGAGCTGTTCAACGTCGCACCCACGAGGAGCGTGCCCATGTCGTCGAATCCGGTCGCCGAGACCGTCGCCTCGCTGATGCCCCGAGCCAGGGCGGAGCTGGCGGAGCTGGTCGCGTTCAAGTCGGTGGCGGACTTCACGCAGTTCCCGAAGAGCGAGAGCGAGGCCGCCGCGAACTGGGTCGCCGACGCGCTGCGCGCCGAGGGTTTCGTCGACGTGGCCCTGCTCGACACCCCGGACGGCACGCAGTCCGTCTACGGCTACCTGCCGGGCCCCGAGGGCGCCAAAACGGTTCTTCTCTACGCGCACTACGACGTGCAGCCGCCGCTGGACGAGGCGGGCTGGTCCACCCCGCCGTTCGAGCTGACCGAGCGCGACGGCCGCTGGTACGGCCGCGGGGCCGCCGACTGCAAGGGCGGCGTGATCATGCACCTGCTCGCGCTGCGCGCCCTGAAGGCGAACGGCGGCGTCCCGGTGAACATCAAGGTGATCGCCGAGGGCTCCGAGGAGCAGGGCACGGGCGGCCTGGAGCGGTACGCCGAGGAGCACCCGGAGCTGCTGGAGGCCGACACCATCGTGATCGGCGACGCGGGCAACTTCCGCGTCGGCCTGCCGACGGTGACCACCACGCTGCGCGGCATGACCCTGGTCCGGGTGCGGATCGACACCCTCGCGGGCAATCTGCACTCCGGCCAGTTCGGCGGCGCCGCTCCGGACGCGCTCGCCGCGATGATCCGCGTGCTGGACTCGCTGCGCGCCGAGGACGGCTCCACGACGGTCGACGGTCTTGACGCCACGGGGACGTGGGAGGGCCTGGAGTACACCGAGGAGCAGTTCCGCGCGGACGCCAAGGTGCTCGACGAGGTCGGGCTGATCGGCAGCGGCTCGGTCGCCGACCGCCTCTGGGCCCGGCCCGCCGTCACCGTCCTCGGCATCGACTGCCCGCCGGTCGTCGGCGCCACCCCGTCCGTGCACTCGAGCGCCCGCGCGCTGATCAGCCTTCGGGTGCCGCCGGGCGTGGACGCCACGGAGGCGACCAAGCTGCTCCAGGCGCACGTCCAGGCACACACCCCCTGGGGCGCCCGGGTCACCACCGAGCAGATCGGCCAGGGCCAGGCCTTCCGCGCCGACGCCACCAGCCCGGCGTACCAGGCGATGGCCGACGCGATGGCGGTCGCCTACCCGGGTGAGACCATGCAGTACGCGGGCGAGGGTGGCTCCATCCCGCTGTGCAACACCCTGGCCGGCCTGTACCCGCAGGCGGAGATCCTGCTGATCGGCCTCAGCGAGCCGGAGGCGCAGATCCACGCGGTCAACGAGAGCGTCTCGCCCGAGGAGCTGGAGCGGCTGTCGGTCGCCGAGGCGCTGTTCCTGCGCAACTACGCGGCCGGCTGACCGCTTCTGCCCGCCGCAGAGCGCCCTCGCCCGCGGGCGGGGGCGCTGCCTACGGTCGGCCCATGGACGTCATCGAACTGCTGCCCAGGCTGCACCTGCTGCGCTTCCCCGTCGGCCAGGCCTATCTCTGGCGCGACGGCGAGGAGTTGACCTTGATCGATGCCGGCGCGCTCGGCGCCGGCCGGACGATCGCCGACGCGATCACGGCGCAGGGCCGCGCGCCCGCGGACGTACGGCGGATCGTGCTGACGCATTTCCACGAGGACCACGCGGGCGGGGCGGGCGAGTTCGCCGCGCTGAGCGGTGCCGAGGTGCTGGCGCACCATCTGGACGCTCCGTTCGTCCGCGGTGAACTGCCCGGCCCGCCGCCGCTGTTCGAGGACTGGGAGCTGCCGGTCCACGCCGCGGCGGTCAGGCAGCTGCCCCAGGGATCGCCGATGCCGCCCGCCTCGGTCACCGAGGTGTCGGACGGCGACGTCCTCGGCTTCGGCGGCGGGGCCCGGGTGATCCATGTCCCGGGGCACACGGACGGCAGCATCGCGCTGTTCCTGCCCGCCGAGGGCGTGCTGTTCACCGGGGACACGGTGGCGGCCTCGCCGGCCGACGGCGCGGTGCTGCCGGGTGTGTTCAACCTCGACCGCCCCCGACTCCTCGCCTCCGTACGGCAGTTGGCCGAGCTGGACGCGGCCGTGGCGTGCTTCGGACACGGCGACCCGGTCCTGAAGGACGCCGCCGCGGCCCTGCGCGAGGTGGCGGCCACCTCCTGATCACCGGGCGCACCCCGGATCACCCGACCGGCACGCCGCCCTCCAGATACAGCACAGTCCCCCGCTCACGGGCCCGCAGGGCCCAGCGCAGCCGCTCGTAGCGGACCGGCGGGAGCATTCCGGCGGCCTCCTGCTCGGTGGCGAAGCGCCAGCCGCGCAGCTCCGGGCCCGGCAGCAGCACCCGGGACGCCTCGCGGGGCTCGAGCCGGCCGCCGTCGAACAGCAGCCGCAGCCCGCCGAAGCCGGGCGGTGCGGGCCGCTCCCAGTCCACCACCAGCAGCCGGGGCACGTCCCGCAGCTCTATCCCGGTCTCCTCGGCGACCTCGCGCATCCCGGCGCGGGCCGGTGCCTCGCCGCGCTCCACCACACCGCCCGGGAACTCCCAGCCGGGCTTGTAGGTGGGGTCCACGAGCAGCACCCGGTCGTGCTCGTCGAAGAGCAGCACCCCGGCGGCGAGCGTCTCCGCGGTCGGCTCGGGGGTCTGGACGATGTCGCAGGGGGGTACGGCACCGCCGGCGACGGCGTCGGCGATGCGGACGGCGGTGTCGTACGGGGTGAGGGCGCTGGTGTCGACGAGGTGGGCGTCGGCGGCGAGCCACGAGGCGAGGGCGGCGCGGTAGGGCTCGATGTGGTCGTACGCCCACTGCCGTATCCGTATCTCGCCGTCGGGCAGGTCGGCCGGAACCTCACGGCCGGCGATCCGCTCGCGCAGTATCGTTTCGGCCGGGGCGAGGAGCAGATGGTGCACGGCGATCCTGCGGGCGGCGAGGCCGCCGAAGATCTCGTCGCGGTACTCCTGACGGAGCAGGGTCATCGGCACCACGAGGGTCCCGCCCAGCTCCGCGAGCATCCCCGCGGCCGTGTCGACGACCAGCCGGCGCCAGATCGGCAGGTCCTGGAAGTCGCCGACCTCGGCGAGGCGCTTGGGCGGCAGCAGGTGCGTGAGCGACCCGCCGACCAGCTCGGGGTCGAAGAGCGTGCTGTTCGGGATCAGTTCGATCAGCTCCCGTGCGGTTGTGGTCTTCCCCGCACCGAACGCGCCGTTGATCCAGACGACGGTCACGGACTCCCCCTCTTCTGTTGGCCCCCTGTGGCTTGCCCGCAACACCCTGCCACGGAAACCCCGCCCCGGTGAGGGTGCCCGCACACGAGTGCCGGTGCCCCCTGCGGCGGGGACACCGGCACACACGCCATGGGCCGCCGGGCCTACTCCAGCCCGGGGGTGGGGGCGTCGGCGGGGGCCAGGCTGTCCTGGGAGACGAGGTCACCGGCCGAGTGGAGGGAGTCCGGGACGCTGAGGTCGCCCAACGACGCGTTGTGCGCCTCGGGCGAGGGGGTGACGGCGGCCACGACGAAGCCGGTGGCCAAGGTGGCGAGGGCGAGGATGCTGCGCTTCTTCATGGGCTGATCAACTACGCCGACGGCGCAAGGGTCACGCGAACCGCGGCGGTTCCGCCCATCGGGCCGGTCCCGGGCCGGTGCCAGGCCGGTCCTCGTCGGTGCGGGGGCCGGAAAACGCGTGGTCACGGCGATCATCCGACGGATATCGTCCGGGCGGAACGTTCAAGCGCGACGGCGCCGGGCCGGTGCCCCGCCGCCGTCCACGCCCCATGCCGGACGGATCGAGGTCGAGGTCGTATGCGCGTGCAGGTGAGCGGCCTCCCGGCCG
The DNA here is from genome assembly GCF_001636945.3 of Streptomyces sp. FXJ1.172. Classification (NCBI taxonomy): domain Bacteria; kingdom Bacillati; phylum Actinomycetota; class Actinomycetes; order Kitasatosporales; family Streptomycetaceae; genus Streptomyces; species Streptomyces sp. FXJ1.172. The sequence goes on along the minus strand of NZ_CP119133.2, from coordinate 7,980,805 downwards.
CCGGCCCCGACGGCGATCCCCTCGACCTCGTGACGCGCTCGGGCGAGAGGCTCGTAGCGGCTGCCGCCGCGCTGTCCGACGCCGAACTGCGCGCCCCGTCGGCGCTGCCCGGATGGACGCGCGGGCATGTGCTCGCCCATGTCGCCCACAGCGCCGACGCCTATGTGTGGCTGCTGGGGCTCGCGCGCACCGGCCGTGAGCCGGGCCCGCGCGCGGACAGGGCGACGCTGGCCGCGGCGCTGCGGCGGGACGCGGCGCTGTCCGCCGAGCGGCTCACGGACCTGCTGCGCGAGAGCCTCGACCAGTTCACCGGGCAGGCGCGCGCGATGCCCGCTCCCGCTTGGGACACGGTGGTCGCGGCGCTGGCCGGCTGGCGGCACCCGGCCTGGTACCTCCTGCTGCGCTGTCTGCGGGAGCTGGAGACGCACCACCTCGACCTGGGCGTCGGGCACGGCACCGAGCGGTGGCCGGACGCATACGTCTCCTGGGCACTGGACGACACCCTCGGCACGCTGCGGGCCCAGGGGTTCCCGCTCGCCTCGGTGGAGGCCGTGGATCTCGGCCGGCGATGGTACCTGGCGGCGCAGGGTCCCTCGGTCGCCGGGGCCGGACACCGGGTGCTCGGCTGGCTCGCCGGACGGCTTCAGGCCGGCACGCTGACCACCGGCGGACCGGCGCGCCCGCTGCCGCGCCCGCCCGCCTGGCCCCAGCCGCCACTGCCGGGCTGGGGCCGCGTCGGCGACGGGTCGTGACGGCCGAAAGTCAACACATCCGAACACTCGGCGGACACAAAGAGTGAAATGGCCCCGCTGTCAAGGCTTTTGACGAGATATCGAACAGTCACGCACACCTCTTCCAACACAGTCCGACAGCTCCTACCGTAAACGCGCACAGCTGACCCACATACGACGCCCAGACGGCGCCTTGTCGTCAGCCACCTATCGCGAGTCGGAGGAACGTCAACGATGCGTCACCCTCACACCCGCACCACCCGGCGAAGACTGCTCGGAGCACTCACGGCCGGGCTCCTGTGCACGGCGGGCTTCGCCGCCCCCGCCGCCGCGGCCCGCGCGCAGGCCCCCGCCCCCGCCACCCCCGCCCTGGCCGACGGCCTCGCCCTCACTCCGCCGATGGGCTTCAACAACTGGAACTCCACGCACTGCCGGGCCGACTTCAACGAGGCCATGGTCAAGGGGATAGCGGACCTCTTCGTGTCCAAGGGCCTGAAGGACGCGGGCTACCGGTACGTCAACCTGGACGACTGCTGGGCCCTGCCGAACCGCGACGCCGACGGCAAGCTGGTGCCCGACCCGGCCCGCTTCCCGAACGGCATCAAGGCCGTCGCCGACTACGTCCACGCCAAAGGCCTCAAGCTCGGCATCTACACCAGCGCCGGCGTCAAGACCTGCAACAGCGCGGGTTTTCCGGGCGCTCTGGGCCACGAGTACAGCGACGCACGGCAGTTCGCCGACTGGGGCGTGGACTACCTGAAGTACGACAACTGCAACAACCTCGGCGTCGACGCCAAGTCGCGCTACCGGACCATGCGCGACGCACTGAAGGCGACCGGCCGGCCCATCGTCTACAGCATCTGCGAATGGGGTGAGAACAAGCCCTGGCAGTGGGCGTCGGACATCGGTCATCTCTGGCGCACCACCGGTGACATCAGCGACAGTTGGGGTTCGATGGTGTCGATCCTCAAGCAGAACCTGCCGCTCGCGCCCTACGCCGGCCCCGGCCACTGGAACGACCCCGACATGCTGGAGGTCGGCAACGGCGGCATGACGGACACCGAGTACCGCTCGCACTTCTCGCTGTGGTCGGTCATGGCCGCGCCGCTGCTCATCGGCACCGACCTGCGCAAGGCCTCCCCGGCGACCCTCGCCATCCTGGACAACAAGGAGGTCATCGCCGTCGACCAGGACCCGCTCGGCAAGCAGGGAACGGTCGTCTCCTCGGAGGGCGGGCGCTGGGTGATCGCCAAGGAGATGAAGGACGGCAGCCGCGCGGTGGCCCTGTTCAACGAGTCCGGCACCGCGCAGCGCATCGCCACCACCGCGAGCGCCGTGGGCCTGCCCGGCGCCCCCGCGTACACCTTGCGGGACCTGTGGCAGCACCGTGGCTACAACACCGCGGGCACCATCGCGGCGACGGTCCCGGCCCACGGCACGGCCCTGCTGCGCATCGCCGCCGACCCGCACTGGGCGGCCCAGCCCCCGGCCGCCGAACTCGGCCTGGACGGCAGCCCGTTGCTCGAGGCCGCCACTCCGGTCACGCTGACCGGCACCGTCACCGACCTCGGCCGTACGCCCGCGCGCCGGGTCTCCGTATCGCTGACCGGCCCGGGCGGGTGGACCCTACGGCCCACCACGGCGACCACGGCCGCCGCCCTCGCCACCGGCCGCACCCTGCGCACCGGCTGGAGCGTGACCGCACCGGCCGGGACACCGGTCGGCTCCTACGCCCTCACGCTGACCGCCCGTTACCGCTCACCGGCCGGTCAGCAGGTCAGCGACACCCTCCCGGTCACCGCGTCCGTGGCCGTGCGGCCGCCCGCCGGGACGTCGTACCTCAGCGACCTGCCCTGGCTGTCGGCGGCCAACGGCTGGGGGCCGGTGGAACGCGACACCAGCAACGGGGAGAGCGCCGCGGGCGACGGACACCCGATCACCATCGGCGCCACGGTGTACGCCAAGGGGCTCGGTGCGCACGCGCCGAGCGACATCTCCTTCTACACCGGCAGGGCCTGTACGAAGGTCAGCGCGGACGTCGGCGTGGACGACGAGAAGGGCACCCGGGGCACCGTCGCCTTCGAGATCTGGGCGGACGGCGCCGAGGTCGCCTCGACGGGTGTCCTGACCAACGCGATGCCCGCTCAGCCGATCACCGCCGACGTCACCGGCGCCCAGGTGGTCCGCCTCGTCGTCACCGACGGCGGCGACGGCAACGACTCGGACCACGCGGACTGGGCGGACGCACGGGTGAGTTGCTGAACCCGGGGTTCAGACCCCCGCCGCCGTCGCGTCCGGCCGGCGGGCCAGGGCGGCCGCCGCCGCGCCGACCAGGCCCGCGTCGGTGCCCATCTGTGCGGGGGTGACCGTCAGACGCTGGACGAAGGACAGGGTCGCGTAGTCGGTGAGCGCCTTGCGCAGCGGTGCGAGGAGGATGTCGCCCGCCTTGCCGACGCCGCCGCCGATCACCGCGATGTCGATCTCGACCAGGGTCGCGGTGGCCGCGATTCCGGCGGCCAGGGCCTGGGCGGCCCGGTCGAAGGAGGCCACGGCGACCGGGTCGCCCTCGCGGGCGGCGGCGGCCACCGCGGCGGCGGAGGTGTCGCCGTCGGGGCCCGGCCGCCAGCCCTGTTCCAGGGCTCGGCGGGCGATGTTGGGCCCGCTGGCGATGCGCTCCACGCAGCCCCGCGAGCCGCACGGGCACGGGTCGCCGTCGAGGTCGACGCTGATGTGGCCGATGTGCCCGGCGTTGCCGGTCGGGCCGGGGTGCAGCCGGCCGTTCAGCACCAGGCCGCCGCCGACGCCCGTCGAGACCACCATGCACAGCGCGTTGTCGTGGCCGCGGGCGGCGCCCTGCCAGTGCTCGGCCGCGGTGATCGCGACGCCGTCGCCGATCAGCTCGACCGGCAGGCCCCCGGTGACCGCCCGGACCCGCTCGACCAGCGGGAACTCACGCCAGCCGGGCACGTTCACCGGGCTGACGGTGCCCGCCGAGGCGTCCACCGGACCGGCGCTGCCGATGCCGAGGGCGCCGGCCCGGTCCCACAGCGGGGATCCGGCGAGGTCGGTGAGCACCTCCTCGACGGCCAGCATGACCGTTTCACCGTCCTGCTGGGCGGGCGTACCACGCTGGGCGCGCGCCAGGATCCGGCCGTCGCCGTCCACGAGCGCGCCGGCGATCTTGGTGCCACCGATGTCCAGGGCCGCCACGAGGTCGGTGTGCATGAGCGTCAGATCTCCCCGTCAAAGCTTGAGAACCAAAGCGAAGCAGGCCGGTCAAGCGGTGGGGGCGCAGGCCGACAGACAGCGGTGGACAGTCTCTCTCGCATCTGACAACGTTGTCCAGGCTCTATGCTCGACGCCACATCCTCATACAAACGCCGGATCGGCGCACCACCCCCTTCAGGACGCACCGATCACACGGACCAGACGGACCACAGGACAGGACGCCGCATCGTGCCCGACACCACCCGCTCCTCGGACCGCCTGCCCGCGAGCCGCTACGGCAACCGCCCGACCATGAAGGACGTGGCGGCGCGGGCGGGTGTCGGCCTGAAGACGGTCTCCAGGGTGGTCAACGGCGAGCCGGGGGTCACGCCGGACACCGAACGCCGGGTGCAGGAGGCGATCGACGCACTGGGCTTTCGCCGCAACGACAGTGCGCGGGTGCTGCGCAAGGGCCGTACGGCGAGCATCGGCCTGGTCCTGGAGGACCTCGCCGACCCGTTCTACGGCCCGCTCAGCCGCGCCGTGGAAGAGGTGGCCCGGGCCCATGGCGCGCTGCTGATCAACGGCTCCAGCGCCGAGGATCCCGAGCGCGAGCAGGAGCTGGCGCTGGCGCTGTGCGCGCGGCGGGTGGACGGGCTGGTGGTGATCCCGGCCGGGGACGACCACCGCTATCTCGAGCCGGAGATCCGGGCCGGGGTGGCGACCGTGTTCGTGGACCGTCCGGCCGGGCGGATCGACGCCGACGTGGTCCTGTCCGACAACTTCGGCGGCGCCCGGGACGGCGTGGCCCATCTGATCGCGCACGGCCACCGCCGGATCGGGTTCATCGGCGACATGCCCCGCATCCACACCGCGGCCGAACGGCTGCGCGGCTACCGCGCGGCCATGGAGGACGCCGGGATACCCGTCGAGGACGCGTGGATGTCCCTGGGGCAGACGAACCCGGAGCGGGTGCGCCGGGCCGCGCAGGAGATGCTGTCGCGGCCCGAGCCCGTCACCGCGATCTTCACGGGCAACAACCGGGTGACGGTCACCGTGATCCGGGTCCTGGCCGAGCATCCGCGCCGCGTCGCCCTGGTCGGCTTCGACGACCTGGAGCTGGCCGACCTGCTTCAGCCGGGTGTCACGGTCGTCGCCCAGGACGCGGCCGCCCTCGGCCGTACGGCGGCCGAGCGCCTGTTCCGCCAGCTGGACAGCGGCCTGGTCACCCCGGAGCGCATCGAGCTGCCCACCCGGCTGATCACGCGCGGCTCGGGCGAGCTGCCGCCGGCCGACTGAGCCGCGCGTGACCGGCCGCACCCTGGAGGAACTCGGCCTCGCCGACGCCCCCCGCGACCATCCGCTGACCTATCCCGGCGCCTGGCCCGCCGAGTCCGGGCTGCTGCACGGCGACCGGATGCTCCCGCTGGAACGCCTGGTGTACGACGACCGGACGCCGGTGCTCGCCGTCGGCTCCAACGCCTGCCCGGGCCAACTGCGGTACAAGATGGCCGAGTCCGGGATCGGATCCCCCCTGCCGATGGTGCGCTCGCGGGTGTCCGGGCTCGACGTGGGCGTCTCGGCACACGTCAGCCTCATGGGCTATGTCTCCGCGTCTCCCGTCAAGTCACCTGGTGCTTCACGGGAGTTGTTCCTGCTCTGGCTGGACCGGCGCCAGTTGGCGGTGGTCGACGCCAGCGAGGGCGTGCCGCTGCCCGGCGGCAACTTCCGGCGGGCCTGGCTGCCCGCGCCGGACGTGCGGGTCGAACTGCCGGACGGCTCCCGGCTCACCGGGGCCTACGCCTATGTCAACCGGCACGGGGTGCTGCACGACGGCGCCGGTGCACCGCGCCGGCATCCCGCCGACCAGCACACGCTCCTCACCGAACTCCTCGTGGGATCGGCTGCGTTGCGCGAGCTGTTCGGGCTCACTCCGGAGGAGTTCTGTGCGCGGGCCCGCCGTGATCCCGGGCTGTGCGCGCGGGGCACGCGGCTGTTCGCCGAGCAGCGGTGGGTGACGGCATCGGGTCTCGAGCCGTACGCCGACGGGCGGCGGAGCGCACGCCCGGGCGCCGGTGTGTGGTCGCCCCCTGCCTCGAGGTAGCCTTCGCCTACTTCGCGGAGGCCGTCAGGTCGCCGCGCCGGGGCGCCGCGAAGCCCTCCAGGTCGGCGCGGGTCAGGCCGCTGAGGCGGGCGACTTCGGCGATGTCCAGGGCGCCGCAGTCCAGGCCGCGCAGCAGGTAGCCGCTGAGGGCCTTGGCGGTGGCGGGCTCGTCCATGACGTCCCCGCCGGCCCGGCTGGCGTAGCGGGCGAGGCGGCCGGCGGCCTGCTCGAAGCCCTCGCGGTAGAAGGCGAAGACGGCGGCGTAGCGGGTCGGGATGTGCCCCGGGTGCATGTCCCAGCCCTGGTAGTAGGCGCGGGCGAGGGCGCGGCGGGTGAGTCCGTAGTGCAGGCGCCAGGCGTCGTGGACCTTGGCCGTCGGGCCGACGGGCAGCACGTTGGTGGAGCCGTCGGAGACCCGGACGCCGGTGCCCGCCGCCGCGACCTGCATGACGGCCTTGGCGTGGTCGGCGGCCGGGTGGTCGCTGGCCTGGTAGGCGGCGGAGACACCGAGGCAGGCGCTGTAGTCGAAGGTGCCGTAGTGCAGCCCGGTGGCGCGGCCCTGGGCGGCCTGGATCATCCGGGCGACGGTCGCGGTGCCGTCGGTGGCGAGGATGGACTGGCTGGTCTCGATCTGGATCTCGAAGCCGAGCCGGCCGGCATCGAGGCCGTGAGCCTTCTCGAAGGCCTCCAGGAGGCGTACGAAGGCACCGACCTGCTCGGCGTACGTCACCTTCGGCAGGGTGAGGACCAGGCCCTCGGGCAGGCCGCCCGCCCCCATCAGGCCGGTGAGGAACACGTCGAGGGTGCGGATGCCGCGGTCGCGGACGGCGGCCTCCATGCACTTCATGCGGATGCCCATGTACGGCGCCGCCGTGCCGTTCGCGTACGCCTCGGCGATCAGGCGGGCCGCGCGGGCCGCCGTCTCGTCCTCCTCCGCGTCGGGGCGGGGGCCGTAGCCGTCCTCGAAGTCGACGCGCAGGTCCTCGATGGGCTCGCGCTCCAGCTTGGCGCGCACGCGCGAGTAGACCGGTTCGGCCAGTTCGCCGGACAGGCCGAGGACGTCCGCGAAGGAGCCGGCGTCGGGGGCGTGCTCGTCGAGCGCGGCGAGGGCCTGGTCGCCCCAGGAGCCGATGGTGTCGGCGGCGAAGGCGTCACCGGGGACGTAGACGGTGTGGACGGGCTGCCGGGTGCCGGGGTCCCCGGGGTAGCGGCGCTCCAGCTCCGCGTCGACCGGTGCGAGGGAGGCGCTGATCTCCTCGCTCACGGCGCCCGCGAGGCTCGTCGCCACCTTCTCCTGCTGACCCATCCCACACCCTCCAATTTTCCGCTGTGCGGAATCAACAATCCGTATGATGAAGTTATCCGGCATGGTTCCCGCTGGTCAACACCCACCGAGCCGTCTTCAGGATGCACCGAGGCCCCCGTGACCGCGTCGGTCACAGGGGCCTTGGTACAGCCGGGGAGGGGCTCAGCCCTTGCGGGTCTTGATCTCCTCGGTGAGCTGCGGGACGACGTCGAAGAGGTCGCCGACGACGCCGTAGTCGACCAGCTCGAAGATCGGGGCCTCGGCGTCCTTGTTGACGGCCACGATCGTCTTGGAGGTCTGCATGCCGGCGCGGTGCTGGATGGCGCCGGAGATGCCGTTGGCGATGTACAGCTGCGGCGAGACCGACTTGCCGGTCTGGCCGACCTGGTTGGTGTGCGGGTACCAGCCGGCGTCGACGGCGGCGCGCGAGGCACCCACGGCCGCGCCGAGGGAGTCGGCGAGGGCCTCGATGATCGAGAAGTTCTCGGCGCCGTTGACGCCACGGCCGCCGGAGACCACGATCGCGGCCTCGGTCAGCTCCGGGCGGCCCGTCGACTCGCGCGGGGTGCGGGCGGTGACCTTGGTGCCGGTCGCCTTGTCCGAGAAGGTCACGGCGAGGGCCTCGACGCTGCCGGCGGCCGGGGCGGCCTCCACGGCGGCCGAGTTCGGCTTGACCGTGATGACCGGGGTGCCCTTGATGACACGGGACTTGGTGGTGAAGGACGCGGCGAACACCGACTGGGTGGCCACCGGGCCCTCGTCGCCGGCCTCGAGGTCGACGGCGTCGGTGATGATGCCGGAGCCGATGCGCAGCGCCAGGCGGGCGGCGATCTCCTTGCCCTCGGCGGAGGACGGGACCAGCACGGCGGCCGGGGAGACGGCCTCGTAGGCGGCCTGCAGGGCGTCCACCTTCGGCACGACCAGGTAGTCGGCGTACTCGGACGCGTCGTGGGTGAGGACCTTCACCGCGCCGTGCTCGGCGAGCGTGGCGGCGGTGTCGGCGGCGCCGTTGCCCAGCGCGACGGCGACGGGCTCGCCGATGCGGCGGGCCAGGGTCAGCAGCTCGAGGGTCGGCTTGCGGACGGCACCGTCCACGTGGTCGACGTAGACGAGGACTTCAGCCATGGGATTGCTCTCCTGCGTAACGAAGTTGAGGGGCGGTCAGCGGGGGCGAGCCCTTAGATGAACTTCTGGCTCGCGAGGAACTCAGCGAGCTGCTTGCCGCCCTCGCCCTCGTCCTTGACGATGGTGCCGGCCGTGCGCGCCGGACGCTCGTTCGCGGCCTCGACCTTGGTGAACGCACCCTCGAGACCGACCTCCTCGGCCTCGATGTCCAGGTCGGACAGGTCCCAGGACTCCACCGGCTTCTTCTTGGCCGCCATGATGCCCTTGAAGGACGGGTAACGCGCCTCGCCCGACTGGTCGGTGACCGACACGAGCGCCGGGAGGGAGGCCTCCAGCTGCTCGGAGGCGGCGTCGCCGTCGCGGCGGCCCTTCACCGTGCCGTCCTCGACGGAGACCTCGGACAGCAGGGTGACCTGCGGGACACCGAGACGCTCGGCGACCAGCGCGGGAACGACACCCATGGTGCCGTCGGTGGAGGCCATGCCGGAGACGACCAGGTCGAAGCCGGCCTTCTCGATCGCCTTGGCCAGCACCAGGGAGGTGCCGATGGCGTCGGTGCCGTGCAGGTCGTCGTCCTCGACGTGGATGGCCTTGTCGGCACCCATGGACAGGGCCTTGCGGAGCGCGTCCTTGGCGTCCTCGGGGCCGATGGTCAGGACGGTGACCTCGGCGTCGTCCGCGTCCTCGGCGATCTGCAGCGCCTGCTCGACCGCGTACTCGTCCAGCTCGGAGAGCAGACCGTCCACGTCGTCGCGGTCGACGGTCAGGTCATCGGCGAAGTGCCGGTCGCCAGTGGCGTCGGGCACGTACTTCACAGTGACAACGATCCTCAAGCTCACGCCGGCTCTCCTACTGCATCGTCATTTCCGGGCTGCCTCTTGCAGGCAGCATAGGCGCCTCAAGCGGCCGATCCCGATCGGGGCGTCCGCGCGCTCCGACCGAAATATTACTCGCCAGTACACCCAGTTCCTGCCCGCTAAGCAAGCGCTTTGAACTGTGACCTTTGCAACGCAGCGTAACCGGAACTCGACGGCCGCGCAGGCGACTGCGGCGTGATCAATCCCGCAGGCCGTTGAAGCGGCCCTGGTGGTACAGCAGCGGGCTGCCGGAGCCGGACGGGTCACCGAGGACGACCTCGGCGAGCACGATGCGGTGATCACCCGCCGGGACGCGGGCGGTGATCCGGCAGACCAGCCAGGCGAGCACGTCGTCGAGCACCGGCACCCCTTCCGGGCCCTCACGCCAGGCCGTGGGCGCGCCGAAGCGGTCGGCGCCGCTGCGGGCGAAGGTGGCGGCCAGCTCGCTCTGGTGCTCACCGAGTATGTGCACGCCGACATGGTCCGTCCCGGCGATCGCGGGCCAGCTGGAGGCGCCCGTGCCGATACCGAAGGAGATCAGCGGGGGCTCGGCGGAGACCGAGGTGAGGGAGGTGGCGGTGAAGCCGACGGGGCCGGAGGCACCACGCGCGGTGATCACCGCCACACCGGCCGCGTGCCGGCGGAAGACCGAGCGGAGCAGGTCGGGGGAGGCGAGCTGAGGGGTGCCGAGTTCGGGCGAGGCCGTCATGGAATTGTCCTTCTGGCGAGGGAGGCTGGGGTCCCCCGCTCGAGCGAAGCCGAGAGTGGGGGCGGATTCGTAGCTGCTCAACAGCACGGACAGCACGCGCTCGCGGTGCGGGCGAGGTCGACGTGGGCCCGCCCGTAGAGAAGGAGTTCGATCGGCATACGGTCAGGCTGACGATAGGTGATGGGCACAGTCAAGTGCGGTCCGGGATCCGGAGAACCCCGTGCCGGCTTCTGAGGCACCCTCACACGGCCTCCCCCAGTGCCGCGATGACGTCGGCCTTGCGGGGCTGTCCGGTGGCGCGCCGCACGACGCGGCCCCCCGCGTCGAGGACGAGCACGGTGGGCGTTTTGAGGATCTCCAGCTCGCGTACGAGGCTCAGTCGGGCCTCGGCGTCGACCTCGACGTGCGCCACGCCGGGGACCATCGCCGCCACCTCGCCGAGGACGCGCCGGGTGGCCCGGCAGGGCGCGCAGAATGCGCTCGAGAACTGCACGAGCGTGGCCCGCTCCCCCAGTTCGGCGCCCAGTTCGGCCGCTCCCAGCCGTATGCCGTCGTCCCGCACGCGCACCCGCACTCTCCCGCTCCGCCACTTCCGGTCACCATCCGCGTCAGCACTGATCAGCGTGCAAAGATTCCCGCCGCGCGGAAGAGTCCTGGTGGCGCAAGGCTCGAATCACACGTAATGGCGCATTAAAGATCCGAGGTGGGATGTAGGCCGACGTGACGAGGATCTCGCCGCCGCAGGGCACCAGGACTGGCTACCGGTCCGTTCTTCGGGCACGATCTGCGAGACGCCGTAAACCTACGGCTGCGTAACTTCCCGCCGGGAGCCCCTTTCCCGAGCAGAGCAGAAAGGGTCCACCCCGCCCATGGCAGAGCTGGTCTACCGTCCCGTCATCGGTTTCGCCAAGACGATGTTCAAGGTCTGGGACCTGAAGATCGACTGCCAGGGGTCGGCGAACATCCCGCACTCGGGCGGCGCCGTGCTGGTGAGCAATCACATCAGCTACCTGGACTTCATCTTCAACGGCCTGGCGGCCCTGCCGCAGAAGCGCCTGGTGCGCTTCATGGCGAAGGAGTCCGTCTTCCGGCACAAGGTCTCCGGCCCGTTGATGCGCGGCATGAAGCACATTCCGGTGGACCGCGGCCAGGGTGAGGCGGCCTACGCGCACGCGCTGGACTCGCTGCGCTCCGGCGAGGTCATCGGGGTCTTCCCGGAGGCCACCATCTCGCAGTCGTTCACGCTGAAGGGCTTCAAGTCGGGTGCGGCCCGCCTCGCCCAGGAAGCGGGCGTCCCGCTGGTCCCGATGGCGGTGTGGGGCACGCAGCGGCTGTGGACCAAGGGCCACCCCCGCAACTTCAAGCGCAACCACCTGCCCGTCACGATCCGCGTGGGCGAGGCGGTCGAGGCGCCCCGCGACCAGTACGCGGGCGCCATCACCCGCCGCCTGCGCGAGCGCGTCCAGGAACTGCTCGAGGCCGCCCAGCGCGCCTACCCCGGCCGCCCCAGGGACCCGCAGGACTCCTGGTGGCTGCCCGCCCACCTGGGCGGCACGGCCCCGACGGCGGAACAACTCCGCGCGGCCGAGGCCCACTGAGCGCTGCACCCGGTCCTGCGGCCGTACGGCCCGGTCGACGGGGTTCGCGGCCGCCTTCCGGTGCGGTGCGTGAACTCGCCGCCGACGGCGGGTACTTCACCAAGGGGGTTGGCGGGTGCGACGGGCTGAGCGGTGGGCGGGGGAGCCGCCGCTCGTCTCAGAGTGAGTCCGGCAGTGTCTTCCACAAGTACGACCGGTCCGGTGCGGCCTCGAGGGCGGCGAGGACGAGCGGATGCGCCTCGGCGTACAGGACCGGATAGTCCACTTCTCCGGACGCTGCGTCGGGGATCCAGGCCAGCCGCTCGCCGTCCAGCGAGAACCGGGCGTCCACACCGGGCTTGTTGCCACGCGGATCCTGCCGGTGCCAGGCGCCGTGGAAGCGCACGGCGACCAGGCCGTGCACGGCGTGGCCGCTGCCGTCGTCGTGCATCAGCCGTTGGTAGCACAGGGCCGTGGGGATGTCCTCGGCCCGAAGCAGCGCGGCCAGCGCGTGGGCCTTGGCGTAGCAGATGCCGGTGCGCTGCCGAAGCACGTCCGAGGCGCGCCAGGTGACGCGCGGGTCACCGGCGTCGTCGGAGTGCGGGATGGTGTCGCGTACGAATTCAAACGCGGCGCGCGCATAGGCATACGAGTCCACGGCGTCCCCGGCCAGTTTGGCAGCCGTTTCCCGTACCACGGGATGGTGATGGTCGATGACCTCGTCGGCGGCCAAGTAGGCCGAGAGGTCGGCGGTGTTCTGGATCAGCTCCATGGGCGCAGAGCATAGGAATGCGATCACCCGAACGTCAATGACTTTTCAGGTGACCGCATATCTATGCAGCTTGACCCACACCGCCGCGCATACGGCGTGACTAGCGGGCCATCTCCTCCTTGAGCGCCGCCACGAAGCTGTCGACGTCCTCCTCCGTGGTGTCGAAGGAGCACATCCAGCGCACCACCCCGGCGGCCTCGTCCCAGAAGTAGAACCGGAACCGCTTCTGCAGCCGCTCGCTCACGTCGTGCGGGAGCCTCGCGAAGACGCCGTTGGCCTGCACCGGGTAGAGGATCTCCACCCCGTGCACCGCGCGCACGCCCTCGGCGAGGCGCTGGGCCATCTCATTGGCGTGCCGGGCATTGCGCAGCCACAGGTCCTTCGCCAGCAGCGCCTCCAACTGCACCGAGACGAAGCGCATCTTGGAGGCGAGCTGCATCGACAGTTTCCGCAGGTGCTTCATCTGCCGCACCGCGTCCTGGTTGATGACGACGACGGCCTCGCCGAACACGGCGCCGTTCTTCGTCCCGCCGAGCGAGAGGATGTCGACGCCGACCGCGCTGGTGAAGGTCCGCATCGGCACGTCCAGGGAGGCGGCCGCGTTGGCTATCCGGGAGCCGTCCAGGTGCACCTTCATGCCGCGGGCGTGGGCGTGCTCGCAGATCGCGCGGATCTCCGCGGGCGTGTAGAGCGTGCCCAGCTCCGTGCTCTGGGTGATCGAGACGACCTGCGGCATCGCGCGGTGCTCGTCCTCCCAGCCCCAGGCCTGCCTGTCGATCAGCTCGGGGGTGAGCTTGCCGTCGGGCGTGGGCACGGTGAGCAGCTTCAGACCGCCCATGCGTTCGGGAGCGCCGCCCTCGTCGACGTTGATGTGCGCGCTCTCGGCGCAGATCACCGCGCCCCAGCGGTCGGTGACGGCCTGGAGCGCGACGACGTTGGCGCCGGTGCCGTTGAAGACCGGGAAGGCCTCCGCACCGGCCCCGAAATGGCTGCGGACGATCCGCTGGAGGTTCTCCGTGTACTCGTCCTCGCCGTACGCCACCTGATGGCCGCCGTTGGCCAGGGCCAGGGCGGCCAGTACCTCCGGGTGGGCACCGGCGTAGTTGTCACTGGCGAAACCGCGGACCTGCGGGTCGTGATGGCGACGCGCGTCGGTCCTGGGTGGGTTCACGGCTTCTCGGTCAGCCACAGACGGTTTCCGTTCACTTCGGCGGCGGACTTGCTCCAGACGCCCTCGATGGCCTCGGCCAGGTCCTTGACGTCCGTGAAGCCCGCGAACTTCGCGTTGGGGCGTTCGGCGCGCATCGCGTCGTGCACCAGCGCCTTCACCACCAGGATCGTAGCCGCGGAGGTGGGCCCCTCGGCGCCCTCGGAGATCCCCGCCTTGCGGAAGTAGTCGGCCATGGCCAGCGTCCACGCCTCGGCCGCGGCCTTGGCGGCGGAGTAGGCCGCGTTGCCGGCGGTGGGCTTGCTCGCCCCGGCCGCGCTGATCAGGACGTACCGTCCGCGGTCGCTGCGCTGCAGCGCCTCGTGGAAGGCGAGCGAGGTGTGCTGCACGGTCTTGACGAGCAGCAGCTCCAGGAAGTCCCAGTCGTCGAGGCTGGTCTTGGTGAAGGTCTCGCTGCCGCGCCAGCCGCCGACCAGGTGCACAAGGCCGTCGACGCGCCCGAAGTCCTTCTCGACGTGGGCGGCCCACTCCCGGGTGGACTGCAGGTCGAGCAGGTCCACCGTGTCTCCGGTGACGGAGGCGCCACCGGAGGCGTACCGGGCCGCGTCCACGGCCTCCGACAGGCGCTGCGGGTCGTTGTCCGCGCCCACGACGGTCGCCCCGGCCTCGGCCAGGCGCAGCAGGGTCGCGCGGCCGGCGGGTCCGCCCGCGCCGGCCACCGCGATCACCGAACCGCTGAGCGGCCCGTTCGCCCCGTTCCCCATGTTCTTCCCCTCTGAAGCAGTGTTCTGGACGCGGTCGCTCACGCGGCGACCCGCTCGGCGCCGTCCGCCGTGATGCCCTTGGTGGAGGCGATCACATTCTTCAGCTTCTTGGACAGGGCCTCATAGAACATGCTCAGCGGAAACTCGTCCGGAAGCACGTCGTCCACGAGCTTGCGCGGCGGCTGGGTCAGGTCCAGGGCGTCCGGGCCCTTGGCCCACCTGGAGCCGGGGTGCGGGGCGAGGTAGTCGGCGACCAGCTCGTAGCCCGCGAACCAGTGCACCAGCTTCGGGCGGTCGATGCCGTCCCGGTACAGCTTCTCGATCTCGGCGCACAGCTGGTTGGTGACCTGCGGGGCGCGCTCCCAGTCGATGGAGAGCTTGTTGTCGGTCCAGCGGATCACGTCGTGCTTGTGCAGGTAGGCGAAGAGCAGCTGGCCGCCGAGGCCGTCGTAGTTGCGGTTGCGGTCGCCGGTGACCGGGAAGCGGAACATCCGGTCGAAGAGCACCGCGTACTGCACGTCACGGGCCTGCGGGACACCGTCCGCCTGGAGCTTCACGGCCTCCTTGAAGGCGGTGAGGTCGCAGCGCAGCTCCTCCAGGCCGTACATCCAGAACGGCTGCCGCTGCTTGATCATGAACGGGTCGAACGGCAGGTCGCCGTGGCTGTGGGTGCGGTCGTGGACCATGTCCCACAGCACGAAGGCCTCCTCGCAGCGCTTCTGGTCGTGGACCATCGCGGCGATGTCCTCGGGCAGCTGGAGGCCGAGGATGTCGACGGCGGCCTCGGTGACCCGGCGGAAGCGGGCGGCCTCGCGGTCGCAGAAGATGCCGCCCCAGGAGAAACGTTCCGGCGCTTCGCGTACGGCGATGGTCTCCGGGAAGAGGACGGCCGAGTTGGTGTCGTAGCCGGACGTGAAGTCCTCGAAGGTGATGCCGCAGAACAGCGGGTTGTCGTAGCGGGTGCGCTCCAGCTCGGCCAGCCAGTCGGGCCAGACCATGCGCAGCACGACCGCCTCGAGGTTGCGATCCAGGTTGCCGTTCTGCGTGTACATCGGGAAGACGACCAGGTGCTGCAGGCCGTCCGCGCGCTGCGCGGCGGGCTGGAAGGCCAGCAGGGAGTCCAGGAAGTCGGGCACCTCGAAGCCGCCCCCGGCCCAGCGCCGCAGGTCGTCCACGACGGCCTGGTGGTAGGCCTTGTCGTGCGGGAGCAACGGGGAGAGCAGCTCGATCGCCTCGACGACACTCCGCACGGCAGCCTCGGCTTCGGCCCGGGCCGGGGCACCCTCGGCCGCGAAGTCGATCGACCCGTCCTTGCTCTGCCATGGCCGGATCTGCTCCACGGCATCCTTGAGCACGGGCCAGGCCGGGTGCTCAATCACCCTGGTCGACGAAGGAACGTGTCCCTCCATAGCCGCCTGCACAAGAATTTCCGTCATTTCCCATCCTCCACGGGAGAACCTCGCGTAAGGACACCGTATGCATACCCGGTTTCCGTCATCAAGGGGCAGCCCGGGAAAATTTCCTGTCGATTCTCGTGTAGGCCGCCGATTTTCCTGTCGTAAACCGTGACGGCGGTCACTTCCGTCGAGCGGGTACGGTCCCGCCGCGGCACCGATCCGGCCGGTCAAGAGCGCGGGGACTCGCCCACGAGCGGGTGACGGCCGGGGCGCATACCGGCCAGTTGAAGCGCGCGCCACGCACCCGTACGGCGTGCACGTGCGGGTTCATCGCGGGCCCCGGCGATTAGGCTGCGACTCTGCCCGCGCGGACGACGGCGTCCGCCCGTCCCGCGCGTGCCGAGCCGCCGTCGACGGAAGCGAGTCGAACCTTGAACTTCCTTACCATCGGTCACCGCGGGGTCATGGGTGTCGAGCCCGAGAACACCCTTCGTTCCTTCGTCGCCGCGCAGGACGCCGGCCTCGATCTCATCGAACTCGATCTGCACCTGAGCAAGGACGGCGCGCTGGTCGTCATGCACGACGCCGAGGTGGACCGCACGACCGACGGCTCCGGGCCGATCGCCGAGAAGACCCTGGCCGAGCTGCGCGGCCTGGACGCGGGCCGCGGGGAGCGGGTGCCGGTGTTCGAGGAGGTGCTGGACGCGGTCCGCACGCCGCTGCAGGCCGAGATCAAGGATGTGGCGGCGGCCCGCTCGCTGGCGAAGGTGATGCACGAGCGGGACCTGGTCGGGCGGGTGGAGGTGTCCTCGTTCCACGACGACGCGATCGCCGAGATCGCCCGGCTGGTGCCGGGCGTGCGCACCGCGCTGATCGCGGAACGCTACGGCACCGACGTGGTGGAGCGGGCCGTGGCCGTGGGCGCCCCGACCGTCTGTCTCGACATCCGCCGGCTCACCCTGGAGATCGCCGAGCACGCGCGCGCGTCCGGTCTGCGGATCATCGGCTGGGTGGTCAACACGCAGGACCATCTGCGGCTGGTGCGCGCCCTGCAGCTGGACGGCGCGACGACCGACTTCCCGGAGATCAAGCGCACCGCCCGCTTCACCGCCTGAGGGTCACGCCAACGGCTTGACCAGCAGCTCGAACTGGAGGTCCGCGCGCTGCGGGATGCCGAAGCGCTCGTCGCCGTACGGGAAGGGCGTCATCTTTCCCGTACGGCGGTAGCCGCGGCGCTCGTACCAGGCGATGAGGTCGTCCCGTACGGAGATCACCGTCATGTGCATCTCGGTGACGCCCCACTCCTCGCGGACCCGGCGCTCCGCCTCGGCCATGATCACCTTGCCGAGGCCGGCGCCCTGCAGCGTGGGGCTGACGGCGAACATGCCGAAGTAGGCGTGGTCGCCGCGGTGTTCGAGCTGGCAGCAGGCGATGACGCGGCCGTCCCGCTCCACGGTCAGCAGCCGGCTGTCCGGCGACTTGATCACCTCGAGCACACCCTCGGGGTCGGTGCGCTGCCCCTGCAGGATGTCCGCCTCGGTGGTCCACCCGGCCCGGCTGGAGTCGCCGCGGTACGCCGACTCGATCAGCGCGACCAGGGCGTCCACGTCGGCGTCCGTCGCGGCGCGGAAGGTGAGTCCGGTGGCGGGGGTGTCCATACGGCGGCCTTTCGATCTCGGGCGTGGCTGAGCCAGGGTCGAGGGTAACCCTGCCATTAGGCTCCGCCTGCATGGTGCACGTACTCAGCAGCCGGACGCTGCTCACCCCCACCGACCCCGAGCGCTCCCGCGTCTTCTACGGCGAGCAGCTGGGGCTGTCCGTCTACCGCGAGTTCGGTACCGGCCCCGAGCGCGGGACGGTCTACTTCCTCGGCGGCGGCTTCCTGGAGGTCTCCGGGCGGTCCGAGACCCCGCCGGCGCCCGCGGTACGGCTGTGGCTGCAGGTCGACGACGTGACGGCCGCGCACGACGACCTGCGGGCGAAGGGCGTCGCCATCGCCCGGCCACCGGTGAAGGAGCCTTGGGGCCTGATCGAGATGTGGATCACCGACCCGGACGGCGTCCGCATCGCCCTGGTGGAGATCCCGCCGGACCATCCGATGCGGTACCGCCCGGGAATCTGAGGCGGTCACCGACGGGGGCTGGACGGGACACCGGCCGGGACGGGAACGGGACAGGGGCCGGGGCCGGGCCTCCGGACGGGGCCGCCCCCGGCCGACGGTCCCCACCTGCTCAGGGGCACGCGGCAGACGGGTCCCCGCCCCCGGTGCGGCTCGGATGGCCGGGGTCGTGGGCCGGGGTTAGCGTGCCGGGTGAGGGCTCCGTGTGGTGGGGGAGCCCGTCCGCCCGTCCGCCCGTCCGGAAGGAACCGTGATGGAGTTCGACAAGCCGGTGACCGGCGGCCCGTGCTGGACCGAGCTGGGGACGAACGATCTGGAGGGGGCCAAGCGGTTCTACGCCGAGTTGTTCGGGTGGCGGCCGGAGACGGATCCACGGCCCGAGGCGGGCGGGTACACGATGGCGCACCTGGGTGACGTCCCCGTCGCCGCGCTCACCCCGCTGTACCAGAAGGCCCAGCCGGTGGCGTGGAACGTCTCCTTCGCCGTGCCGGACGCGGACGCGGCGGGACGGCGCGTGGAGGAGGCCGGCGGGACGGTGGTCGTCGGCCCGATGGACGTGTTCGACGTGGGCCGGTTCGCGGTCGCCCTCGACCCGACGGGTGCCGCGTTCCAGCTGTGGCAGGCGCGGTCCTTCCGGGGCGCCGGGCTGTTCAACGCGCCCGGCACGCTCGGCTGGGTGGAGCTGGCCACCCGGGACACCGCTCGGGCCCGGGACTTCTACACCACCGTGTTCGACTGGAGCGCCGAATCCTCCGAGTGGTACACGCAGTGGGCGCTCGGCGGCGCGGAGTTCGGCGGCATGGCCGACATGGGCGACCGGTTCCCGCCCGAGGTGCCGGCGCACTGGATGCCGTACTTCGCGGTGGCCGACGTGGACGCCGCGGCCGAGGTCGCGGAGCGGGCGGGCGGGGCCGTCGTCGTGGCCCCCGTGACGGTGCCGGACGGCCCGCGCATCGCCGTGCTGCGGGACCCGCAGGGCGCGGAGTTCGGGGTGCATGTGTCGGACATGGAGGGCTGAGGGGCTGGACCGCGCGGGAGACCGCCGTGGCCAACGCCCTTGCAGAGCTGCGGGATTGGGCCCGCTCCAGCGGTTCGCAGGTGCGCTGCAGCCCGCTGGAGCGCACCCCGAAGTGGTCTGGGAACGGCCCGGGAACGTCGTACCGGTCAGCGTGGCCGCGCAGGAGGCGCAGCTCGCCGCCGGCCCGGCGAGCGCCGAGGTCCGGCTGGACGCGGACGCGGTACGGCGACCGGGGCTCCACCCACCGCCGTACGGTGGACGACGTCCTGTGACCGCCCCGCGCTACGCCCGCAGCGCTCCCGTCCGGCCCTCCAGACGGCTGAGCAACTCCCCCAGCATCCCGGCGAGTTCGCCTTGCCTCGCGGGGGCCAGGACGGACAGGACGGTGGACTCGTAGGCGAGTTGCTCGGGGAGGATGCCGTCGACCAGGTCGCGCCCTGCGTCGGTGAGCCGGAGGTGGGCGACACGGCGGTCGCGGGTGTCACCGCGCCGCTCGACCAGACCGCGTTCGGTCAGCTGCTTGAGCCGCTTGGTGACGGCGGCCCCGGAGGAGAAGGTCTCACGGACCAGGTCCCCCGGGGTCAGCTCGTGGCCGGTGCGGCGCAGCGCGCCGAGCAGGTCGAACTCCGGGCGGCTGAGACCGGCGCGGCGCAGGGGCGCGTCCTCGGCCTGCTGGAGCAGGGCGGCACAGCGGTTGATCCGGCCGATGACCTCCATGGGTCCGGTGTCCAGCTCGGGGTGCACGGCCTGCCACTGCCGGACGACCGCGGCGACGGTGTCACCCGGCGCGGTGCCGGCACTGCCGCCCTCGCCGGTGACCGTGCCGGTCCCGGAATGGGTACCGGTTGCGGAGCCGGAGCCATTCCCGGAGCCGGAGCCGGGGCCGTTCCCGGAGCCGGAGCCGGTCCGGTCCGCTCCGCCGCCCGGGCCCGCGTCTGCCGGGTCGCCCGCGGGCGCCGGTCCGCCGTTCCTCGCCGTCATGGCCGTATGTCCTCCGTCGCCCGGTCCGGGTCCTGCCCCCGGCCCCAGGTCTGGTCCTCGTCCTGCCCCGGCACGAACCCCTGCCGTCGTACCGTCGCCGCGAGCGTACGGTGTCCGGCCTGTTCGGCGAGCACGACCCGCTCCTCGGGCAGGGCGCGCTGCCACCATTCGCCGGCGGCGGCGTCGGCCGTGGCGCGCAGGTCGGCCAGGGCGGCGGCCAGGGCACGGCGGGCGGACTCCAGGACGGCGGGTGCCGGGTGTGGCTCGGCCAGCAGCCGGGCGGTGTTCTCACGGGCGCGTTCCGCCGTGGTCAGGGCCTGTTCGAGGCGGTCGCCCGCGCGCCGGTTGGTCACGGCGACGGCGGCGGCGAAGCCGGCCAGCGCGCCGACGAGGGTGTCCAGGGCCCGTTCGGTCATCAGCCGCCCCGGGTCCTGCGTGCGGGCGAACTCGGTGACGAGCAGGGCCATCGGGGTCACGCAGACGCTGCCGAGCCAGTAGTTGCGGCCGATCAGTGCCTCGGCGCCGAAGTTGAGGGCGAGGCAGCACAGCACCAGGGCGGCCGGGTGCAGATGGGCGAGCGGGGCGAGGGCGGCGAAGGCGAGCACGCCGAGGAGGTTGCCGACGACGCGCTGGACGCCCCGGCTCCAGGTGAGGGTGACGTTGGCCTGGTAGAGGGAGGCCGCCGTGACCAGGGCCCAGTAGGGACGGCCGACGCCGAGCGCGAGGGAGGCGTAGCCGGCGAGGGCGCAGCCGATCGCGGTGCGCACGGCGATCGGCGCGAGGGGGGCGAGCCGGTGCCTCAACGGGCTTGTCGGCCGGGCGAGTTCGAGGTCGAGGTCGACGCCGAGGAGTTCGCCGACGGCTGCGCGCGGGTTCGCGACCCGCGGTATGCGGCCGGTGCCGCGCAGCTCGCGGGCCCAGGCGCGCAGCCGGGCCGGGTCGCAGTCGGCCGGGGCGGCGAGGGCGACCTCGGCGCGCACCAGGAGCTGTTCGAGGGCACGCCGGGCGCGGTCGGGGCGGGCGCCGGGGGCGAGCAGCGACTGCCAGGCGGCGTGGATCGCGGCGGCGCTCGCCGCGCGGGCCTTGGCATGTCCGTCGCCGGTGCCGCGCGTGGCGGCGTACGCGGCGGCGGCGTTCAGGGCCCGGGCGGTGGCGCGCCGTTCTGGGCCGTGCGGGCGCAGCAGGCCGGGCGCCATACCGACCAGCCAGGCCCAGGCGCCCGCCGTCAGGGCCAGCCCCACGTGTCCCGGGACCTGGCCGAGGGTCTGCGGTGCGAACAGCGAGGCGGAGCTGATGAAGGTGAGGACGACGTTGGCGGGCGGTCCGAGCCGGGTGGCGTCGCACACGGTCTTCTGCGCGGCGGCCATGACGGCGCCGACGGTGACCAGGACGACGGCGTCGCTGGTGAGCGAAGCGGCGAGCAGCGAGACCGCCAGGCCGCCGACCATGCCGAGCACCACCCAGGCCAGGACGCGGGCCCGGGCGGCATAGGGCCGGTTGTGGCCGTAGAGCGCGCACAGGGATCCGGCCATCGTGTACATGGCGAGATCGAGGTGGCCCAGCGCCAGCAGGATCAGGTTGGGCGGGGCGACCGCGGCGACCACGCTCAGCGCGGGCTTGAACCAGATGTCGGAGGGCCGCCCGAGGCGGAGCACCCCGGCGAGGGGAAGTCGGTGTGGGGTCGCACTGCTCATACCCATCAATTTAGCACGTGTTTTATTTGTAAAGTAATTCCCTTCCCGGCCCTGCTCACCTGCCGTGCTCCGCCGAATGCTCCCCGTGTACCCCCTTGCGCTCGCGTGCGCTCCGCATGGCGTGGGCATCGCATCCCTGGACCGACCGTCGAGCGGGGAGGTGCGCGTGCACGGACCGGTACCGGCGGCCTGGCTGCTGGTCGCGCTGTGCGCGGCGACCGGGGTCTACTGCCTGCTGCGGATGCGCAGCGCGGTGGAGGAGCAGCGCCGGGCCGCGGGCGGCGAGGCGCTGATGGGCTTCGGCATGGCCGTGATGGCCGTACCGGCGGCGGTCTTCACTCCGCCGCGGTGGGCATGGCCGCTGTACGCGGCCGTCTTCGGGGCGGCGGCGCTGCGCGCGCTGTGGTCGGCCCGCACCGTGCCGCACCATGTGCACCACCTGGTGGGCACGTCGGCGATGGTCTACATGTCGGTGGCGATGGCCGCGGTCCCGCCCGCCGCGCACCATGAGCACGGCGGTTTCGGCGTGCCGTTGCTGACCGGCGCGCTCCTCGTGTATTTCACGGGGTACGTGCTGCTCGCCGGGGCCCGTCTGGTGCCCGCCGCGGTCGCGGTGGCCGGGTCCGGGCCCGTGCGCTGGGGCGACCGCCCGGAGCTGGCGCGGGCGTGCCGGCTGTCGATGGGGATCGGCATGGTGGCGATGCTGCTCGCCATGTGAACGGCGCGGGCGGGGCCGCCGGAAGCGTTGCCTGCGTCACTTCGGCACCATGGGCCGTACGGTGAGCGGCCTCGCGCTCATAGGGTGCTGTCCATGATGGTCCCCGTGGCACTGCTGCTGCTCGGCGTCCTGACCGCCGTCGCCGGTCCCCGGCTGCTCGCCCGGGCCGACTGGGTGGACCGCGAACCGGTCGTCGCCCTCTGGGCGTGGCAGTGCGTCGTGGCGGCCGTCCTGCTGTGCTGCGCGCTGTCGATGACGCTGAGCGCGGCCGCGGCCTGGGAGGCGGTGCGGGGGAACGTGTTCGGGCCGGCGCCGCGCGCGGTCGTGGACGCGTACGCGCTCGGCACGGCTGGTCCGTGGGCCGCGCCGACCGCCGTCGTGCTCGCCTCCGGTGGCCTGTGGAGCCTCGCGATGCTGGTGCGCGAGGTCGTACGGTCCCGGGCGCGGCGGCGCACCCGGCGGGCCGAACTCCTCGTGCGCGCACCGCTGTTGCCCGGTGAGGAGCCGGTGCGCGGTCGCCTGGTGGTGCTCGAGGGCGAGCGTCCCGACGCCTGGTGGCTGCCCGGTGCGGCGCCCCAGCTCGTCATCACCACGGCGGCGCTGCGCCGTCTCAAGGGGCGTCAGCTGGACGCGCTCCTCGCGCATGAGCAGGGCCATGCGCAGGCCCGGCACGACTGGCTGCTGCACAGCTCGGCCGCGCTGGCGGGCGGATTCCCGCAGGTGCCGGTGTTCGCCGCGTTCCGGGACGAGATGCACCGGCTGGTCGAACTGGCCGCGGACGACACGGCCTCCCGGCGCTTCGGCCGGCTGACGACCGCGCTGGCCCTGGTCGAACTCAACGAGGAGCGGGGCGTGTTCGGCCCCTCACCCACCCCGCAGGCGCATGTCCCGCAACGCGTCCACCGCCTGCTGTCCGCCCCGGACCGCCTTCCCGCCCTGCACCGGCTCCGGCTGACGGCCCTGGCCGCGCTGGTGCCGGTGATCCCGGTACTGGTGGCGCTGGTACCGGCGTTGCGGGCACTCGGCTGAGCCTCCCGCCGCGGCCCTCCTCGCCGCCTGTCGCGGACCGCCTCCCGCCCTCGTCGTGATCCGCCGGGATCCACTCACCCTGCGCCTGGTGCGCGCGGGTGCCGCGGTGCAGCGGGCAGGGCGGCACCCGGCCCTTGCCGACCGATAGGTTCCGTGTCCGCGGTGGCGGCGGTGCTGGTCTCGGTGGTGGGTGTGGACGTGACCGGGCCCGCTGAAAAGGACTCGTTCACGCGCCGTCCGTCTGAGACGATCCCCCGCGTCGCCCCAGACGGACGGCAGCCCTGGACGGACCCCGCGCACGACGGCGGTCCCCTGCGATGAGTATAGTTGGCTGGCAGCCAGTCAACGCAGGAGTTACAGGATGTCCCCGCGCAGCGCCTCGGTCAATGAAGAGTTGCGGCGGCGTTCCCGGGAGCGGCTGTTGCAGGCGGCCGTGGAGCTGGTCGGCGAGCACGGGTTCGAGGCCACCACCCTGGGCGACATCGCGGACCGGGCCGGTTCGGCACGCGGCCTGGTGTCGTACTACTTCCCTGGAAAGCGCCAGTTGGTGCAGTCCGCCGTGCACCGGCTGATGCACCGCACCCTGGAGGAGGCGCTGGAGCGCGAGCCGCGCACCGAGGACGGCCGGGAGCGGCTGGCCCGTGCCATCGACGCGATCCTGGGCCTCGCCCGCGACCAGCCCGTGCTCATGCGCCAGCACATGGCGGGCCTGCTCCAGGCGGAGGGCTTCGTACAGTGCCCGGAACAGCAGCGGCTGGGCGAGCTGCTCGGGGACACCGTCGCCCGGTACGGCTCGCAGAACGTCTCCGCCGACTACCCGAGGCTGCGGGCCCTGCTGATGGGGGCGGTGTACGCGGCGCTGATGCCCGGGGCGCCGATGCCCGTTCCGGTGCTGCGGGCCGAACTGTTCCAGCGGTACGGGCTCGACTCGTCGCTGGGTGTGCCGCCGGAGAGCGGGACGGCCGCCGAGGCACGGGGGCAGGACCTGTCCCGGTTCTTCGCCACGGAGGAACGGCCGGACCGGACCTGAGGGTCCCGGCACCCGTCATTCACGCCGTACATGACGTGCCGTCAGGAATCCGGCGTCCCGCGCCTGGGCGATCAGCCTGAGGGAGCGGCGACGGCTGCGCCCGGTCGCGCTCATCACGGCGAGCACCGGATCGGCGCCCTCCTCCTGCGCCGCGCGGTACTCCCGGGCGACCATCAGCCGCCCCTCGATGCCACGCGGCCAGGCCGGCCGCGCGCGCCGCACTCCCGCACAGGGGCCGCCCCCCGGCCCGCCGCAGGCATCCGGCCCACGACCGTCCGAGCGGTCGCGCTCCTCCCGCCCGCCTTCCCGGCCGGCTTCTCGCTCGGCTTCCTCGTACGACCCGCGCGCCACACCGTCATCCACCCCTCGCCCGCCCCCGCAAACGCCCCCTCCTCCCTCTCCTCCTCCCTCCCCTCCGTCCTCTCCGTCCTCTCCGCCGTCACGCCGCACGACGCGAACAGCGGGCCCTGGATCCAGTCGGCGAGCACCGACAGGTCGGCGAGGGACAGGGCCGGCTCGGCCCGGACGTCCTCGATGGAGACGCGGCCCTCGCGCACGACGGCCAGGGCGTCGACCCCGGCGCCGTCGGGGAAGGAGAGCCGGAGGTGGAACCAGGACAGGGTGCCGCCGTGCTCACGCACCTCCCACGCGGGCCACACGGACACCGCGCCGTCCTCCGCGTTCCGTTCGGAAAGATTGAGAGCAGAAAGATCAAGAAAGGACGCTTCCAGCACACACGCAACGTAACCGCATGATCACATTCCATACGAACGGACACGCGTCCGCTTCACCCCGCCGGCCTCTGCCGTCACGGGCCGGGCGATGCCATGCTGGAGGTGTCCGCACCCGTCCTTCGGGCAAGGAGTAGCGCTGTGCTGCGTGTCGCCGTCGTCGGTTCGGGGCCGAGCGGGTGTTACACCGCCCAGAGCCTGGTCCAGCGGGATCCCGGGGTGCACGTGGACGTCCTGGACCGGCTGCCCTGCCCGTACGGCCTGGTCCGCTACGGCGTCGCCCCGGACCACGAGAAGATCAAGTCCCTGCAGGGCAGCCTCCGCGCGGTGCTGGAGCACGAGCGGGTGCGGTTCCTCGGCGGGGTCCGGGTCGGCGGTCCGGACGGGCTGCCCGTGGAGCGGCTGCGGCAGCTGTACCACGCGGTGGTGTACTGCGTCGGCGCCGCCGCCGACCGCCGGCTCGGCATTCCCGGCGAGGAGTTGCCGGGCAGTTGGTCGGCGACCGACTTCGTGGCCTGGTACAGCGCGCATCCGGACGCGGCCGACGCGGGCTGTCTGCGCGGCGTGCGCTCGGCCGTCGTCATCGGCGTGGGCAATGTGGCGGTGGACGTCGCACGGATGCTGGTCCGGGGGGCCGCGGAACTGCATCCGACGGACATCCCGCAGTCGGCCCTGGACACGCTGACCGCGAGCGGGATCACCGACGTCCACATGGTGGGCCGGCGCGGCCCGGCCCAGGCCCGCTTCACCACCAAGGAACTGCGCGAGCTGGGCACCGTCCCCGGCACCGAAGTGACCGTGCAGGAAGCCGAGTTGGCGACATCCGCGCCCGACGCGCTGACGGCTGTCCAGCGGCGCAACGTGGAGGTGCTGCGCGGCTGGGCGGCCGCTCCGCCCCGGCAGGCGGAGCGCCGGATCCGGCTGCGCTTCTTCCTGCGGCCCGTGGAACTGCTCGAGCAGGACGGCCGCGTGGCCGCCGTGCGCTTCGAGCGGACGGCGCCGGACGGGAGCGGGGGGGTGACGGGCACCGGGCGGTACGAGGAGGTGCCGGCCCAGTTGGTGCTGCGCTCGGTGGGCTATCGCGGAGTCCCGCTGGAGGGCCTGCCGTTCGACGTGCCGAGCGGCACCGTGCCGCACCGCGAGGGCCGTGTGCTGCGCGACGGGGTCGTCTCGCCGGGCGAGTACGTCGCCGGGTGGATCAAGCGCGGCCCGACAGGCGTCATCGGCACCAACCGGCCGTGCGCCAAGGAGACGGCGGCCTCCCTGCTCGCGGACGCCCCCGCGCTGATGGCGGCGCTGGCTCCCGAGGAGCCGCTGGCGGCGCTGCGGGCGGCGGGCATCGACCCCGTGCCGTGGCAGGGATGGCTGGCGATCGAGCGGGCGGAGGCCGCGCTCGGCGCGCGGCTCGGGCGGAACATGGTCAAGCTGGCCGACTGGGACGCGCTGCTGGGGGCGGCGCGGTCGGCGTAGCGAACCGCCAGCCTGCGCCTGGGCATCGCGCGGGCACGACAGTCACCGCGCCGCGCCGCGAAGAGCACACGCGGGTCGCCGGGGACACGGTCGATGACGCCCGTGACGGCGCCCCGCCTCCCGGGCGCGAGCGAGGCGGCTGCGTCAGGTTCCGTCGCCGAGGCGTTCGGATTGCCGGTCCGCGGCGGCCAGGAGACAGTCGAGAAGTCCCGGGAAGAGGCCGTCCAGATCGTCCCGGCGCAGCACGCTCATCTTGGCCGTCCCCCGGTACACCTGCCGGATGACCCCGCTCTCACGCAGCACCCGGAAGTGGTGGGTGGTGGTGGACTTGGTCACCGGCAGGACGAAGTGGGAGCACGACAACTCGGCCTCGTCGGCTGCCAGTTCACGGACGATCCGCAACCGCATCGGATCCGAGAGCGCGTGCAGCACGGCCTCCAGCCGGATCTCCGCCGGCTCCGGGTGCGGCAGGGCACGGCCGGCGGCGGCGGTGTCGGTCATGACGGTTGCCCTTCGTCGCGGAACCCCTCGATCCCAAGAATAGTACGAGACTCTTCGTAGTTTGACATCTGTCGTAGTACGAGGGTTATCGTACGAGCCACCACCGGTCCGTGACGAATGGAGTCCGTCGTGAGCGCGCTCTTCGAGCCCATCACCCTGCGCGAAGTGACCATCCCCAACCGGGTGTGGATGCCCCCGATGTGCCAGTACTCGGCCGAGCCGGAGGGTCCGCTCACGGGTGCCCCGCAGGACTGGCACTTCGCGCACTACGCGGCGCGCGCCACGGGCGGCACCGGCCTGATCATCGTGGAGGCCACCGCGGTCTCGCCGGAGGGCCGGATCTCGCCGTACGACCTCGGCCTGTGGAACGACACACAGACGGAGGCCTTCCGCCGGATCACCGGCTTCCTCACCGCCCAGGGCACGGTGCCCGGGATCCAGTTGACCCACGGCGGCCGCAAGGCGTCGACCGACCGGCCCTGGAAGGGCGGCGCCCCGGTCGGCCCGGAGGCACACGGCTGGCAGCCGGTCGCCCCGAGCGCCGTGCCCTTCGACGAACGCCACGCCATACCCACCGAGCTGACGCTCGATCAAATCAGCGAAATCGTCGGCCAGTTCGCCGCCGCGGCCCGACGGGCGCGGGCCGCCGGCTTCGAGGTCGCCGAGATCCACGGCGCCCACGGCTACCTGATCAACGAGTTCCTCTCGCCACACTCCAACCGCCGCAGCGACGCCTACGGCGGCTCGTACGAGAACCGCACCCGGTTCGCCCTCGAGGTCGTGGACGCCGTGCGGGCGGTGTGGCCCGAGGACAAGCCGGTGTTCTTCCGCATCTCGGCCACCGACTGGCTGCAGGACGGCGGCTGGACCACCGAGGACACCGTCCGCTTCGCCCGCGATCTGCACGCCCACGGTGTGGACCTCCTCGACGTCTCCACCGGCGGCAACGCCTCCGGTGTGACCATTCCGGTCAAGCCCGGCTATCAGGTGCCGTTCGCCGCCCGGGTGAAGGCCGAGACCCCGCTACCCGTCGCCGCCGTAGGCCTGATCACCGAGGCCGGGCAGGCCGAGAAGATCGTCACGAACGGCGAGGCCGACGCCGTGCTGCTGGGCCGCGAGCTGCTGCGCAACCCGTCCTGGGCCCGGCACGCGGCCCGCGAACTGGGCGGCGAGGTCGGTGTGCCGGACCAGTACCACCGGTCGGCCTGATCCCGGGCCGGCCCGACAGCAGCCGGCGGACCCTCTCCTCCCGGTGGGTCTGGCGCCACTGCCCCGCCGGCGCCAGACCCATCACGGGCAGGACCCTGACCGGGTGACCGGACCGACCGGCGTGTGCCCGACGCCCTGGACGGCAGGCCGGGCGGGGTACGCCCGACGCCCTGGACGGCGCCCAGGGGCTGTGTTCTGAAGGCGGCGTACTGAAAGGCGGCGGACCACAGCGCGCGCCCCTCAGCTTTGGCAAGCCCGTGAGGACCGCCACCCCTGCCCGCCGCATGCCCCACCCGCCGGTCATCCCTTGGCGCGGAACAGCCCCTCGGGCACCGCCGAGGCGAGCACCCCGTAGCCCTGCGGATCGAGGTGAAGCCAGTCGCCGACCTGCAGGCCGGGCCGCAGCCGGTCCGGCGCCGAGGGGTCGCGCACCGCCCGGTCGAAGTCGATCACCGCGTCGAAGTGGCCCGGGGTGCGGATCCAGGCGTTCACGCGCTGCCGGGAGGCCTCCCGCCGCCCGGCCGCGTCGTCATAGGCGGCGTTTCCGCCGAACGGCGTGAGCGTCGCGCCGTAGACCCGGATGCCCAGGGCGTGGGCGCGGACGACGATCTGCTGGTATCCGGCGATCAGGTCGTCGGTGACGGCTCGCTGTGCCTCGACGGTGGCGTCGGCGGTGCCGATGTCGTTGACGCCCTCGAAGAGGATCAGCCAGGCGACCCCGCTGCGGGAGAGGACGTCACGGTCGAGGCGGGCGAGGACGTTGGGGCCGAGACCGTCGTTGAGGACACGGTTGCCGCCGGCCGCCTGGTTGAGCACGGCGACGCCGGAGGTGTCCGGCCGGCTGTGGAGGCGGTCGAAGAACTGGTCCGGCCAGCGGTCGTTGCCGTTGG
The DNA here is from genome assembly GCF_001636945.3 of Streptomyces sp. FXJ1.172. Classification (NCBI taxonomy): domain Bacteria; kingdom Bacillati; phylum Actinomycetota; class Actinomycetes; order Kitasatosporales; family Streptomycetaceae; genus Streptomyces; species Streptomyces sp. FXJ1.172. Next base: position 7,951,698 of record NZ_CP119133.2, on the reverse strand, counting down.
TCGTGGAGCCGCGCCCGTCGGTGAGCGAGTCGCCGACGACGGCCACCGCGCGGGTACCGCCGGGGGCCAGCACCTCGACGTCGCTGAGCAGGTACCAGTGGTCGACGGCGGCCGCGCCCGACAGGTCCAGGTCGCGCGTGTGGTCGCCGTGCACGAGGTAGGAGGTGGTGCGCGAGCCGGGGTGCGAGGTGAGCGCGAGCGAGGCCTGGCCGCGCGCGGTGTACGCCGTCACCGTCAGCTCGGTCCCGGCGCGCAGGTCGAAGTCGAGGTCGTCGGAGACCACTTGGGCACCGACCGGCACGGTGGCGGAGTCCCGGCCGGCGAAGGTGACCCGGCGCAGGCTCCCCGGTTCGACCCCGCTGACGCCGGCCTTCCCGCCCTGGGGCAGGGCGACGGTCACGGCGGTGAGCGGCAGCGGGGTGTCGCCGTAGGCGTTGGAGAAACGCAGCCGGATGCGATGGCCTCCGGCAGTGACCCGGACGGTCTGCCGCAGGGTGGTGTCCACGAGCACCGACTTGTCACCGGTGTACGGCGCGGGCGGGAGGTTGGCGGGCTCGGTCAGCTGGGGCATGCCGGTCCACGTGTTCACCCAGTGCCTGCCGGCGCCCGGACTCCCGCCGGCCGTGGCCGGCCCGGGTCTGCCGAGCAGGGACCTGACCGCCGTACCCGTCACGACCAGGGTCAGCACGAGGACACAGACACTCAGCGCGGTGGCGAACGGCGCTCTGGCGGGCTGCTTCACGGCGGCATCGTGGCATGAACACATCCGCCATGGAAGCGCTCCCACCATACTTCCCGCCGACTGGGGACACCTCTGCCCGATCCATTGACCAGAAAGCGCTTACACCCTACGGTCCGTTCATCGATGTGACCAGATGTGCCGCACAGGGGACATGCGCGTCCGGATCGGTGCCCGCGCCTCCACAACTCAGTTCGGTACAGCGCACGTTGGTCATGTACATAACCCCCACTCGGAAGAAGGCGTTCGGGACATGACTTCTCGAGCACACGCGCGCTCCGGTCGCGCCCTGACGGGCGGACTCGCCTCCCTCGGCCTGACGTTAGGCATGATCACGGCTAGCGGCGGTCCCGCCCACGCCGCCACCTGGCCCACCGCCAACGGAAGTCAGGCGGTCACCAAGACCATCTCGCTCTCCGGCACCAGGGACTATGGGATGAAACGCCTGTACGGCAGCGGGGACCTGGGCACCGGCGGACAGAGCGAGCACCAGCTCCCGATCCTGGACCTGGCCCCCGGCACAGCCCTGAAGAACGTCATCATCGGCGCTCCCGCCGCGGACGGCATCCACTGCGAGGGCAGCTGCACCCTGCAGAACGTCTGATGGGAGGACGTCGGCGTCGTCGGGGACTCGGGCAAGAAGATCGTCCCGTGCCAGAAGTACATCGGCAACAACACGGGCAAGGAACCGACCACCAACGGCTCGGGCCCGGACGGGACGTACTGCGAGTAGTCCAGCTCCGACATCACCTACAGGTGAGCCCCGTCCTCACGGCCTGGGTGGGCCTCGAGCCGCGCTCCGCCGAGTACGTGCGGCCGCCCTCGCCGAGACCGGCCGGACCTAGGGGCGCCAGAGGTCCTCGTACCCGGGGTGGCCGGCGAACGGGACCGCGAGCAGGCGCAGTGTGGTGCAGGGCGAACGGGAACCCTCGCGGCAGGTGCGGCACCTGCCGTCGTCCCACGTCCGGTGTTCCCCCAACAGCGCCCGTTTCGCCTCGAGTTCGCGCAGCACCCGGGCCGGATCGTGGCGGGCCACATGGTTGAGCATGCGTACCGGGTCGTCGGCGCCGAACTGCACCAGGGGCGTGTGGGTGACTCCGCGGTCCTGGGAGGTGAGCACCTGCTCGATCTCGTCGGCCATGACGCCCCAGACGGCGCCGGGCGCGCCGGTGATCGCGTCCCGGGCCACCCGTTCCTCCTCCTCGAACCGGGCCCGCAGGAAGGCCTCGAGGGCGGTCGCCGTCACGCGGCGCGCTCCCGTCGGCCCACCGACGCGGTCAGTTCCCGCTGATAGGCGGCGTAGTCCGTGCGCAGGGTCTCCCCCGGCCAGTCGGCGGGCACCAGCCCGGGCGGCAGGACGGGATCGGTGAGCAGGTGCCGTACGGCCGCGGCATACGCGGTGAAACGGTTCGCCGGGCTCTGGTCGGCCGCCGTGTGCGCGAGCAGTGTCCGCGCGGTGGCCGCCCAGGTGTCCAGCGGCCAGAGCCGGGCGACCAGGTCGTGCGCGGACTCCTCGGGCCGGGCGGCGCACGTCAGGGCGACGCGGTGCAGACCGGCCGGCAGCGGCCGGTCGAGGTTCGCCGGGCGCAGCCACACGCCCTCGCGGAGTTCGGCCAGCCGCAGGGCCGTCAACCGGGCGCGCAGATCCGCGCGTTCGGCGGGGCCGCGGCCCGTCGCCGTGATCACCACCATCTCCCAGTCGCCGTCCCACGCGCGCGTGCCGGGACGCAACGCCTCGTCCTGGCGCCGCTGGCGGGCCAGCAGTCGGTCGCTGAGCCGGTAGACGGCGTCCGTGCGCCGCAGGTCCCCGGCGGCCACCATCCGGCTGAGCGCGGCCCGCAGCGTGGAGCCGCCCACGCCGAAGGGTTCCACGAGCCTGACCAGGTCCTTCACCGGCAGCTGAGGCGGGTGCGCGCCGAGGAGCAGGCTCAGCACGACCGACCGGGCGGACAGCGGCCGCAGGTCCGCCCCCTGGGACTCGGCCGACACGTTCATGCGCATGGGCACGTACTGTACGGGCACCGCTCTTGTTGCGTTATTGCTGCAGCCGTAGGAAGAGTGCAACATGGCGGTATGGTCTCGATTCCCGCGCAGTCGCCGCCCCAGCCGCAGTACGCCACGCACGACGTCACCAACCAGGCCCCGCCCCTGGCTCCCTACGACGCCTCGGACGACCCGGCCCTGCTGGAGGGGCTGCGCCGGGAGGGCGCCGGGTGGGCCGAGGACGGCATCCGGCTGCTGGGGGCGCGCGCCGGCAGCGCCGAGGCGCAGGAGTGGGGCGAACTGGCCAATCGGCACGAGCCGGTGCTGCGCACCCACGACCGCTACGGCCACCGGATCGACGAGGTCGACTTCCACCCCAGCTGGCACCACCTGATGCGCACGGCGGTCGCCGAGGGCCTGGCCGGCGCCCCGTGGGCGGACGGACGGCCCGGCGCCCACGTGGCCCGGACCGCGGGCGGACTGGTGTGGGGGCACACCGAGGCCGGGCACGGCTGCCCGACCTCGATGACGTACGCCGCCGTCCCCGCGCTGCGCGCCCAGCCTGACCTGGCCAAGGTGTACGAACCGCTGCTCACGAGCCGGGAGTACGATCCGGAGCTGCGTGTGCCGACCGAGAAGCCGGGGCTGCTCGCAGGCATGGGCATGACCGAGAAGCAGGGCGGCTCGGACGTCCGCACCAACACCACTGTGGCCACGCCGACCGGGGAGCCCGGGGTGTACACGCTGCGCGGGCACAAGTGGTTCACCTCGGCGCCGATGTGCGACGTCTTCCTGGTGCTGGCGCAGGCCCCGAGCGGGCTGTCGTGCTTCCTGGTGCCGCGCGTACTGCCGGACGGCAGCCGCAACACCTTCCGCATCCAGCGCCTGAAGGACAAACTGGGCAACCGCTCCAACGCCTCCTCCGAGCCGGAGTTCGACCGGACGGTGGCCTGGCTGGTGGGGCCGGAGGGGCGCGGGGTGAAGACCATCATCGAGATGGTCAACTGCACCCGCTTGGACTGTGTGATGTCCACGGCGGCCCTGATGCGCAAGACGCTGGCCGAGGCGGGGCACCACGCCCGGTACCGAAGCGCGTTCGGTGCCCGGCTCGTCGACCAGCCACTGATGCGTAACGTCCTGGCCGATCTCGCGCTGGAGTCGGAGGCGGCGACGACGCTCACGCTGCGGCTGGCCGGCGCGGCCGACCGGGCGGTGCGCGGGGACGCCGGGGAGCGGGCCTTCAGGCGGATCGCCACCGCGGTGGGCAAGTACTGGGTCACCAAGCGCGGCCCGGCGTTCACCGCCGAGGCCCTGGAATGCCTGGGCGGCAACGGCTACGTCGAGGATTCCGGCATGCCCCGGCACTACCGGGAGGCCCCGTTGCTGTCGATCTGGGAGGGCTCGGGCAACGTCAACGCGCTCGACGTGCTGCGCGCCCTCGGCCGGGAACAGGACACCGCCGAAGCCCTGTTCGCGGAACTCGCCCTCGCGCGCGGGGCGGACGCCCGCCTGGACACGGCGGTGGCCGCGCTCAAGGACCAGTTGGCCGAAACCGACCAGATGGGCGCCCGTCGGCTGGTCGAGCGGATGGCGCTCGCCCTCCAGGCCTCGCTGCTGGTCCGGCACGCCCCGCAGCCGGTCGCGGACGCCTTCTGCGCGAGCAGGCTGGGCGGCGACTGGGGGCACGCGTTCGGCACGCTGCCCTCCGGGACCGGCGTCGACGCGATCCTCGAGCGGGCCCTGCCCGGCCTGAACTGACCCCTCTCACCGGGCGGGTGCCGCCACGCGCGCGTGTGGCCGGTGACAGCCGACGGATCGCACACAGTCAGGGCGTGATTCCGGACCGTTGTCAGTGCCATGGTGCACACTCGCGACCAGGTGGCACTCACCTGGGGGAGGACAACGTGTTCACGGGGATCGACGAGGTCGACTGGGCCTCGCTGCGGCACGCCCACGGCAGCGCGCGGGACGTGCCCGGATGGCTGCGGGCACTGGCGTCCGCGGACACCGCCGAGCGGACGACCGCGCTCGACGGGATGTACGGCGCGCTGCGCCACGAGGGCCGGGTGTACGACTCGACGCTGGCCTGTGTCCCCTTCCTGCTCTCGCTCGCGGCCCGCGCGGAAGTGCCGGACCGGGCCGGCATCGTGGAACTGCTGGTCGGAATCGGCACGGAGAGCACGGACGGGGACACACGCGCGCGTGAGGCGGTGTCCGCCGGAGCGGAGGTCTTCGTCCCGCTGGCCGGGGACCCGGATCCGGCGGTGCGCGGCGCGGCGGCCGGGGCCCTGGTGCACTTCCTGGCCGAGCCCGCGCGCGCCCTGGGGCTGTTACGGCAGCGGCTGCGGGCCGAGCGGGACGGCCGCGTCCTGTTCGCCCTCACCGAGGCGCTCGGCCTGTTCGTCCGCCGGCACCCCGCGCACGCCGACGCCGCGGCGGCCCTCCTGGCCGAGCAGAGCGCGCCGCCGTACGACGCCGGTCTGCGGCTCGCCGCCCTCGGCCAGCTCGCGCTCGCCGCGCCCGCCCGGCTTCCGGCCGGCCTGGTGCCGACGGCGGTCGAGCTGCTTCGGGAACGGTCCGTGGACCGCGCCCGGATCGCCGAGCCCTCCGGCGGCGACACCCTCGTGGGCCGGATACGGCGGCTGCGCCCCTCCGACGAGGAAGGCGCCCAGCTGCTGCGCACCCTGCACACCGCGCTCGGTGACCGGGTGAGCGACCGGATCGCCCTGCTGACCGGGCAGTTGACCAGTCCGGACCCGGTGGACCGGTGCAACGCGGTGTGGATGGCGGCCTCCCTGCTGCGCGGCTGGCGCGGCGATCACACGGCGACCGTCGAACTGCTCGGCGGCCAGCTGGCCGCCGAGCAGGACCCGTTGCGGGACGCCGCGGTCGCGGCCTTGACGGAGCTGTTCGCGCTGGCCGCGCCGGCCGGGGGCGACCTGTACACGCTGGTGCGCGCCCGGCCCGACCTGTGGACGCACCGCTGGGAGCGTGGCTCCCCCGCACTCGGCGGCCCGCTCAAGGCGCTGGCCAGGAGCGGTGATCCTCGGGCGGTCCCGGCCCTGGCCCGGCTGCTGGCCGGCCCGGCCGCACCCGAGGAGCTGGGGTTCGAACTGGCCCACCTGGGTGCAGCCGCGGCCCCGCTCGCCCCTGCGGTACGGCACCGGCTCGGCCGGATCCCGCTGTCCTCCCCCGCCGCCGCCCGGCTGGCCGCTCCGCTGCTGGCGGCGGTCAGGGCCGTCGGGGACGCGGACGCGGTCCCGGAAGTACTGCGGCTCCTCTCGGACGCCCCGGACGGCCTGAGGGCGCGGGACGCGATCGTGGAACAGGCCATCGGCACACTGGAGGCGCTTGGCGCCACCGCGCATGCGGTGCCGATCCTCCGGGCGCTCCTGCCCACCCGGCACGCGGCCGCCGCGGCCGGCGCGCTCTGGTCGGCCGACGGGGACACGGGGGCCGTACTCCCCGTCCTGCTGCGGGAGTTGGCACAGGACGACCCGGCGCGCCGGTGTCTGGCCGCCCGGCGGCTGGGCGGACTGGGTCCGGCCGCGCGGCGCGCCCTGCCCGCACTGCGCCGGACCGCCGGGGCCGGGCGGATACGGCAGCGGGCGTCGGCCGCGTGCGCGCTATGGCGCATCGACGGGGATCCGGAGCCGGTCCTGCCCGTGTTCCGGTCCTCCTGGGCGGAGGACCCGCGCAGCCGCGGTCCGATCGCCCGGTGCCTGACGACGATGGGCCCGGCCGCCTCTCCGCTACGGGACCTGGTGACGGCGGAACTCGCCGCCCCGCGCCGCCATCTGCGCCACCTGACGCGTCCGAGCGGCCCCGGCGGCTCCGGGGGCCAGGGCATACCGCAGGACGAGGCACTGCTGAGCGCGTGCCGGGAGGTGCTGGCGGGGATGTAGGGGCGGCCACAGGACCATACGGCCGCGCGGCGAGGCCGACGCCGGCTGACCGCCGGACCACGCCACCCCACCGCGGGCCATCACCCGGTACCGTGGGCCATCACCCGGCCGACCGCCGGCCCAAGCGGCCCGCCGTACACCGTCGCCGACCACTCCAACCAAGGCAGGACCGTGGCGGACACCGTCACCGGCCGGCAGCCGGACCACGCCACGCCACGCCACAGTGAATCCCGCCCCGGCCACCACCGGAGCACGCACCCCCACCGCGACACCATCACCAACCGCCCGCCCCACCACATGAACCCCATCGCGTAACACCGTCACCGGCCAACCGCCGGGCCAGGCCACCGCGCGGTGAGCCCTCGCCCGGCAGCCGTCGTCGGCGCGCGTGGCCCGCCAGGGGACGGTGCCGGGGGTCAGACCATCCGTCCCCATTGCGGTCCGAGCCTCGACCATTCCGTGTCCCAGGCGTCCATCCGGCGGCGTTCCAGCCGGCCGCGCAGGGCGAGGCCTCCGACGAAGGGGACGGCCGCGGCGCTCAGGCCCACCAGCACGCCGATGAGGGTGCCCCGGAAGACGCCCTCCGTGGCGGAGGTGGGCCGGCTGACGAGACGGCCCTGGGGATCGGTCCATACGGTGACCGGGGTGCCGGCCTTGCTGCCGGGCTCCACCCGGACCTGAGCGGTGTGGGCGGAACCGTCGGCGGCCGTCCAGCTCACCTCGGCCCACACCCGTTCACCCGCGGGGATGTGGCCATGCGTGGAGGGCGCACCAGGGGCCGGTGCCACGACCCGGGCCACGACGGGACGCCAGGCGGCGCGCTCCCGGGCGAGTCCGTCCTCCACCGACCGGGCCGCCGCGAGGCCGCTCAGCACGCCGACGACGGCGGTGAGCAGCCACGCGCCGAGCACCACCCAGGCCTCCACCACGTCGGCCCGGCGTTTGAGCGGATTGCGCCGCCAGCGCCACAGCCACACCTTCGGACCACGGAACGCCTTCAAAGGCATCCTCCTCACGAGCGCACCGACCGGCCGGACCGCCCTCCCATACGCGGGAGATCGCTCCATTGCTCACGACGAGCCGTCTCCTCGACGGTCGCACGCGGCACCCCGTTCGCGCAGGCGCATGCCGGAACGCATCCCGACGGTCTTCGCCGAAGGCCGACGGCACCGCTGTGACCTGTGCAAACACCAGCTGGGAGGGAGAGTGTCAGTGGTGGGGTGCACACTGGCCGATATCTGACGACTACCCGGACAAAGGCGTCCCGGAGGTGATCGGCATGACCGAGGTTCTGCTGGCGGTGGGCACCCGCAAAGGCCTGTTCATCGGGCGGCGAAAGGGCCGCGGGGCCTGGGAGTTCGACGACAGCCCGTATTTCAACGCGCAGGCGGTCTACTCGGTCGCCATCGACACCCGGGAGGGCCGGCCCCGGCTGCTGGCGGGCGGCGACAGCGCCCACTGGGGCCCGTCGGTCTTCCACTCCGACGACCTCGGCCGCAGCTGGACCGAGCCGTCTCAGCCGGCCGTCAAGTTCCCGAAGGACACCGGCGCTTCACTGGAGCGCGTCTGGCAGCTGCACCCGGCCGCCGCCGAGCCGGACGTGGTCTACGCGGGCACGGAACCGGCGGCGCTGTACCGCTCGGCGGACCGCGGCGAGAGCTTCGAGCTGGTCCGCCCGCTGTGGGAGCACCCGACGCGCGCGCAGTGGGTGCCGGGCGGCGGCGGTGAGGGCCTGCACACCGTGGTCACCGACGCCCGCGATCCGAAGACGGTGACCGTGGCCGTCTCGACGGCCGGGGTGTTCCGTACGACCGACGGCGGCGCGAGCTGGAAGCCGTCCAACTCCGGCGTGTCCGCGGTGTTCCTGCCGGATCCGAACCCGGAGTTCGGCCAGTGCGTCCACAAGATCGCCAAGGACGCGGCCGACCCGGACCGGCTGTACCTGCAGAACCACTGGGGGGTGTACCGCAGCGACGACGCGGGCGGACGCTGGACCGACATCGGGGCGGATCTGCCGTCCACGTTCGGCTTCGCGGTGGCCACCCACCCGCGCCGGGGCGACACGGCCTACGTCTTCCCGATCAACGCCGACGCGGACCGGGTGCCCGCCGAGCACCGCTGCCGGGTCTTCCGCACCACGGACGCGGGCCGCACCTGGGAGCCGCTGGCCAAGGGACTGCCGACGGAGGACCACTACGGCACGGTCCTGCGGGACGCCCTGTGCACGGACGACTCCGACCCGGCCGGCGTGTACTTCGGCAATCGCAACGGCGAGGTGTACGCCTCGGCCGACGACGGCGACAGCTGGCAGCAGCTGGCCTCGCACCTGCCGGACGTGCTGTGCGTGCGGGCGGCGGTGATCGCCTGAACCGCGCGGACCGGGCGCCGGGAGCCTGTGCGTCGTGCTCCGGCCATCGGTTGATCACCTGCCTGTGCACGGCAGTAGGGTGACGCCCGTGGCACCACGACCCTTGCATGAAATCGTCGAACCGGGCTGGGCGAAGGCCCTCGACCCCGTCGCCGGACGGATCTCCGCGATGGGTGACTTCCTGCGCGCGGAGATCACCGCGGGACGCACCTACCTCCCGGCGGGATCCAACGTCCTGCGGGCCTTCCAGCAACCCTTCGACGACGTACGGGTCCTGATCGTCGGTCAGGACCCTTATCCGACCCCCGGGCACGCGGTGGGCCTGTCGTTCTCGGTCGCGTCCGAGGTACGCCCGCTGCCGCCGAGCCTGATCAACATCTTCCGCGAGCTGAACACCGACCTGGGGCTGCCCCAGCCGTCCAACGGCGACCTGACCCCCTGGACCCAGCAGGGCGTCCTGCTGCTCAACAGGGCGCTGACCACGGCCCCGCGCAGCCCCGGAGCCCACCGCGGCAAGGGCTGGGAGGAGGTCACCGAGCAGGCGATACGGGCGCTGGCGGCGCGCGGCAAGCCGCTGGTGTCCGTGCTGTGGGGCCGGGACGCCAGGAACCTGCGTCCACTGCTGGGCAGTCTGCCGGCGGTGGAGTCCGCGCATCCCTCGCCGATGTCGGCCGACCGCGGCTTCTTCGGCTCGCGTCCCTTCAGCCGGGCCAACGACCTGCTGGTCCAGCAGGGCGGACAGCCGGTGGACTGGCGTCTGCCGTGACCGACGGCGGCTATCTGGCGGTCGACTCCGGGGGCTCCGGCCTCCGGGTCGCCGTCGGTGTGCCGGGGCAGGCGCCCGTGGCACGACGGGAGTCACGAGAGCCGGTCCGCACCGGTGCGCGAGGCATCGATCCCGCCCATCTGCTGGCAGAACTCCTCCCGCTGGCCTCCGCGGCGGCCGCGGAGGCCGGGCTCCACGGGCTGGACACGGCCGTCGTCGGCGCCGCCGGGTTCGCCACGCTGGGCGACGCCCTGCGCGCCGAACTGCCGGGCGCGCTCGCCCGGGAGCTGGGGGTGCGGCGGGTGGCCCTGGCCGCCGACGCCGTCACCGCCTACGTCGGCGCCCTCGGGCCGCGTCCGGGCGCGGTGCTCGCCGCGGGCACCGGACTGATCGCGGTCGGCACCGACCTCACCGGCTGGCGGCGGGCCGACGGCTGGGGTCATCTGCTGGGCGACTGCGGCAGCGGCGCCTGGATCGGACGGGCGGGCCTGGAGGCGGCGCTCCGCGCCCACGACGGCCGGGACGGCGGCTCCGCACCACTGCTGGCCTGTGCCGAGGAGCAGTTCGGCCCGGTGCACGGGCTGCCGGGCCGGCTCTACCCGCGCTCCGACCGGCCCGCCGTGCTGGCCTCCTTCGCGCCCCGGGTGGCCGCGTGCGCCGCGCACGACCCGGTGGCCGCGGGCATCCTGCGCGCGGCGGCCCGGCACATGGCCGACTCCGCCGCTGCGGTGTGCCCGGCGGAGGGAGAGCCCGAAGTGGCGTTCACCGGGGGCCTGTTCGGCATGGGCGATCCCCTCCTCGTACCGCTGCGCGAGGAGTTGGCGAGCAGGCTGCCGCACGCCCGGCAGGTGCCCGCCGAGGGCGATCCGCTGCACGGCTCGGTGCGGATCGCGACCGACCTGGCGGCCGGCCGCCTCACCCTGCCGGGTGAAGCGACGATGCTCTACGTCCTCCCCGGTCAAGGGGATTGAGGACACCGTACGGCAACGGCGTCGAGATCCCCGTAAAAGCGGATTGTCCCTCTTGTGCGCCGGTGCGGGCCCATGTTCCCGGCACGTGCCCGGAACACGTGTCCCGTGTACGTAACTCATCAGACAAAAGCGGACGTAAACCACTCACCTGCACCCTCCCCGAACGAAGGAACCGGCGAAGCCAGTAACATGCGGCGCCATGAGCTCCCCCACTGGACCCGCGTCCGGCCTGCCAGTACGAATGCCGCGACCCCGCCAGCCCGGACGGCACCGCCGCCCGGAACCGCTGGTGGCTCCCGAGGGCGCGCCCGCGCTCGTCCTCGCGGTGCCCGGTGCGCCCAGCACCGCCACCCGTGGCCTCGCCGAGGAGGTCGTGAGCATCGCCCGCTCCGAGCTTCCCGGCCTGGACGCCCGGATCGGGTTCCTGGACGGAGACGACGCCGAGTTCCCCACGCTCCGGTCCGTGCTGGCGCACGCCGCCGAGGAGCGCGCGGCCCGCTACGAGCAGGCCGTCGCCGCCGGTGTCGAGGGGATCAAGGAGCCCGACGGGCCGGTGGCCGTCGTCGTGCCGCTGCTGGCCGGTCCGGACAGCGCCCTGCTGCGCCAGATCCGTCAGTCCGTGATGGACAGCCGGGTCGCGGCCGACCTGACCGATGTCCTCGGTCCGCACCCGCTGCTCGCCGAGGCGCTGCACGTGCGGCTGTCCGAGGCGAGCCTCGCCCGCGCCGACCGCGCCCGGCTGTTCACGGTGGCCACCGCCGCGGACGGCATCATCCTGGCGTCCGTGGGCGGCGACGAGGCCGTGCAGGCGGCCGGGATCACCGGCATGCTGCTCGCCGCGCGCCTGGCCGTGCCGGTGATGGCGGCGGCCCTGGACCAGGAGGGCGCGATCTCCTCCGTCGCGGAGCAGCTGCGTTCCTCCGGCTCGCAGCAGCTGGCCCTCGCGCCGTATCTGATCGGCCCGGAGATCGACCCGGGACTGCTGGCGGCGGCCGCCGAGGAGGCCGGCTGCGCCACGGCCGAGGCGCTCGGCGCGTACCCGGCGATCGGCAAACTCGCCCTCGCCAAGTACACGACGGCGCTGGGCATCGCCCCGCAGCAGCCGCAGGGCACGCCGGTCCGCTGACCCGCGCCGGCGCCCGAAGGCTCCCGTACCACCCAGGGCCCGCTCCCCACCCCGGAGCGGGCCCTTCGCCGTGCTCCACCGTGTCTGCCGGCCTTCCGTACGGCGCTGTCCAGGAAAGCTCAGCCAAAGACGACGCAGGAGGCCGCAGGGACCGGCACCGAGCCGTCGTAGCGGGGCAGCCCGGTCGCCTCGTCCACGGTGAACCAGGTGACGTCGCCGGAACGCTCGTTGGCCACGTAGAGGAAGCCGGCGTGCTCGGCGAGTGCGCGCGGCCAGTTCCCGCCGCAGGTCACCGCGCCGATGAGGCGGAGTGCGTCGCCCGTGACGGCGAGGACCGACAGGACGTCCTCACCGCGGGTGGCGGTCCACACGAAGCGGCCGTCGGGCGAGACCACGATCCCCGACGGATAGGCGTCGCCGACCGGGGCGCCCGGCAGCACGGGGACCTCGGTCAGCGGCTTCAGGGAGCCGCTGACGGCGTCCCAGCGGCAGACGGTCACCGTCGGGGTGAGTTCGTTGACGACGTAGGCGTGCCCGCCCTCGGGATGGAAGACCAGGTGACGGGGGCCGGAGCCGGGACGCAGGGCGATCTCGCGGTGCAGGACGGGGGTGCCGTCCGCGAGGGCGCACACCCGTACCGAGTCGGTGCCGAGGTCGACGCTGACCGCCCACCGGCCGCTCGGATCGGGCTGCACCTGGTGGGCGTGCGGGCCGCGCTGGCGCCGGTCGTGCGGGCCGGAACCGGTGTGCTGGAGCAGTCCCGAGGGCTTGGCGGCGAGTGTGCCGTCCGGGCGTACGGGTACGGCGGTGACGCTGCCGGAGCCGTAGTTGGCGGTCAGCACATGTCCGTCGTACAGGGCGAGGTGGGTGGGGCCGCTGCCGTCCACCGGCACGGGCGGCCCGGCGAGTTCCGGCCGATCGCCGCCGACCCGGAAGGCGGCGACGGCGCCCTCGGCCGTCTCGCTGACCGCGTAGAGCGTGCCCCCGTCGGGCGACAGGACCAGGTAGGACGGGTCGGGTACGGCGTCCACGGCGGGGCCGAGCGTGAGGGCCCCGCCGCCCGGCGCGAGCTGCGCGGTCACCAGTCCGGGTCCGCCCGCCGCCGTGAACGAGCCGATGAACGCCCTGCGCGCGCCGGAGCTGCCGTCCTGTGCCACCGCTGTCCCCTCTCGGTCGAGCCAGTCCGGGGCCGACGGTAGCAGCCGATCATGCCGGTCTAGACCAAGAGGCGCGGCGATGCGCTTGCTCTTCTCGTCGGCTCAGGCGCCGGTTCTCGTCGGCTCAGGCGCCGGTTCTCGTCGGCTCAGGCGCCGGTTCTCGTCGGCTCAGGCGCCGGTTCTCGTCGGCTCAGGCGCCGACCAGTCGTGAGCCCGACGGTGCCCGCAGGGGCTCGGAGAGGTCGGCGAGAGCGCGCTCCAGGCCGTGCAGATGGGCCAGGGCGGGTTCGGCGGGCGGCTCGTCCGGGCCGCGGACCGGCTCGGGGCGCCCCGTGGTGAGCGCCTCGACGGCGGCCTCCACCCGCCAGCAGGCCGCGGCCAGCCGGGCGTCGTGCGAGGCCTCGGGGTCGGCCGCGATCGCCACCAGGCCGCGCACCTCGCGCGCGCAGTCGTCGAGGAGCGCGAGGACCCGGCGGGCGCGCCGCTTGCGGGCCGGCATCGGATTCAGCGGGTGCATCAGCGGGGCGACGGCAAGCCGCACCCGGCCGAGCAACTGCTCCAGTTCGGCCACGCGCGGCGCCGGGTCGGCCGTCGCGGAGCCGGCGAGCCGGTCGGCGGCCTCCGCCGTGCAGGAGCGGACGCAGCGCAGGGCGCGCTGGATCCACGCGTCGGTGACGGCGTGGGTGGTGACCGGCAGGACGAGGGCCACGGCCAGCGCGGCACACAGCGCGCCCACACCGGTCTCCGCAAGACGGAGTTCGAGCAGGCTGAGGTCCAGCACGCCCAGCAAGCCGTAGAGCAGGCTGGCCATGACCGTCACTGCCAGCATCATCCAGGAATAGGAGACGGCGGCGGTGTAGAAGATGCCGAAGACACAGACGGCAACGAGGGCGGCCGTCGGCGCGGGGGCGCCATGCAGCGGGATGGCGACCAGCAGGCCGACGGCGATACCGGTCACAGTTCCGAAGACCCGGCGGAAACCGCGGACCAGGGTTTCCCCGCGAGAAGCCGTGTTGACGAAGATCCACCAGACAGTACCGACGGCCCAGTACCAGCGCGCTTCGGAGAGCAGCTGCCCGGCCAGAAGCGCGAGAGTCGAGGCAGCAGCGGCCTGGAAGGCTTGCCGGGTGGTGGGCCGCGCCCATCCGCTGCCGGGCAGGGCCGGCGGGGCTGCCGCGGGTGGGGTGTGACGCTCGATGGGCCAGAGTACGAAGCGCATGGCACCGGCCGCGAAGAGGGCGAGGCTCATGGCGGCGTACAGCTCGGGCAGCTGAGCGGGAACTGCGTGCAGGAACTGCGGGATGAAGAAGTTCATGAACGCGAAGATCCCGAGCGCGTGGCCCCGCGGGCCCCAGCGGCGGGCATAGACCCCACCGAAGACGACGGCCAGGAACGCGACGTCACGGGCCGGGGCGATGCCGTGCAGTGTGGTGGCGAGCGCCAGCACGGGGAATCCGGCGACAGGAAACAGGGCGGTGGTGAGCCGTTGGCCTCGGACGGTCGCATCGGTGACCGTGAAGAGGGCGAGAAGTGCCGCGAGCCCTCCGGTGATCGATGCGGTGAGCGATAGCCCGCAGAGTTCGGAAACGGCCACGGCGGCGGCGACACCGATGACGGCACGGGTCGCGTTCCGCAGCCTCAAGCGCCCCGGGTCCGGAGCCACGAACATCCTTTTCACGGCGGTGCGCCGCCCCCCTCATGGTGGTACGCGTCCTGCCAACGGCCGTCCCGGGTGGCGGACGACAAGCAGGCACGACGAAGGCACCGCGGTCCGGGACCGGCTTCGTCGCCGTCCGGCGCTACGCGGCGCCACAAGTACATGGATGGGACAAAGGGAACCACCTCCCTACCCATTGGCTCAACTGTCGCACGATTGACTGCACCAATGGCACAGCTGATCCCTCTCGATGTCGGCCACTGGGAGGCCAATGGATCAGACTTCACCGAGGCCCCGGGCAACGCCTGACCTACCCCACCGGACTCCGGCAGCCACGCGCCGCGCCCATCTGCGATCCCACGGCGACTTCCGCCGCATCTCACTCGGCCGGCTCCCCGACGATTGTCCATCCCGGCGACGGACACGACGACCTGGCCATCCTCGCCTTGCGCACACCGCCCAGGTCCGCGTGAGGTGGACGATGAGGCGATCGCACGCATCGGGCACTACCCGCGCGGCGAGGGCATCCTCGGCCTGCTCGTCCGGCACCCGGAGCCGCCGCGTCTGGCGAACCTGGCGGACCACCCGGCCTCCGCCGGCTTCCCGGCCGGGCACCCGCCGATGACCAGCTTCCTCGGCGCCCCTGTCCGCGTGCGTGATCAGGTCTTCGGCAACCTGTACCTGACCAACAAGCAGGGCGGCGCGGAGTTCGACAGCGACGACGAGGCGGTGCTGCGCACCCTGGCCGCGGCGGCCGGTGTGGCGATCGACAACGCCCGGCTGTACGAGGACGTCCACCGCCGGCAGCGATGGCTGCGCG
The DNA here is from genome assembly GCF_001636945.3 of Streptomyces sp. FXJ1.172. Classification (NCBI taxonomy): domain Bacteria; kingdom Bacillati; phylum Actinomycetota; class Actinomycetes; order Kitasatosporales; family Streptomycetaceae; genus Streptomyces; species Streptomyces sp. FXJ1.172. Next base: position 7,936,206 of record NZ_CP119133.2, on the reverse strand, counting down.
AGCACGATCAGTCCCGTCGGGGCAGCGGGCTGCGCGCCGAGCTGGTGGCGGCCACCGAACGGGCCACCGAATCGCTCGGCTCGACTCCCGTTCTGCGCATGACCGGTCTGCTGGACACGGTTGTCTCCGCCGACCAGGCCGAGCAACTGCTGGCCGTGCTCGGCGAGGCCCTGTCCAACGCCGCCCGGCACGCGCACGCCGGCACCGTCGACGTCACCGTCGGGGTCACCGATGCCGAGTTGAAGCTGCGAGTGGCGGACAACGGCCGCGGAATCGACCCGGCGGTCACCCACCGCAGCGGCTTGGCCAACCTGCGCAAGCGCGCGGAGGAGTTGGACGGCGGCTTCAGCGTCTCGGCGAACCAGCCGAGCGGTACCGTCATCGAGTGGTTTGTTCCGCTCTCGTCAACAGGCTGACGCTTCCCGCCGGTCAAGGGCTTCGTCCAGCCTCTCGTAGACGGGGAACACCTCCATCAGATGGACGATCTGCTGAAAAGCCGCCTGCCGGTTCTGGCCGATCATGACGAACGTCGACAGGAAGATCGCCTCCAGCGACACGTACCGATCGTGCGCGCCGCACGCCCCGGCTGCCCTGTCGGGCGGCCGGGGCGTCGGAGACAGCGGACGGCTGGTCAGCCATCCCACGTCCAGTCGGCGACCTCGGGCAGGTCCATGCCGTGCTCGCGGATCCAGGTGTGGTGGCGCTGACGGGCATCCTCCATGTGCTGGCGTACCCCCGCGGCGCGGACCGCGAGGCCAGGGACGCGGTCGATGACGTCCATGACGAGGCGGTAGCGGTCGAGGTCGTTGCGGACGACCATGTCGAACGGCGTGGTGGTGGTGCCGATCTCCTTGTAGCCGCGCACGTGCAGGTTGCGGTGGCCGGTGCGGCGGTAGGCCAGGCGGTGGATCAGCCACGGGTAGCCGTGATAGGCGAAGATCACGGGCTTGTCCGGCGTGAACAGGCCGTCGTACTCGAAGTCGGTCATCCCGTGCGGGTGTTCCTCGCTGGGCAGCAGCCGGGCGATGTCGACCACGTTGACGACCCGCACGGTCAGCTCGGGCAGGTGGCGGCGCATCAATTGGGCAGCGGCCAGCACCTCCTGGGTCGGGACGTCGCCGGCGCAGGCCAGCACCACATCCGGTTCACGAGTGCCGTCCGCCGTGCCCGCCCACTCCCAGATGCCTGCGCCGCGCGCGCAGTGGACCTTCGCCTCCTCCATGGAGAGCCAGTCGAAGCAGGGCTGCTTGCCGGCCACGATCACGTTGACGTAGTCCTTGCTGCGCAGGGCGTGGTCGGCGACCGACAGCAACGTGTTGGCGTCCGGCGGGAAGTAGACCCTTACCGCCTCGGGGCTCTTGTTGAGGATGTGGTCGACGAAGCCGGGATCCTGGTGGGAGAAGCCGTTGTGGTCCTGGCGCCACACGTGCGATGTGAGCAGGTAGTTGAGCGAGGCGATCGGAGCGCGCCAGGGCAGACGGCGGGTGGTCCGCAGCCACTTGATGTGCTGGTTGACCATCGAGTCGACGATGTGCACGAACGCCTCGTAGCAGGAGAACAGCCCGTGCCGGCCGGTGAGGAGATAGCCCTCCAGCCAGCCCTGACAGGTGTGTTCGGACAGGATCTCCATCACCCGGCCGTGACGATCGAGGTGTTCGTCCACCTGGAGCACCTGTGCCTGCCAGGCCTTGCCGCTCGCGGCGTAGACCGCCTGGAGCCGGTTGGAGGCGGTTTCGTCGGGGCCGACGAGACGGAAGTCGCGCCGTCCGCTCGTGGCGTGCATGACGTCCTGGAGCAGGTCGCCGAGAACACGGGTGGGTTCGTGCAGGGTCGCGCCATGCTTGTCGACCTCGACGGCGTGCTTCTCCAGGGGCGGCAGCGGCAGTTCGCGCAGCAGCAGGCCGCCATTGGCGTGGGGATTGGCGCCGAGCCGGCTCCTGCCCTCGGGGATACAGGCGAGCACGTCGGGGCGGGGGGCGCCGTGCTCGTCGAACAGCTCCTCCGGCCGGTAGGAGCGCAGCCATTGCTCCAGTTGCCGCAGATGCTCCGGGTTGTCGCGGACGGCGGCCAGCGGGACCTGGTGGGCGCGCCAGGTGCCCTCCACGGGCAGGCCGTCGACCTCGGCCGGGCCGGTCCAGCCCTTCGGAGTGCGCAGCACGATCACCGGCCAGTGCGGCCGCTCCGCTACGCCGTCCTCGCGGGCGCTGCGCTGGATGGCGGCGATGCGCTCCAGCGCGTCATCCATCGCGGCGGCCATCGCCCGGTGGACGGCCATCGGGTCGTCGCCGGTGACGTGAAGGGGGGCGTGTCCGTAGCCGCGCAGCAGCTCGTCGAGTTCGTGCTCGGGCAGGCGGGACAGCACGGTCGGGTTGGCGATCTTGTAGCCGTTGAGGTGCAGGATCGGGAGGACCGCGCCGTCGTGGACGGGGTCGAGGAACTTGTTGGAGTGCCAGGAGGCGGCCAGCGGGCCGGTCTCCGCCTCGCCGTCGCCGATCACGCAGGCGACCAGCAGGTCCGGGTTGTCGAGGGCGGCGCCGTAGGCGTGGGAGAGCGAGTAGCCGAGTTCGCCGCCCTCGTGGATCGAGCCGGGCGTCTCCGGTGCGACATGGCTGGGCACCCCGCCGGGGAAGGAGAACTGCTTGAACAGCCGGCCCATGCCGGCCGCGTCTCGCGTGATGTCCGGGTAGGTCTCGGTGTACGAGCCCTCCAGCCAGGAGTTGGCCAGCACGGCCGGACCGCCGTGACCAGGCCCCCAGATGCACAGGGCGTCCAGGCCGCGGGCCTTGATGACGCGGTTGAGGTGGGTGTGCACCAGGTTCAGGCCGGGCGACGTACCCCAGTGGCCCAGCAGCCGCGGTTTGACGTGCTCGGGGCGCAGGGGCTCGGTGAGCAGGGGGTTCGCCATGAGGTAGATCTGGCCGACGGACAGATAGTTCGAGGCGCGCCAGTGGGCGTCCAGCGACCTCAGCTCGTCCTCCTCCAGTTGGACGGGCGTCTGCTGCGTGTCGAAGGACATCGGGGATCCTTTCCGAGTCGGGGCAGGGCTCCGGGTGCCGTACATCCCGGTCTGCACGCCCCACCCTCTGCCGCCGCGCCGGGTACCCGACAGGGCCGTTCGGGCTACACCTGCCGAAGAGAACCAAACGGAGCATCCCTCGGCAGGCGCCCCGAGCCCTTCGCTGCAAACACGCCCCGGCCAAGCAAGAAGGCCTGGACTCACCCCGTTTACCCCGGAGGAGGCCGGAAAGGCGTCCGCACACACGGTCCGAAGGAGGCACGCCCGTGGGAGCACTGGTCTGGCTGTTGATACCGCTCGTCGTCGGGGTGGGGGCCGGTATCTGGTCCATCCTCGTGCAACGCGTCCACACTCCGCCGCTGGGGCGGGACTTCGCCCGCCACGAGCGGATGAAGGAAGTGTTGGAGCAGAACTCGGTCCCTGACAGGCGCTGAGTTCACAAGCCTTCGAGGGACTGCCTGCACGGCAATGGTCAGCCCACACGCTCCCAGCCGCGGCGGGGAGGGCGAGCGCCGCGCTGGGTGTCGCGGCTGCGGTAGACGATGCAGGGGCGGGTGAGGTAGCCGATCGGCGCGGTGAGCATGTGCACCAGGCGGGTGAAGGGCCAGGCCGCGAAGAGCAGCATCGCGCTGATCCCAACTCGCCCGCACCAGGCCGCCCTTGCCGCGCACGGACTTGTAGCGGCGGGCGCGCTCGGGGTCGGACACGATGTCCGCCCAGGCGGCCACCGGGTCGCCCAGCCGCTGTTTGGCCTCGCGGACGGTCACAGCCGGCTTGAGCCGGCGAAGTACCGCAGCCCCGCGGCGATCAGCACCGGGCCGCGCAACAGACCACACAACATTCTGGGCACGCACCGCGTCATGTTCGCCGTCGACGACATCGAGGACACCGTTGCCCGCCTGTGCACTCACGGCGCCGAACTCGTCGGCGAGCTGGCACAGTTCGAGGACAGCTACCGGCTCTGCTACGTCCGCGGCCCCGAGGGCATCATCGTCGGACTGGCCGAGCAGCTCAGCTGTAGGGTGGCGGGGATGCGGTGCACCTGCAAGCCCTCCGGCCACCACACACGCTCGGTTCGGTGGCACAGGACAGCAGCGTGCGGCGCTCTGGGCCGTTCCTCGACAGCTGCGGGCCCCTTGCCACGGCCCCCATACCTGGGCAATGCCCGCAAGGGACGTTCCCGCAGTCGCGTGATGACCTGGGGATTCACTTTGTATGGAGTCGCGCTGTCCGACGGCGGCACGCCCCCAGCGTCACGCGGTGGCCGGCTGTGGCTCCTCGAGCACCTCCGCGACTGACCGCTGCACACGACGCGGTCACCGGGCCTTGGGCTTGAGATGATCCCGTGTGGTGTGCGACGGGACACGGGACCACCTCGCCTGGCCGCATGGCCTTTTGGGACGTGGTTGACGTGCACAAGCGTGGCGTCATCCCGCCGGTAGTGCAGCACCGCGGTCTGGGGTTTTGCCTGCAGGGTCAGGAAGTGGGGCCGAGAAGCAACCTACAGCTTCCAGTACGGCGCTCATCGATGAATCAGGCCTCCCACCAGCGGCCATACGGTCCGCAAGTGTGTCGTTCGTGTGGCGTGTCCGGCGTGCCGAAATCCTTCTTGGGCCCAGGCTGCTTGCGGCGGAAGACTTCCAGCGTCCCGCACCACACATGCCACCGGCACAGGCCAGTGGCCTGGATGAAGGAGACGACCCGTGAAGCTTGCTCGTTTCGCCGCCGCCGTCGCCGCGACCGCAGCCCTGACCGGCGCGGCGGTCGCCCCCGCGGCAGCGCAGCAGCAGCGCCCCGCCACCAGCCACCCCTACACCTGCTCCAACCAGGGCGGCGGCGCCAACCACACGGTCAACTGCTCCGGACTGATCACCGTCAACAACGTGCTCGACAACACCACGGTCAACGTCCAGGACATCAACGTCCTGAACGGAACCCAGCTGAGCGACCTGCAGGTCGCGCTCGCCAACGTCGCCGACAACAACGTCAACGCCCCCATCACCACCCAGCTCACCGCGCTGCAGACCGCGGTCGTCAACACCTACCTGACGCAGTTCGGCATCACCATCCTGCCGGTCAAGGTCGGTGTCTGCGCCCTGAGCATCTGCGTGTGACCACGGCGCGGACCACGAAGGCAGCCTCCAGCAGCAGGTACGCATAGGGCCCAGTGCTGCGCCGGTGAGGCGCTTCCCGCTTGACGGCAAGACGACCAGCCGCCTTTGCGGCTGATCGCAGCAGATCCGCTGCGGCCATCTGCGAAGCAAGCAGCACGTCCCTGCGGGCTCCGACCTCACAACATGAGGTCGGAGCCCGCAGGCCGTGAGGAGGCCCCGAACCCGTACGAGGCCCGGCATCAGCCTGGGCCCGCCCCGTGCCGGGACCATCAGCCGTTCGGGGCGACGTTGGGAGGGGGAAGGGCACCGCTGCCTCCTCGCCTGCGCTCTTGGGCCATCCGCAGCTCGGCGAACTCAAGACGGCCCTGCGGCAGGACTTCGGGGGAGACCAGCCGACCGGGGCGGGCATACGGTACGGCCCCGGCGACAGAGTCGGAGGGCCGGGCCCGGCTCGTACGCGTACCCGAAGACCGCCACAGAGCTTCGCGGCTCCTACGCGCTCGGGGTTTGACGGAGCCGGGATGCTGGACACTTGCTGGTCCAGAACCTTGGAGGGCTCGGTGTCACGCAGCTATCCGCCTGAGTTCCGTCGCGAGGTTCCTCGCCCACGTTGCTCCAGGACACCTGGCCGGCACGTTGTCCATCCCGCGACCGACTACCGCTGGAGGAGACCGTCAGTTGGTGGCGAGAAGGTGCTCCAGCCAGTTGCGGCGTGCCGCGACAGCGGCCTTGCTGATCCGCGCCTCGGGGGCTTTCCGGTCGAAACCGTGGATTCCACCGGGCCACACGTGCAGCTCGGCTTCGCCGCCGGCCTGCCAGATCCGGTCGGCGTAGGCGAGGATCTCGTCGCGCAGGCACTCGGCGGAGCCGACGTCGAGGAATGTGGGCGGCAGGCCGGCCAGGTCGGTGGCGCGGGCGGGCGCAGCGTACTGCGGCACGTCAGCTCCGCCCTGGGCGTCGCCGAGCAGCGAACTCCAGGCGAACCCGTTGCGGCTGCGGTCGAAGAGTTCGACGTCGTCCATCTGCAGGGCCGAGGCGCTGTCGTGGCGGTCGTCGAGCAGCGGGGCAATCAGCAGCTGGCCGAGCAGGCGGGGACCGCCCTTGTCGCGCACGGTCAAAGCGAGCGCGGCACTGAGGGTGCCGCCGGCGCTGAAGCCCGTGACGACGATGCGTTCCGAGTCGATGCCGAGTTCGTCCGCGTGGTCGGCGACCCACAGTAGACCGGCGTAAGCGTCGTTGATCTGGGCGGGGTAGTGGTGTTCGGGCGCGAGCCGGTAGCCGACCGAGATCAGCGTGGCCCCGAACCGCTCGGCCGTCTCGAGTATCTGGTCGAGCCCGGTGCGGTGATCGCTACCGTAGAAGCCGCCGCCGTGCATGAAGTAGAGCGCCGGCCGCGATGCGGGCGCGCCGGAGGGTGTGCACACCAGCAGCGGGATCTCGGGGGCGCCGTCCAGGCCGGGCACCGAAGGCTGGAAGACGGTGAAGCGCCCGCCATGGCTGAGGTCCTCGAGCGCCGCCACTGCGGCGTCGGCCTCCGCGCGGATCGCCGACAGCTTCTCGAGGCTCATCGGCGCCAAGTCCGGTTCCTCCGCCAGGTAGGCGTCATAAGCGACCTGAAGTTCGGCATCGAGAGGAACGGGAACGGCAGGCACGGTCTTTCCAGGTTCAAGATCCATACGCGCACGCTAGCGCCCTGCTCCTTTCGCATCATCCGGATTTCAACACCTTGTCGATCGCGCAGCGGGGCCGGGCGGATCGGCGGCGTGGGTCAGGCGTGGGCCTACTCGATCTCGACCAGTCTCACCGAGTAGGTCCGGATCTTGACACCGGAACGCAGAAGTGCGCCCTGAGCTGTGATGATCCGACTTGTCGAGGATCAAAGCGCCGCAGCCGGAAGCAGTTTCACGTGAACTCTGCAACGTCTCGTTCGAGGCTGTCCGTAACGTCCGGCGGGCGAGGTGGCGTCTCGCTTGCCGGGGCCCGGCTGCTGGCCGATCTGGCGGCAAGGACACCGGGTCCGGCCGCTTCCCGTCGCGCCAGGCGAACATCAACGCCGCCTGGCTGGAACTCGCCCTGGCCGGCATCGGCCTCATCGCCTGGATCCAGATACTGCTCCTTGACGGCGAACTGGCCAAGGCCGAGCCCAAGCGACGGCGCTGCCGACTGTTGCACACCGCCGCTCGCAACCCCCGGCGGCAGACAGACCTGGCTGCGGATCGCCGAACACTGGCCCTGGGCCCGGGACTTCGTCACCGCCTTCGCCCGCCTGGCCGCGCTGCCCCGTCCGGCCATCTGCTGACCAGCCGCTTCGCGATGCCGCCCGACCACGACCCCGAGGACTCCTGGAGCACCCGGTCACCGCGCCGGACCTGCCGCATGCCCGCATCACACCGTCACGACCCAGCCCACTCAGAACTTAGACTCAGCCGCAACGCTCAGAGGCTTGATGAAAGACCGAGGCTGGACGAGGTATTCCAAAGGTCAGGTCAGTTGCTTGTGCATGACGATGCAGGGGCGGCCGTGCTGTCTGTCGGCACGACGGTCGATCTCCCGCCAGCCCAGTGAACTCCAGAAGACGAGGGCGGCGGGGTTGCTCTCCAGGACGGCGAGACGGATGCCGTCCCGGTCCTCGCTGCGGAACCGCTCCTCAACCAGGTTGGCCAGCAATCGGCCGATGCCCTTGCGGTGAAAGTTGCCGTGCACCATCAGCAGCCCGATCCAGGGCTGGCCATCTGTTGGGTGACGGTCAAGCAGGCACAGTAGCGCGACGAGTTGCCTCCGCGCATCCCGGGCGAGCAGTACCTCGCAGCCCTCAGTACGGGATTCCTCCCGCAGATCGGCTTCGACCCGGTCGGCCTGGATGTTCTCGGGGTCGTACTCGCCAGCGGCGCGCAGGTACTCCGGGTTGCTCGTGTAGAGGTCGACCACCTCAGCGATCTCCTGCGGAGCGAAGCGAAGCGGTGAAAGGGAGAGGGCAGCCATGCAGGCAGAGTAGTCAGCCCTGCCGGACGTGGCTGAACACGAGGGGAGAACATCCAGGATCAGGGTGTGAGGACCGACCTGGATGCCGTACGTACCGAAGCAGCCGGGCTGGAACATCACCACCTTCCTGGCCGGATACGCGGCGGGTCGTGCCGGCGGCGGTCCCGACGCGGTGGGAACTGCAGCCCGGCGCGCAGGAGAACTCGCGGCCAGGTGGGCCGCCGAGGACGACCACCGTCCGAACTCGGCAGAGACACCCGGCGGTGCCCGTTAACACCGGCCCACGAGGCCCTTCGGTCGGGACCTTCGGCCCACACCCAGACGGCACTCCGAGTTAGGTTCGCCTAAGTAGAGGTCGGTGCGCGCAGAGAGCGAGGCACGAACATGGCATCGACGGACCCTCGTGCCCTCCACGAAAGCATCCCCGTACCCGGCGACGGACTGGACGCCGCCCGAATGCCCGGCCACTGGCTGCTGGCCCGCCCGGGCAAGCGGGTGCTCCGCACCGGCGGCCTGGAGCTGACCCGCTGGATGCTGGACGCCCTGGACATCCGCAGCGACGACCGAGTGGTGGAGTTCGCCGCGGGCCTCGGGGCCACGGCCCGGCTGACCCTCGAACGCGGCCCGGCCGCCTACACGGCCGTGGACCGCGACCCCGCTGCCGTGGCACGGCTTACCGTCGCCCTGGCTGAGGCTTCATCACGGCCGGGAGGCTCCGGCTCAGCGCAGACCGCCTCACTGGTACTGCGGGCGCCATTCGAAGAGCAGGATGGTCGCGTCGTCCCGCAGTTGGTTGCGCTGGTACTCGAGGATGGCGTGGATGAGCAGGCGCAGCACTTCGGCCGGGCGCTGGCCGGCGGCGTTGGAGCGGATGATGAAGTCGGTGAACCGGTCGAGGCCGAACTCCGCGCCGTCCGCGTCGCGGGCCTCCACGACACCGTCGGTGTAGAGCAGGACGCAGTCCCCCGGTTCCAGCGTCGTCTCGTGGACCTTCCGGGCTGCCGGGGCGAGTGGGCCGGCCAGGCCGATCGGCGGTTGCGGGGGGCTGTCCAGTGCCCCGGTGAGCACCCGCTCGGCACGGATCAGCAGCGGTGGGGGGTGACCGCAGTTGACCCAGCGCAGCACCCCCGTCTCCGCATCCAGCTGGCACAGCACGCCGGTGCAGAACTGGTCGGGCAGCCACTCGGCGAGCGCCTGGTCGACGGAATCGACGACGTCGGCCAGGTCGCGCCCGCCGCGGCGGGCGTTGCGCGCCGCGGCCATGGCAACCGACGTGGTCAGGCCGGCGGTCAGGTCATGACCCATGGCATCGAGGATCATGGTGTGCAGCACGTTCTTGACCACCGAGTGGTCGAAGGCGTCTCCTGCGATGTCGTACGCCGGTTCCAGGACCGCGGTCGAGACGCACCTGATGCTGCCGATGGTGCGCGGTGGCAGGAAGGCCCGCAGCATCTCGGCGGGCAACCCCATGGTCGCGGTGCGGGCACGGGCTGCGAGCCAGTCGCTGTAGGCACGCTTGGAGGTGATCAGCATGGCGAACAGGTGGGCCAGCATCCGACTGCGGCGCATCCGCACCCGGTCGAGCGCGGCGGTCCCCACCGCCAGCACACCCAGCCGCTCCGCACCGTCGACCAGAGGCATCCATACGATCAAGCCGTCCTCGGTATCAGCCACCCGCGGAGCGAGTGTGCGGTACGCCCAGCCGGCCGACGAGCCTTCCACCGGCAGCGGCTCCGAGGCCTCGTCGAGCGGGATGAGCAGCCGTTGTTGCAGGTCGGCGAGGTAGATCAGCGCAGTGTGCAGGCCGAGGGCCGAGGCACACCGGTTCGCCAGGGCAGGCAGTTCGACGGGGAGGGCCGTCTGCGCCTCGATGATCAGCTCTTCCAGTCGATTCTCGTCGACGGTGGTGTCAGGATCGGAGGACGCGTGTGGTGGGTCCGACACGGGCATCACCCCTTCCGCGCCCAGTCTCACACCGCTCCCGTGCTCTCTCATGTCCGGCGTGATCATTGCGAGGGCGCGACGGCGGCCAAGGCGGCCCTCTGGCCAAGGCGGCCGTCTGAGCCGGACCAGGCACACCTTGTGCGACTGCCGATGATCAGCCGGTCCCGTATCACGATCACTGCGTGCGTCACCGAGATGCAGACGCTGCTGCGGCCCCGGCTCTCGATAAAATGAGTGAGCCACAGGCCCGCCTGCGCAGCGGGAAAGCGAGCCCACCCATCCGCTCGCGGGCGGGCCGACCGGCCGATCTGGAAGGGCACCGTCATGGTCAGACAGATCGCCTGCCGCAGGGTCTATGAGGAGACCTCGCCGCAGGACGGCAAGCGCGTACTCGTGGACCGGGTCTGGCCTCGGGGTATGCGCAAGGAGGAAGCGCACCTGGACGAGTGGCTGCGTGAGGTCGCCCCATCCACCGAACTCCGCAAGTGGTACGGCCATGAACCCAGCCGCTTCAGCGAGTTCCGTCGCCGCTACCTGGCAGAACTGCGCGACGCCGGGCACCGCGAGGCAGCCGGGCATCTGCGTGACCTGGCCGGGCACGACAAGCTCGTGCTGCTGACGGCCACCAAGGATGTGGACCACAGCCAGGCCGCCGTCCTCGCCGATTGGCTCACCAAGAACCGATGACGAAGACGCGGGATGCCGGCGATGAAGCCGACGCCGTCCTGAGACGTGGAGAGTGATGGACATGCGGACGAACATCATCCGGCAACAGAGCATGATGGCGAGCTACGACGTGGTGAACGGGTGGACCGTCGTCGAGGTCGACGGTGACCTGGACGCCCACACCTCCCCCATGATCCGTGAAGCGGTGATCAAGCTCCTCGGTGAGGGACACCGCCACTTCATCCTCGACCTCGGCTTCGTCCCCTTCATGGATTCGATGGGACTGGGCGTGATCGTCGCGGTCACGAAACGCATCCGTGAACAGGAAGGCTCGCTGCGTATCGCGTCCGTCCCTGGCCGGGTACTGAAGATCTTCGACCTCAGCGGCATGCGCGAGAGCTACGAGATCTACCACTCGTCGGCCGACGCGACGCGATCCGCTCCTTCGCTGGGGAGCCTCGTGCACTGGCCACACCCGTCGTCCACCTGAGGCACCGCTTCTCCGAGCCCGACGGCCGTCGGTTCCCTGCGCGACCCAGAGACCCGGACGCGAGGGTGGACGGAGGGGCCGGCGTCTCATCGGCCTGAACCGCCCGGGGTGCGCAGGGCGAGAAGGGCCACGTCATCGTCGAACACCTGCCGACTCTGGATGATCAGGGCGTCGCACAGCTCCTCCAGCGGGGCCCTGGCCAGGTGGGCGGCGTGCTCGGCCAGATCGCCCAGCCCCGTGTCGATGTCCTGGTCGCGGCGCTCGACCAGTCCGTCGGTGAACAGCAGCAGGGTGGCGCCCGGCGGAAGTGGGTGCGTGTGGTTGAACCGTGGGACGGACGCGTCGATGCCCACCGGGATCCCGTGCCGGGCGGGCGCCAGGTAGCAGGTGCTGCCGTCCGGTCCGATCAGCAGCGGAGGCGGGTGCCCGGCGTTGCTCCAGCCGAAGGTGTATCCCTCCCGGATCCGTTCCAGGCGGCCGAACACCAGGGTGGCGGTCGGCGGCTCCTCGAACATCGTCAGGGCGTGGTCCAGGCGCGACACGACCAGGCCGGGCGGCCCGCACCGGTCGAAGGCGAGGGCGCGCAGCATGTTGCGGATCTGGCTCATCAGCGGGGCGGCCTCGACGTCGTGGCCGGTCACGTCGCCCACCACCACACAGGTGGCACCGTCGGGCAGGACCACGGCGTCGTACCAGTCCCCGCCGAGCCTGGGCAGCTCGGACGCGGGCTCGTAGCGGGCCGCGGCCTCAAGCGGTGCCAGGTCCGGAAGGACGGGGAGCATACGGCGCTGGAATTGCTCGGCGGCGCGCTTGAGGTGCTCGTACAGACGGGCGTTCTCGATGCTGACGCCCGCGGCGCTGGCCAGCGCGGTCAGCAGGTGCTCGTCATCGTCGTCGAAGGGCGTGCCGTCCGTCTTGTCGGCGAGGTAGAGGTCGCCGTAGACGGTCCCGCGCACCATCAGCGGAACGCCCAGCAGCGTCCGCATGACCGGATGCCCGGCCGGAAATCCTGCGGAACGAGGGTGCGCGGCCACATCCGCCACCCGCAACGGCTGCCGGTCGTCCACCATGGTGTGCAGCAGGCCATGGCCCTGCGGCAGGCCCATGGCAGCGCACAGGTGCGGGTCGTCGATACCCACGGTGATCAGGTCGGTCACCTTGCCGCTCTCCGAGAGCACGCCCAATGCCCCGTAGCGAGCACCGACGAACTGAGCGGCCGCTTCCACGATGCGGTGCAGCACGGCGCGGGTGTCCATGTCGCCGCTCATCGCCACGACCGTGCCGAGCAACTGCCGCAGCCGTTGTGGATCGAGAACGAGCGGCGAGCCATGCGCGGTCACTCCGTCCGGGACCGCTTGCCACGCCTCGCCGACCGGAAAGGCCCTGGCCTGCGGGCTGTCGTTGGACGGGTCGTGCACCATGGTGAGATTCCTCCCGGCGCCACCCGGCGCCGTCATCACCTCGCCGTTCCCTGTCACCCTACGCGCTCACCCGACCATGGGCAGGCCTCCGCGACACGGTGGACGCAGCCGGGGTGGGGACTGAGCACGCTCACGTACGGCGGACCGGCAGGCGGGCTACGGTCCCGTTCAGCTGCGCGTCCGCGTGGGCGTCGAGCCGAGCCACACAGCGTGACCAGCCAGGGCGACAGCTCCGGGTTCCGCGCCCGTCGAGTCGCCCTTGCCCTGGTTCACCTCGCGCCGGCGGGCGTCCTACGCCGTCGGGGGCCCTCAGCCTTCCGCGTGGGCGAGCCACAGGTCGGGGCCGAAGACCTCGTAGCGGATGCTGCGTGCCGGGACGCCGGCCTGGAGGAGCTGGGTGCGGACGGCGCGCATGAAGGGCAGCGAGCCGCACAGGTAGACGTCGGCGTCCGTGGGCAGGTCCAGACCGTCGAGGTCCATCAGGCCGGTGTGAGCGCCGGGTTTCTCGGTCGCGTCCTCTTCGTACCAGAACTCAGCCCTCGCGTCGGGCAGTTGGCCGACCAGACGCCGGGTGTCGGCGTGCAGGGCGTGGCCGGCGGGGGTGCGGTCGGCGTGCAGGACCCATACCGGCCGGGGCGAACCGGTGGCGGCGAGGTGTTCGAGCATGGCGACCATCGGGGTGCAGCCGGTGCCGGCGGAGACCAGCAGCAGCGGGGTGTCGGCGTCGTCGAGGACCACGTCTCCGAACGGAGCGGACAGGGTGAACTCGTCGCCGGTCCGGACGGTGCGGTGCAGGTGGTTGGAGACCTCGCCCTCCGGGGCGTCGGCGACGCCCGCCACCCGCTTGACGTGATGCGCCGCAGGCGGTCGCCGGGAGCGTTGGACAGGCTGTACTGGCGGGTCTGGTGGATGCCGTCAGGCATGAGCGCCCGAACGCTGACGTACTGGCCGGCGCACGCCTTGGGCAGGGGGCCGTCGTCGGCCGGGCGCAGCAGGAAGGAGACCACGTCCGGGGTCTCCTCGCGCCGCTCGACCACGGTCCACGGCCGCCACGGCTTGCGCGGGTCGACCTCGGCTTCCTGGTACAGGCGCGCCTCCTGGGCTATGAGCGCGCCGGCCATCAGCTGGCAGCGGGACGGCGTTCACCGTCACAGCCGGGATCCGTCGTGCGGGTCCGACCGGCACTTCGATCATCCGGTGTAGCCGTCACCCGGAATAGGGCCGAACCGCCCTGGAGGACTGGGCCCGTCGGTCCTGCTCCCCGACGAGGCAGATGCCCGTCACGAGGTGATGAAAGGGGTGCCGTAGGAGGCGCGGACGACGTCTTCGGTCATCACGGATCCGACCTTGTCGTGCTTCGTCCCGGGTTCCTCCTCAGCGCAGTCGGCGCAGATAGGGGTCGTGGGGTGTGCGCGGCACGAGCCGCACCCGTGCGTCGAGCACGGAGACGTCGGCCGTGGTCGCCAGCACGGGGTTGAAGTCGACCTCGGCGAGCTGCGGCAGATCGGCAGCCATGCGCGACAGGCGCAGGAGCAGCTGCTCCAGGCCTTCGAGGTCGGCCGGCCCGTTGCCGCGGGCGCCGAACAGCAGCGGGGCGCAGCGCGGCGCGGTGATCAGGTCGTGGACGTCGTGGTCGGTGAGCGGGGCGAGTCGTGCGGCGTGGTCGCCGAGGACCTCGGTGGCGGTGCCGCCGAGGCCGAACAGGACGAGCGGGCCGAAGACCTCGTCCTGGACGACGCCGGCGAACAGTTCGGTGCCGCGCGGAGCGAGCGGCTGCACGACCACACCGGTGAGCAGTCCCGAGAAGCGTGTGACGAAGTCCCGGAAGGCTGCGCGTACTTGGGCATCGCCCTGGAGGTCGAGGTGCACGGCGTGCTGCTCGCTCTTGTGGACCAGTCCCGGCCAGTGGGCCTTCATCACCACCCGGCCGTCCGGGCCGCGCAGCCGCCGGGCCGCGAGGACGGCATCGTCCTCGGTCTCCGCCCACGCCCACGGGATCTGCGGGATGCCGTAGCAGGCCAGCAGGTCGGCGCAGGGGCGCAGGTCGAGCCAGCCGCCGTCCGGATGCGCGGCCAGGAAGGTGTCGGTGATCTCCTGGGCACGGGTGGTGTCGATGCCGTCGAGTTCCGGGACGGTGCCCAGGGGCCGGGCGAGCCAGGCCGCGCGGCGTGCGGCGTGGGCCAGCGCCCGTGCGGCCGCCTGCGGTTCGGCGTACGAGGGGACCGTGCCGCCGTCGGCGGCGGGCAGCAGCCTGACCGGCAGGTCCTGTTCGAGACGTACCGCGGCAATCGGCTTGGCCCGGCGACCGGGAGCGTCGGTGAGTGCCCGGATCAGGTCGTCACCGGTCGCCGCGGCGACCGCCGTGGGTACGAGCGCCACCAGTACGGCGTCGACGCCGGGATGGCGCATCAGCCGGTCCAGGCAGCCGGCGAGCTGGTCCTCGGTGACGGCGGCGGTGGCGTCGACGGGGTTGCCGACCGCGGCACCCTGCGGGAGCACGGCGAGCAGGTCGTCGATCACCTCGGTGGGGAGCGGCGGCGACGAGAGTCCCGCCTCTGTGCAGGCGTCCGCGGCGAGGACCCCGGCGCCGCCGGCGTTGGTGGCGATCGCGACGCGGGTACCGGCGGGCAGCGGCTGTGAGTGCAACAGGGCGGCGGTTTCCAGCAGTTCGCCGACCGAGCGGGTCGCGGTGATGCCGGCCTGGGTGAACAGCGCCTGCCGGGTCATGGTGCGGGTGGCGGCCGCCGCGGTGTGCGAGGCCGCGGCACGGCGGCCCGCCTCGGTACGGCCCGCGTCCACGGTCAGCACCGGCATCCGGCGCGTCACACGGCGGGCCGTGCGGGAGAACGACCGCGGGCTGCCGAAGGACTCCAGGTGCAGCAGAGCCAGTTCGGTGCGGCCGTCGCTCTCCCACCACTGCAGCATGTCGTTGCCGCTGACGTCGTACTTGTCGCCGAGGGAGGCGAAGGTGGAGACGCCGATGCCGAGCCGGGACAGTCCGTCGAGCAGCGCGATGCCGACCCCGCCGGACTGCACCGCGACACCGGCGGTCCCCGGGAGCGGGTGGTCGGCGGCGAACGTGGCGTCCAGACGCAGGCCGGGATCGGTGTGGGAGATCCCGAGGCAGTTGGGCCCGACCAGCCGCATGCCGTGGGTGCGGCACGTGGCCAGCAGCGTGTGCGCCTGGTCGGCGTCGAGGCCGGCGGTGACGACGAGCAGCGCCCGGACACCCGCCTTGCCGCACTCCTCGGCCGTGGCCGGGACAGCGGCTGCCGGGACGGCCACGACCACCAGGTCGGGGGTCTTGGGCAGCGCGCTCACGGACGAGTAGGACGGCACGCCGAGGATGTGGTTCACGCTCGGGTTCACTGCGAACAGACGGTGGGTGTAGCCGCCCGCCTTCAGGTGGTGCAGGATCGCCCGGCCCACGGAACCGGGTTTGCGGCCGGCGCCGACGACGGCGACCGCGTTCGGGCGCAACAGCGGCTCGAGACTGGCCACGTCGGCGGCACGGCCCCGGGCCTCCACGGCCGACAGATAGGCGTCGTCCGAGTCCAGCTGTATGGTGCAGCGCACCTCGGGCCCCTCGAACCGGCGGGCCGTACGCAGGCCGAGGTCGGCGAAGAGCCGCAGGATCTCGCGGTTCTCGCTGGGCGCGTCGGCGGTGAAGGTCGTGATGCCGTCGGCGCGGGCGGCGGAGACCAGGTGCTCGACAAGCAAGGTCCCTATTCCGCGGTGGTGCAGGCCGTCGCATACGGCGATGGAGATCTCGGCCTCGTCCTTCGCCCCCGCCGTGTCGTACTCGGCGAGCCCGATCACCTGGCCGTGCGTCTCGGCCAGCAGGGCCCGGTAGCCGGGGTGCGCCGGGGCGCAGGCCCGGTCGGCGGCGAGGGCGGCGGACCGCGGGCTCAGCGAGAAGAACCGGAGACGCAGGTTCTCCGGGGACATCTCCTCGTAGAGCTTCCGCACCTGGTCGTGGTCGGCCGGGGTCACAGGACGGATGCACACGGTGGTGCCGTCCGCGAGCAGGGCGTGAACCGGGGGTCGGTTGAGCACGGCGTCCGGCATCAGGGATCTCCTCCAAGCCTCTCGATGGTTCGAGCATCAGGCGGATCACGACGGGATCCCATGGGCTGTGCGGAGGTCCTTTGAGGGCCGGTCGGCCCTTATTCCCCCCGGGGGCGGGTGTCCGCGGATCGCCGCTTTGGCAGTGACCGGACGGACACCGCCAAGGAACAGTCAGCGCGGCCGTCGTGTGCGCACAAGTTCGGACACTGAGGGCCACTACATGACTTGTCGTGACAGAACCACATGGTTTGCGTTGGGATGACCTGTCTCAACGTGAGCCTGGGGGGCGAGGACGAGAATGAACGACCTGATCGAAACAGCACCACCTGATCCCCTCTGCACGGTGGAGCCTGGCAGGTGCCGGTGCGGCGCCGCGGTCCCCGGTGGCGTTCCGGGCGCCGCCGAGGAGAGGTTCCGGGGGCTGCTGGAGGCGGCACCGGACGCCATGGTCATCGTCGACGACACCGGCACCATCCGCCTCGTCAACGCCCAGACCGAAGCCCTCTTCGGCTACCAGCGCGAAGAACTCCTCGGCCACCCCGTCGAACTCCTCGTCCCCCACCGCTTCCGCACCCACCACACCGCACACCGCAACGGCTACGCCCACAACCAGCAGGTCCGCCCCATGGGCGCCGGACTCGACCTGTACGGACTACGCAAAGACGGCACCGAATTCCCCGTCGAAATCAGCCTCAGCCCCCTGGAAACCACCGACGGCCTCCTCGTCTCCGCCGCCGTACGCGACGTCAGCGAACGCAAAGCCGCCGAGGAGAGGTTCCGGGGGCTGCTGGAGGCGGCACCGGACGCCATGGTCATCGTCGACGACACCGGCACCATCCGCCTCGTCAACGCCCAGACCGAAGCCCTCTTCGGCTACCAGCGCGAAGAACTCCTCGGCCACCCCGTCGAACTCCTCGTCCCCCACCGCTTCCGCACCCACCACACCGCACACCGCAACGGCTACGCCCACAACCAGCAGGTCCGCCCCATGGGCGCCGGACTCGACCTGTACGGACTACGCAAAGACGGCACCGAATTCCCCGTCGAAATCAGCCTCAGCCCCCTGGAAACCACCGACGGCCTCCTCGTCTCCGCCGCCGTACGCGACGTCAGCGAACGCAAAGCCGCCGAGGAGCGCATCAACGAGCTTGCCGCGCTGGTCGAGTCTTCCCAGGACGCGATCCTCGCGAAGACCCTGGACGGCCGCATCACGTACTGGAACGCCGCGGCGCAGCGGTTGTACGGGTTCACGGCGGACGAGGTCCTGGGACGGCACGTCTCTGTGCTGGCGCCGTCCGCGAGGGAGCACGAGATCACCGCGCTCCTGGAGCGGCTGCGCCGGGGGGAGAAGGTCGAGCACTTCGAGACGTTGCGGCTGACCCGCTCCGGAGAGCTGCTGGACGTCGATGTCACCTTGTGGCCGACCAGGGCAGCGGACGGCTCGGTCGTGGGAGCGTGCGCGATCGTCCGGGACATCAGCGACCGCAAGCGCGCCGAGGCGGAGTTGACGGAGCTGTACGAGCAGCAGCGGCACATCGCCCTGACCCTGCAGCGCAGTCTGATGGGTACGCCGCCCGCCATCCCCGGCCTCGCCACCGCGAGCCGCTACCGGCCCGCGACCCAGGGGGCCGGCGTCGGCGGCGACTGGTTCGACCTGATCCCGCTGGGCGCCGGCCGAGTGGGTGTGCTGATCGGTGATGTGATGGGCCGGGGTCTCGAGGCCGCCGCCGTCATGGGCCAACTCCGCTCGGCAGCCCATGCGTTGGCCAAGACGGGGCTGCAGCCGCGGCAACTGATGCAGGCGATGGACACCGTCGTCGCCGATCTCGACGTCCCCGACCAGCTGGTCACCTGCTGCTATCTGGTCATCGCCGCCGACACAGGGGAGGTGACCGTGTGTTCCGCCGGCCACCTGCCGGTTCTCGTCGCCGTACCCGGCGCACCCACCCGGACGCTACCCGCACCGGTGAACGCCCCCCTCGGTGTCGGCGGGGTGATCTACGAGCAGTGCTGCAGCACCATCGAGCCCGGCGCGACCCTCGTGCTCTACACCGACGGTCTGATAGAAACCCCCGGAACCGACATCGAGGACAAGCTCACCCAGCTCGTCGCCACCCTCGACGAACTCCCGACCGCGGTGCCCGACCTGGAGACCGCCGCCGACCACGTCCTGACGACGCTGCTGCCCGACGCGGACGGCCACGACGACGTCACGCTGCTGCTGACGCAGCTCCCCGCGGCTCCCCTGGCCACGGCCACCGCGGACCTGCCCGCCACGCCCGCGTCGGTGCCGGCGGGCCGCGACTTCCTCGCCAAGGCACTGAGCACATGGAACTGCGGCGGCACGACCGACGACGCGCTCCTGCTGCTCTCCGAGATCCTCACCAATGCCGTGCAGCACGCCCAGGGCCCCATCGGGGTGCACGTGTGCCGCACGGACACCGATCTCACTGTGGAGATCAGCGACTGCAGTTCCCACTTGCCCCAGCCGCGTCTCGCGACGGAGGACGAGGAGTCCGGGCGAGGCCTGCTGCTCGTCCGTGCCCTCGCCGACGACTGGGGCGTGCGTCCCACGGACGAGGGGAAGACAACGTGGTTCAGCCTCAAGGTGTGAGCACGCGCCGGGGTGCACGCCTGCCGCGCTCCCTCCCGCCGTCAGTCGTCTGCGACCAGCGCGGTGAGATCCAACAGCCGGTTGGTGTGGCCCCACTCGTTGTCGTACCAGCCGAAGACCTGTGGCCTTCAGGTGCAGGGCCGCGGCGTCGCGGCCGCGGAAGCGGCCGGTGGACTCGATGACGATGCCGGCTCCGTAGTCGGACCAGGGAACTCACCGACCGCGGCATCGTGTTCGCACTCGCCCGGGTCAAGCAGCAGTTCCTGGACGACCTGAAGGCGTACGGCTTGGCGGACTCCGTGGGCGCGCATCTCATCTTCCCCACGCTGCCCACCGCGGTGGCCGCCTACCGCGAGTGGAGTGGCGAGCGGTAGGGACCGGTCCGGGAGGCGCGGCGCGGAGCGGTGCCGCCCAGCTGTGTCACCCCACCGTGAGGTCCGGCCGGATGAGCGTGCCCGACCTGCCGTGGACGATCTCGTAGGCCGCGTCCAGGGCGCCGATCGCGGCCAGGCCGCCGGTGTGCTCGACGAAGCGGGCAGCCGCCTCGGTCTTGGGGCGCATGGAGCCGGCCGGGAAACCTCCGTGCCGCAGGTCCCGGGGAGTGGCGTCGAGCACAGGGCGCTGGCCGGGGTTGCCGTAACTCTCGTAGACGTAGGGGACGTCGGTGAGGATGAGCAGGAAGTCGGCCTTGAGGTCCTCGGCGAGCAGAGCCGCGGTGAGGTCCTTGTCGATGACGGCCTCCACGCCCGTCAGTGCGCCGGTGTCGCGGTCGGCGGTGACCCATCCGCCGCACACAGTCAGCGGCCACACGGCCCACGCGCGACCCCGATGGTCCCGCTGTCATAGGCCTGGCCAGCCCAACTCGTCTGCTTGCCGGTGCTCCTGGCCGCAGGACATGGGCCGTTCGGTCCACGGCATGGCCCGCCCAGCCCATCGTCGGCACCGGGCCGAACTCGACAATCGAGGGCAGGAGCTACGGCCGGGCTCGCGACACGGTGCCGGCCGGCCGACGGTGCCATGTCCTTACGGCTCGTTCGAGATGGGGCGGTTCTCCCGTAGACCCCAGGAGCCGCGAGGGCTTCCGCGCGAGTCTCGTGTTGGGGAGGCACGATCCTCGCGCCATGGCCGCCGCCCCTCCCTGACACGGGGGCGGCGGCCGTCTTCGCTGCCCTCTGCCCGGGGCCGGATGGCCCTGCTCCGGCCCCAATGGCCCCTCGCATGAGCCGAGTCGGCGCCACACCCTTGAGGTATCAGTCCGTACACCCTGACCGGGAGGCCGGCCATGAACACCCCGAGCATGCTGCGCATCCTGCCCATCCAGCACCGGCAACGGCTCATGCGTCTCGCCCGGGAGGTGTCCTTCCCGCAGGGGACGCGCCTGTTCAACGAAGGTGCACGCGCGGACCGCTTCTGGATCATCCGCACCGGCTCCATCGAACTCGACACACACGTCCCCGGCCGGCGCCGTGCCGTCATCGAGACCCTGGGCCACAACGAACTCGTCGGCGTGTCCTGGCTGTTCGCGCCGCACGTGTGGCATCTGGGCGCCACAGCTGCGACACCGGTACGCGCCTACGAGTTCGACGCCACGGCCGTCCGCTCCCTCTGCCAGGACGACCCGGCACTCGGCCAGGCCGTCACCCAGTGGGCCGGCGACGTACTGGCCCACCGCCTGCGCTCCACCAGGACCCGGCTGCTGGACCTCTACGCCCCCAACGGCGCCGCAAGCGCCGTGTGAGAGAGCCGGCCCGACGAAGGAGTCACCGTGTACGGCACCCCGCACATCGTCAGCGACGTCCTGTCCCACACGGTCGCCGCCGTGGGCCGACGGGCCGCCTTCAAGGAGCTCGTGCAGCTCGGCGACGAAAACCTGTCCCCGGCATGACCGCCCGACTCCTCAGAACAGCGGGATCACCACGGGCGGTGCTGGCCTTCCATCGCGGGCGTCCACAGGGTCACCGCGGTGCCGCCGCCCGCTGGGCCGGTCCGCTCTGCCCAGGTTCAGTGCCCTTCCTGCCGCTGTCGGTCCTGGCCCTTTCGCCGTGAGCTGGGTGCGGATGAACTGGGCTCAGTCCTCGTCCTGGGCGCGTCGGTAGAGCTTGGCGATGTCGTCGTCAAAGTACGCGGCGTAAGAGACATCGTCCTGGTCGCCGCCGCCCTCGTGGCCGCCCAGGACGCCGATGACGGTGCCGGTGTGGCTCTTGGGGTCGTAGTGGGCGAGCCAGGGGCTGCCGCTGGTCCCGTCCTCGAGATCGGTGCACTGGATGCGCAGCTGGGTGTCGTTGAACTTCGTGGTGCGGTTCTGGCATGAGATCGGGGTGTCCCGGCTGGCGGGGTAGCCGGTGATCTTGACCTTGTTGTCGAAGCCGCGGTTCATGCCGAGGGTGTTGCCGCCCAGGACGTCCTGGATGTTCTTGCCGTCCTTTTGGTCGAGGATGAGGAAGGCGACGTCGAGGTCCTCGTCCTGCGACTTGGCCCAGCGATCGTCGACGACCACCTTGCTGACCTTCCACAGGCCGGTGGGTTCGTCGCCGTTGCGGTAGCCGGGGGCGAAGACCAGGTCGTTCAGTGGCTGTCCGGCGTCGGCGTCGAAGGCGCAGTGGGCCGCGGTGATCAGCATGTTCCGGCCCGGACTCTGCACCACGCTCGCCGTGCAGAAGTGGGCGCCCTGGTCGTCCTTTTCGAAGACCGCGCCGATCCGGGCGTTCTCCTCGGTCCTGCGAGGGGTGTACGCGGTGCCGTCCTTGGCCGGGGCCGTCGCGGAGAGGACCTGGTCCTGGTCCTGCGGGGACTGGCCCCGCTCGCCGGACTTGCCGAAACCGCCGCGCCCGCTGCTTGTGGCCGTATGAGTTTCCCAGGCGGCGTCGCCCACCACTGCGGCTGTCCCGACGATGACCAGCGTCAGGAGCAGGACGGCATTCCTGGCTAGCGAGCGCACAAGGTCATTATCGACGCGGGTCGGAGTCCGGGAGGTGCTCCACGGGGAGGTTCCCGTCACATCCCACCGTCCCGAAGGCACCGGCCTGACAGCCCACACCCGCAAGGACCTGCTGTCCGATGGCCCCGGCAGCACTGCTGAACCAGGCCGTCGCCAATCAAGCCGCACATGACCGGTCATTCATATGGACATGGATTTCATTTCCATCTACGGTGGAGCGTGCCGACCCGGCACGAGCCACAGGGGGTGATGCGCCATGGGCGGCCGGACGACCCGACAACGCAAGGCGGTGACGCGGGTACTCGCGGCCTGCCAGGACTTCGTGTCGGCCCAGGAGCTGTACGCCCTTCTGGTGGCCGGCGAGCACACGATCGGCCTGACCACCGTCTACCGCGCCCTGCGCGAGCTGGAGGCGGACGGCGGTGTGGACGTCGTACGCGACGAGACCGGCGGGCGGCTCTACCGGCTGCGCCCGGCCGACGGGCACCGCCACTACCTGATGTGCCGCGGCTGCGGCCGCAGCCGGCCGGTGGACTCCGAGGTCGTCGAGGAGTGGGCGGGCCGGATCGCCGCCGCGACCGGCTTCACCGCCGTGGAGCACACCGTCGAACTCACCGGCGTCTGCGCCGAGTGTCTGCCCCGCACCGGCGGAGGCCGGCCGTCCGGGGACGCAGAGGGAGGAGAGGAACAGCCATGCCACTGGGTTCGCGGCCCGGGCCTCCGGGACCCAGTCCGCAGCTGCGCGAGCTGAAGGAGACCGTGCGCGCCCTGCTCGGTCTCGACGACGACACCGCCGTCCTGATCCGCCAGCTCGCCTGCACCGAACCGGGCTGCCCGCCGTTGGAGACGGTCGTCGTCGTGCTGCCGATGGAGGGCGACGCCCGCCGCTGGACGCTGCACCGCCCCGCCGACCAGATCACCGAGGACGACCTACGGGCCGCCCTCCTCGCCGCTGAACAGCACGACTAGGAGAACGACTTGACCACCCCCGTAACCGAAGAGCCGCGCGACGAAAGGGTTCCCGTCACCGTCCTGACCGGCTTTCTCGGCTCCGGCAAGACCACCCTCCTCAACCGCATCCTCACCGAGCACCACGGCATGAGGATCGCCGTCATCGAGAACGAGTTCGGCGAGGTCGGCATCGACGACGCGCTCGTCCTCGACGCCGAGGAAGAGATCTTCGAGATGAACAACGGCTGCATCTGCTGCACCGTGCGCGGAGATCTGATCCGCATCCTGGGTGCGCTGATGCGGCGCCGCGAGAAGTTCGACCACATCCTCATCGAGACCACCGGACTGGCCGACCCCGCGCCCGTCGCGCAGACCTTCTTCATGGACGACGAGATCGCCGCCCAGCTGCGGCTGGACGCCATCGTCACGCTCGTAGACGCCGCACACGTGCTCCAGCACCTGGACGAGATCAAGCCGGAGGGCGTGGAGAACGAGGCCGTCGAGCAGATCGCCTTCGCCGACCGGGTCGTCCTCAACAAGACCGACCTGGCCGACGAGGAGACCATCGGACAGGTCGTGCGCCGCATCCGGGCCGTCAACGGCGGGGTGCGGATCATCCCCGCACAGCACGCCCGCATCAATCTGCACGAAGTCCTGGATGTGGGCGCGTTCGACCTGGAGCGGGTGCTCGCCGACGACCCCGCCTTCCTCACCGAGACCGAGCACCAGCACGACACCACCGTCACCTCGGTCGGCATCGAGCTGGCGGGCGAGCTGGACGAGGACCGGCTCAACGCCTGGCTCGGCCAGTTGCTGCGCACCAAGGGCGTCGACCTCTTCCGCTCCAAGGGCATCCTCGCCATCGCCGGTGCGCCCAAGCAGTACGTCTTCCAGGGCGTCCACATGCTGCTGGACGGCACCTTCGGACGCGACTGGCGCGACGGCGAAACCCGCACGAACAAGCTGGTGTTCATCGGCCGCAACCTCGACCGCGAGGCCCTCGAACGCGGCTTCGCCGACTGCCTGGCCACGGCGGGAGCGGCCGCGTGAGTACGACGGTGAGCACGACGATGGAGTCCCCGCTCGCCTGGGAGGCCCGCGTCGACGACGCACCCGTCGCGCTGAGTGCGCGAGGTGATCTGGTCGCCGTCGCCGGGGCCGAGGGGACCGTGAAGGTCCTCGACGCGGCGATGGGCGCCGAGATCGGGGCGTTCGAGCTTCCCGGAGGCGCCCTCGCGGTCGCGCTCTCCCCGGATGCCGGCCACGTGATGGCGACCGGCCCCCTGGGATACGCACTGTGGCACCGCTCCGACGGGCGTACGACGGTGCGGGAGTCCGGTGCCTGGTCGGCCGCGGCCGCCTGGGCCGACGGCACACGGGTCGCGGTCGCCTCCGGCCGCCGCGCGCTCGTACTCGACACGGACGGCGACGAGTTGTGGCGCACGGAGCCCGCCGCGTCCACCGTCACCGACCTCGCCTGGATGCGGCAGGGACGGCGCCTGGCCGTGGCCGCGTACGGGGCGGTGCGCTGCCACGAACGGCACACCGAGAAGCCGGTCGCCACCTACCCCTACGTCGGTTCCCACCTCGCACTCGCCGTCGCACCCACGGGGAGGTGGATCTGCAGCGGCAACCAGGACGCCTCCATCCACGTTGCCCAAGCCTCCCCCGCCCGCGACGGCGGCGAACTCACCATGTCCGGCTACCCGGAGAAGGTCTCCCGCCTCGCCTTCGACGACACCGGCTTCTGGCTGGCCGCCGACGGCGCACCCGACGTGACCGTCTGGGACTTCTCCGGCAAGGGCCCGGAGGGCACGGCACCGCGCTCCCTGCGCTGCCACGAGACGGTCACCGCGCTCGCCTGGCGGCCGGGGGCGGCCGGGCATCTGGCCAGCGGCGGCGCCGACGGCACCGTAGCCCTGTGGCACGCCACGGCCGGGCGGCCGCAGGCACGCCTGCGCCCGGCGCGCGAACTGGACGGCACCGGTGCGGCGGTCGGGGCGCTGGCCTGGGCAGGCCCTCACCTGCTGGCCGTCGCCTGGCGGGACGGCCGGATCCAGACGTACGGCGTGCCGTCCCGGACCGCGCTGTGAACCGGTCTGTGATCCGGGCGGCCGCTCCCCGCCCCTGCACGCTCGTCGTGTGCCGGGGCTGCTGCTGCGGCAACCCCCGCAAGCACCCCGGCACCGACCACGCCTGGCAACTGGAACGCCTGCGCGCCGGCGCGGCTCAGTACGGCTTCCAGGTCCGTACGACGGACTGCCTCGGCCCCTGCGACCAGGCCAACGTCATCGTCGTCCAGCCCTCCACCGCCGGGCGCCGGGCCGGAGGCCGCGCCGTCTGGGTCGGCTTCGCCATGGACGACGACAGCACCGACGACCTGCTGCGCTGGGCAGCCCAAGGCGGACCCGGCATCGCCGAGCCGCCCGCCGCCCTGGCCCTCCAGTTCATCCGCCCACCGCACGAGGCCCGCGCCCGTGCACGCCGATGACCTCGACGCGGGCGGCCGCGACGTCCTCGCGGCCGCCCGGCTCGACGAAGCCACCGCCGCCTCCGTCGCCACCACGCTCCAGGCCCTGGCCACGCCGTCCCGCTTGCTGATCCTCACCACCCTGCGGCAACGGCCCTACCCGGTAGGCGAACTCGCCGCCGCCGTCGGCATGGAACAGTCCGCCGTCTCCCACCAACTCCGCCTGCTGCGCGCCCTCGGTCTGGTCACCGGCCGCCGCGACGGCCGCCGCATCGTCTACAGCCTCTACGACGACCACGTCGCCCGACTCCTCGACCAGGCCGTCCACCACATCGAGCACCTCCGACTCGGTGTGCGCGACCAGCCCGTCAGTTGAGGTGGGCGACCTGTTGGGGCGCGGGGGCCGCGCGGAGCCGGTCGGGCAGCGTGCCGTCGTCGGGCATCCCGGCCCGCAGCCACGCCCCGATCACCTCGGCGTCGGCTTCTGTCACCAGCGGACCGAGGCGTACGACGATCCCAGCGGGAGTGCGGTCGACCACGCACGGCTGCACGGCGGCGTAGAGCCCGCGGCCCCTGCGGCAGTGAAGCACCTTCCCGAGGCAACCGGTGGAGACCATCACCCCGTGGGGGCACTGCTGGACCGCACGGCGCAGCTCGTCCATCGCCCGCCCTCTCGCGGCGGCACGGCATGAGCCGCAGACCACGAGGGTGAAAGGGCGACTCCGACGGCCGCCTGCGCTATCGCTCATCTCCGTGTCTCCTCCGTATGAGTGAAAGGGATCCCTCTGTTCGCCGCCAGGGAAACTCCAACCCGCCTTGGCCGACAGCAAGTTGAGGCCGGACGATTTGACAGCACCTCGCCGCACCACCAGCCTATGCTCATGACATCCATTTTCAATAGGGAGGGTGGCGGTTAGCCATGCGTGTTGCCTTCGTCGGCAAGGGCAGCAGCGGCAAGACGACCCTGTCGGCCCTCTTCTCCCGTCACCTGGCGCACTCGGGGGCGCCGGTCGTCGCGATCGACGGCGACATCAACCAGCACCTGGCCCACGCCCTGGGTCTCGACGAGGACGAGTTCTTCGCCGCCCCGCCGCTCAGCGCGCGCACCGGCGAGATCAAGGACTACCTGCGGGGCACCAATCCGCGGATCCCGTCCCGCGACGCCATGGTCAAGACAACCCCGCCCGGACGCGGCTCCCGGCTGCTGCGGCTGCTGGGCGACGACGAGATCCACGGCCCCCACGTCCAGGAGGTCGGCGGCGTACCGCTCATGGTCACCGGCACCTTCGACGAGAGCGACCTCGGCGTGGCCTGCTACCACTCCAAGCTCGGCGCGGTCGAGCTGTACCTCAACCACCTCGTGGACGGCCCCGGCGAGTACGTCGTCGTCGACATGACCGCCGGCGCCGACGCCTTCGCCTCCGGCCTGTTCACCCGCTTCGACATGACGTTCCTGGTCGTCGAGCCGACCCGCAAGAGCGTCTCGGTGTACCGCCAGTACCGCGATCACGCGGCCGAGTTCGGCATCCCGATCGCCGTCGTCGGCAACAAGGTCACCGGCGAGGACGACCTGCTCTTCCTCAAGGAGCACGTCGGCGACGATCTGCTCGCGCACTGCGAGCAGTCCTCCTACGTGCGCGCGCAGGAACAGGGCCGCGACCACGGCGAGTTGGAGACGCGCAACACTCACACCCTGAACCTGCTGCGCGCGGCCGTGGACGCCCGCCCCAAGGACTGGGTGGCCTTCCAGAAGCACGCCGTGGACTTCCACCTGCGCAACGCCGCCGCCTGGGCCAACGAGGCCACCGGCCAGGACCTCGCCACTCAGGTCGATCCCGACTTCCGGCACGGCCCCGCATCACTGACCGCCTTCGCCTGACCCCCACTCCCCAAGACCAGAGCCTCAGAGAGCAAGAGAACAGGACAGCCCTTCATGTCACTCGACGTCTCCCCGCAGCTGCTCGCCGAAGCCGAGAACGGCGAGGTACGGGAGCAGGACTTCGTGGAAACGGTGCGCACCTCCCTGCCGTACGCCTACGACCTCATCGCCCGCCTCGCGGAGGAACTGCGCTCCGGCACCGCGGAGTTCACCGACAACCAGACCCCGCCGCCCTCCGAGAAGGAGCGCGGCCAACTCCTGCGCGCCCTGTCCAGCGACGCCATCCGGGGCAGCCTGGAACGCCACTTCGGCATCGCCCTCGCCTTCCAGAACTGCCACCGCGTCGCCGCCTTCCACCCCGAGGCGCGCGGCGGCGACACCCACACCCGCTTCACCTCGCTCCGGGCGCAGATCCTCAACCAGTCGCCGGAGTTCCGCGACTGCTGAACCACTGCCGCTCGCGACCGCCGACTGCCGGAACCGGCGTTCGGTAATCAGGCCGGCCGCTTCACCCCTTGGCGGCCGTCGCCCACCAGGACAACCGGTTCTCGTGAGCGACGGCCGCCGAGGCTTGTGCCGACGACATCCGCCCCACCCCCTACCTGCGCAGCCCTCGGAGCAGTCGTACGCCCGGTCAAAAGATGGCAACGGTTTTCATCTGACATTGATCTGAAAATCATTTCCATCTAGAGTCGAAGGTGTCGCCCCGCAGCCGGCGCGTGTCCGTAGCGCGCCCGGTATCGCCCGAAGGAGTTCCCGCATGTCCACCGCCCCCGCCTCCCGTTCCGCCCGCCCGACCGCGAGGATCGCACTGGTCACCGCGACGGCCGCCCTGACGGCCGCGACGGCGACCGCCTGCTCGACCTCCTCCTCGCACACCAGCAACACCGCCGCTACCGGAAGCGGCAGCGGCTCGGGCAAGACGATCCAGGTGGTTGCGGCGGAGAACTTCTGGGGCAGCATCGCCTCCCAACTCGGCGGCAGCCACGTGAAGGTGGCCAGCATCATCAACAACCCGGCCACCGACCCCCACGACTACGAGCCGACCGCCGCCGACGCCCGCACCGTGGCCGGCGCCCAGTACACGATCGTCAACGGCATCGGCTACGACGCCTGGGCCGACAAGCTGCTGGCCGCCAACCCCGGCAGCGGACGCACCCAGCTCAAGGTCGGCGACCTGGTCGGCATCAAGCCGGGCGGCAACCCGCACCGCTGGTACTCCCCGGACAACGTCCACCAGGTCATCGAGAAGATCACCGCCGACTACAAGAAGATCGACCCGGCCGACGCGGCCTACTTCGACCAGCAGAAGAAGACCTTCGAGACGAAGACGCTCGCCGGCTACAACAAGCTCATCGCCGACATCGAGGCGAAGTACGCGGGCACGCCGATCGGTGCCTCCGAGTCCATCGTCACGCCGCTCGCCGAGGGCCTCGGGCTGAAGATGCTCACCCCGGAGACGTTCCTGGACGCGATGAGCGAGGGCTCCGACCCCACGGCCAAGGACAAGGCCACCATCGACCAGCAGATCAAGAACAAGAAGATCAAGATCTACGTCTACAACTCCCAGAACTCCACGCCGGACGTGCAGGCGCAGGTCAAGGAGGCCAAGGCCCAGGGCATCCCGGTCGCCACGGTGACCGAGACCCTCGCCCCCGCTGGGGCCTCCTTCCAGCAGTGGCAGACCACCGAACTGCAGGGCATCGAGCAGGCCCTGGCCAAGGCCACCGGGAAGTGAACTGAAGCCATGAACCCGATAGCGAAGGCCCGCGAGGCCGTCACACACGCGGTGCCCACTGCGCCCACCCAGCGCAGCGGCGGTCACGAGGCGGTCGAGGGAGAGGGAAGCGGCCCGGTGGTCGCCCTGCGCGGGGCCGCCGTGCGGGTCGGCGGCCGGACGTTGTGGTCGGGGGTGGACCTTCGCATCGGGACCGGCGAATTCACCGCCGTGCTCGGCCCCAACGGCGTCGGCAAGTCCACCATGATCAAGGTCCTGCTGGGCGCGCTGCCCGCGGCGGCCGGTGAGGTTCAGGTGCTCGGCGCCCGGCCCGGGCAGGCCAGCGAGCGCATCGGCTATCTGCCGCAGCGCCGCAGCTTCGACGCCAATCTGCGGATCCGCGGCGTGGACGTGGTGCGCATGGGCCTGGACGGTGACCGGTGGGGGGTGCCGCTGCCCCTCCCGAGTGGGCGTCGGCGGGCCGCCCGCGCGCGGGTGGACGAGGTGATCGAACTGGTCGGAGCCTCGGCGTACGCGCACCGGCCGATCGGGCAGTGTTCCGGCGGTGAGCAGCAGCGGCTGCTGATCGCCCAGGCATTGGTCCGCCGCCCCGAACTGCTGCTGCTCGACGAGCCGTTGGACAGCCTCGATCTGCCCAACCAGAGTGCCGTCGCAGCACTCATCGGGCGCATCTGCCACCAGGAGGGTGTCTCGGTGGTCATGGTCGCCCACGACGTGAACCCGATACTCCACCACCTGAACCGGGTGGTGTACCTGGCCGAGGGCGGCGCCGCCGCAGGCACACCGGCCGAGGTCATCACCTCCGAGACGCTGACCCGGCTCTACGGCACACCGGTCGAGGTACTGCGGACCTCGGACGGCCGGCTGGTCGTCGTAGGACAGCCGGAGGCGCCCGCGGTGCACACCGACCGGCACGACACCCCGGGGAGCGGTCATGCTGCTGGCTGAGACAGGGGCACCAACCTGGTCGTGGAACCTCCTGGCCGACTTCCAGGACATGTGGTCCTACCCCTTCATGGTCAACGCGTTCCGCGCCGGCGCGGTCGTGGCCGTGGTCTCGGCGGTCGTGGGGTGGTTCGTGGTGCTGCGGCGGCAGACGTTCGCCGCGCACACCGTCTCCACCGTCGCCTTCCCCGGCGCCGCCGGGGCGCTGCTGCTCGGGTTCAGCGCGGTCTACGGGTACTTCACGCTGTGCGTGGCCGCCGCGCTGGTCATCGCCGCCCTGCGCGGTGGCGGTGAGCACGAGGAGTCGGCGCTGACCGGGACCGTGCAGGCGTTCCTGCTCGCGTCCGGGTTCCTGTTCACCGCCCTGTACAGAGGGCTGCTGGAGGGGCCGCAGACCATCCTCTTCGGCACCTTCCTGGGGATCACCTCCTCCGAGGTGACCGTGCTGACGGTGGTCGGCGCGGTGGTGCTCGCGGTGCTGGCGCTCATCGGACGGCCGCTGCTGTTCGCGTCCGTCGACCCTCAGGTCGCCGCCGGTCGCGGAGTGCCGGTCCGCGCCCTGTCGGTGGTCTTCCTCGTCCTGCTCGGCGCGGCCACCGCCGAGGCGAGTCAGATCACCGGAACCCTCCTGGTCTTCGCCCTCATGGTGATCCCGGCCGCCACCGCGCAAGTCCTCACCGCCCGCCCGGCGTTGAGCCTCGCGCTGGCCGTCCTGCTGGCCTTCGCCGCCACCTGGCTGGGACTGACCGCCGCCTACTACTCGCCCTACCCCTTGGGCTTCTTCGTGACGACCATCGCCTTCGCCGGATACCTGCTCGCGCTGGGCCGACGATCGCTGCGCGAGGTATTCAGCCGCGCCGGGGCCGGGGCCACGCCCACCGCCAAGGAGGTGCTCGCATGAGCGTCCTGCTCGCCGCCTCCCCGCTGTCCCACCCGTTCTTCCTGCACGCCTTCCTCGCCGGTACCGCCATCGCCGCGGCCTGCGGACTGGTCGGCTACTTCCTGGTGCTGCGGGCCCAGGTCTTCACCGGCGACGCGCTCAGCCATGTCGCCTTCACCGGTGCGATGGCCGCCCTCGCCTTCGGCATCGACCTGCGCCTCGGGCTGTTCGCCGCCACCATCGGCATGGCGCTGCTCTTCGGCACCCTCGGCCGCAAGGCGCGACCCGACGACGTGGTCATCGGGAGCGTCTTCTCCTGGATCCTGGGCCTGGGCGCCTTCTTCATCACGCTCTACACGACCTCGCGCAGCACCACGAACGGCACCGCCGGCGTCAGCGTGCTGTTCGGCTCCATCTTCGGCATCTCCTCCGCCGGCGCGGTCGTCGCCGCTCTGGTGGCAGCCGGGGTCGGCCTGCTGGTGATCCTCATCGCCCGGCCGCTGCTGTTCGCCACGCTCGACGAGGCCGTGGCCGCAGCCCGTGGAGTACCGGTCCGCCTCCTCGGGTACGGCTTCCTCGCCCTGGCCGGGATCAGCGCCGCCGAGGCCACCCAGGCGGTCGGTTCCCTGCTCCTGCTCGGCCTGCTCGCCGCCCCCGCGGGCGCCGCGATCCGCCTCACCGACCGCCCCTACCGTGCGCTCGCCCTCTCCGCCGGCCTTGCGGTGCTGGAGATGTGGGCGGGGTTGTTCGCCTCGTACGCGGTGCCGAAGATGCCGCCGAGCTTCGCCATCATGACCGCCGCCACGGCCGTATACGCCGCCACCTTCCTGATACGACGGCCCGCCTCCGATCCTCGTACGGCCGGTCCGCACACCGCCGTCCCCACCGGCACATGAGCGAAGGCACCGATGGCACCCGACCGCAAGTGCACCCCCACCCCGTCGGACGACGTCACGCTGATCGGCCGCCTCACCGAGCAACGCACCACCGTGGTCGAGGCACTCATCCGGGCCGACGGCTTCATCGGCGCCCAAGCCCTCCACAACCAACTCGCCGCCGCCGGCTCGTCAGTCGGCCTCTCCACGGTCTACCGCACGCTGACCGCCCTGGCCGGAGTCGGCCGGGCCGACATGGTCCGCGACACCAATGGTGAACGCCTCTTCCGCTACCGCCCCGGCCCCGAACACCGCCACTACCTCATCTGCACCGAATGCGGCCTGAGCCGACCCGTCGACTCCGGCCCGGTGGAGGACTGGGCCGACACCATCGCGCAGACCTCCGGGTTCGCGAACGTCCGGCACACGGTGGAGTTGTCCGGGGTGTGCCCGGACTGCGGCCGACTGCAGGCGGCGGACCAGCCCCGGTGAACCCCGGCACCACGGCGGTGCGCAGGTCGTCGAGCGCGTGGCCGAGGCGGCGGAACAGGCGGGTGCCTCAAAAGCCATGAACCATGGACGCCACTTCGTAATGGTGTTCATTTTCATGTAGCCTTTACTCGCCACCCAATCAGGAGGATTCCCATGGCCGTTCCCAAGCGGAAGATGTCCCGTAGCAACACCCGCCACCGCCGCGCCCAGTGGAAGGCGACCACGCCGGCGCTCGTGCCGGTCACCGTCGACGGAGTGTCATACCTGGTGCCTCAGCGGCTGGTGAAGGCGTACGAGCGCGGGCTGCTCCGCCCCGAGGGCTGAGCGTTGGTGCCGTCCGCCCCCGCCAGCCGCCTGCCCGTCACCGTCCTGTCCGGATTCCTCGGCGCGGGCAAGACCACTCTCCTCAACCACGTCCTCGGCAACCGCGAGGGACTACGCGTCGCGGTCATCGTCAACGACATGAGCGAGGTCAACATCGACGCCGCCCTGGTGCGGGGCGGCGAGGCGGCCCTGTCGCGTACCGAGGAACGCCTGGTCGAGATGACCAACGGCTGCATCTGCTGCACGCTGCGCGACGACCTGCTTCAGGAGGTCGACCGGCTGGCCCGCGAGGGCCGCTTCGACTACCTGCTCATCGAGTCGTCCGGCATCTCCGAACCCATGCCGGTCGCCGCGACCTTCGCCTTCGCCCGCGACGACGGCGCCACCCTCGGCGACCTCGCCCGCCTGGACACCATGGTCACTTGTGGACGTTGGTGACCGAGGAACTCGACAGCGGCGCATACGGACAGATCCTGCGCTCCAAGGGCTTCTTCACCCTCGCCAGCCGCCCGCACGTGACGGGCCTGTGGTCACAGGCGGGCTCCGTCGCACGCTTCGAGCCCTCCGCTGCACGCGACACCGACAGCCCCGAGCGCCAGGAACTGGTCTTCATCGGCACGCACCTGAACGCGGACGCACTCCGCGCGGCACTGACCGACTGCCTCATGGCCGGCGGCGAGAGCCTGCCGCCAACGGACCCGTTCCCCGTCTGGGACACCTACGGCATCGACGACACCTGCGACCACGAGCATCCCGAACTCGTGGCGAGCCCCTGAGGACCCCGGGCCGGGCGGCGAACACGGCCACGGCGCCGCCCGGCCCGGTATGGACACCAAGAGTTCCGGATAACCTCACCCGCGGCCGGGTCCGCTACCGGTACCGGGCGTGGCGGAAGAAGCCGGTTCTGCCACCTCCGCCACGTGGCCATCGCCCTATCGGGAGCTGTAGGGCAGGAGCGCCATCTCGCGTGCGTTCTTGATGGCCTGTGCTATCTGCCGCTGCTGCTGACGCGTCACATGGGTCACCCGGCGACTGCGGATCTTGCCGCGGTCGGAGATGAACTTGCGCAGCAAGTCGGTGTCCTTGTAGTCGACGTAGGTGATTCCGGCGGCGTCCAGCGGGTTGGTGCGCTGACGCTTGGCAGTCTGACGCCGGATGTTGGTGCGTCGGGTCATGGGGAGGTCGGTCCTCTCTTTCAGGTCACGGGGTCGAGCAAGTCGTCAAAGGCGTGCGGGAGTTGCTTCCAGCGGTCGCTGCCCGCCGCGTACTCGTCGTCGGTGAGCAGGCAGGAGTCGAGCAGGGCCTGTAGGCCGTCCCGGTCCAGGCCGGGCGAGGTGAAGGTGAGGTACTGGCAGCGGTCGCCGTGTTCCGGGTGCCAGTCCACGGAGGCGGCGAGGCGGCGCTCGGCGGGCACCATCTCCCAGGCGGCATCGGGCAGAGCTGCCAGCCAGGGGCCGGCCGACTCCACGCACAGCGCGCCGCCGGCTGCGTCCCAGGACAGCAGTGTGTCGGGGCGGTCCGCCAGCCAGAACCGCCCCCGGCTGCGCGCGGCGGCGCAGGTCAGGTCCTCCAGCGCCGCGTACAGGCGCTGCGGATGGAAGGGCCGTTCGCGCCGCCAGACGAAGGTGCCCACACCGTGCTCGTCGCACGACTGCGGCAGCAGCGCGCACGCAGGATGCACACGGGCGGCGGCCGCTGCCACATCGAAGCCCGCCAACAGCGCTGCTCCCAGGGCACCGTCGCTCTCCACCCGTACGCTTCGTGCGCCTGGTGTGAGCTGGGCGAGCAGTGCGTGGTCGGTGTCGTCGGCGACCTCGTCGCAAGAATCGTCGTCGCCGAGGGCGATCACCGTGGGGTACTCCAGCTGCCGGGCGAAGGTGTCGGCCACCGTGCGCTGGTCGGTCGGCGCGGCGGCGAGGCCGACGTCGGCCAGGTCGTCGCCGTTGGCCAGGTACGGCAGGACGAGCGCCGGGTCGACCGCGGTGGCGACCCCGGTCAGGGCCAGCGGTGCGCCCGCGGCGGCGATGACTGCGGCCATGGCCTGGGGCTCGACGGAGTCCCACAGTTCCACGACGGCCAGCCGGTACCTGCCCTCCTGGGCGAGCCGCAGCAGTTCGGGGACGAGGTCCTCGCGCAGCGCGCAGCACGCGCAGTCGTTCACCAGGGGTGCGTCGCCACTGCCCAGCAGGCCGTGGGCGTCACGCACCGTCCGGTGCACCGCGCTGTCGACGGCGGACGTCAGGTCGTGGTGCAGCGCGACCGAGCCGGGGACCGTACGCAGGATCTGCTCTACGGCGGCCCGGCGGGCGTCGGCGTGCAACCCGGCGACGATCGCGACCGGCAGCCGTGCCTCGCCCCTGTTCACTGGTTGCTCCGTCCATGTCCGTAGCGCCGCTCGAAGCGCTCGACCCGCCCCGCGGTGTCCAGGACCCGCTGGGTGCCGGTGTAGAAGGGGTGGCTCGCCGAGGAGATCTCGACGTCGATGGCCGGGTAGGTGTTGCCGTCCTCCCATTCGATGCTCTTGTCGCTGGTGGCTGTGGACCGGGTCAGGAAGGCGTAGTCGGCGGCGCGGTCACGGAAGACGACCGGGCGGTACTCGGGGTGGATTCCGGGCTATCACGGCTCTCAGCGCTCCTCACGGAAGTCGACGTGGCGGCCGGCGACAGGGTCGTACTTGCGCAGGGTGAGCCGGTCGGGGTTGTTACGGCGATTCTTGCGGGTCACGTAGGTGTAGCCGGTGCCGGCGGTGGACCTCAGCTTGATGATCGGGCGCAGTTCGTTACGGGCCATGCACAGCACCATACAAGAGATTGGTTTTCATTTTCATCTGGCGCTAGTGTGGTGTTCCATCCACCCCAAGGAGGAACAGCCATGTCCGCCCACTGCCAACTCACCGGCCGGCAGCCCGGCTTCGGCCACCACATCTCCCACTCGCACCGGCGCAGCAAGCGCCGCTTCGACCCCAACATCCAGAGCAAGCGCTACTGGCTGCCGAGCGAAGGCCGCCACGTCCGGCTCACGCTCTCGGCCAAGGGCATCAAGACGGTCGACACGATCGGTATCGAGGCCGCGGTGGCCCGCATCCGCGCCCGGGGAGGGAAGGTCTGATGGCGAAGAAGAGCAAGATCGCCAAGAACGAGCAGCGGCGCCTCGTCGTGGCCCGATTCGCCGCGGGCCGCGCCGCGTTGAAGGCGATCATCGCGTTCCCCGGAAGCTCCGACGAGGACCGCGCCGCTGCCCAGCGGGAACTGCGCCGACAGCCCCGCGACGCCAGCGCCACCCGCCTGCGCAATCGCGACTCCGTGGACGGCCGCCCCCGCGGCTACCTGCGCGCCTTCGGCCTGTCCCGTATCCGCGTACGCGAGATGGCCCACGCGGGCGAACTCCCTGGCGTGACCAAAAGCAGTTGGTGACCCGGCGCGCCAGGGGCTCACAACGGGCGCGCCAGCGACGCAGCCCGAATCCGTGACCGGTTTCGAACGCGCCTTCCGCCACTCTGAACGGCGGGCGGGCGGCGGCACCTGCTCGTGGCGTTCTGCCACGAGCAGGTGGGTACGGCGTACTCCGCATGCGGACGGCTTGCTGGTGGTCTCCGAGGTGTCGATGTGCCGGTAGAACGTGAGCGTGGCCTTGCAGCCGGCCGGGATCGTCACCGACTGGGACAGCGTGTCGGTGTGGCTGGAGCCGTAGCCGTCGAGCCAGGCGTAGTACGAGCCGCCGTGCGCCGCTTCACCGGAGTCGTTGGTGATGACGCCGCTGGTCGCGGTCCAGCCGGTGCTGCCCGCTCGAAGCCGGGGTTGGCTAGCAGCTGGGAGGACGTGCAGCCGCCACCGACGGTCCAGGTGAAGGACGTCGAGCCGGAGGCGCCGGTGGAGTCCTTCGCGGTGACCGTGACCTGGTGTTGGTGACCGTCACCGTGTTGCCGCCGCTGCCGCCACCGGAGGTGAAGGCGGCGGTGCCGTTCGGGGTGCCCCAGCCGGTCGGGCCGTCGTAGCCGGTGCCGGCGGTGCAGAAGTACGACGGGGAGCAGCTGCCGTTGTTGCCGCCGGTGACGTCGTACAGGTTGCTCGTGTGGGAGTACGGGTACTTCGCCGGGTAGTCGCTCGCGCCCGGGGTGCCCGCGAGGGCGTAGACCGAAACGATGATCGGCGAGCTGGCGCTGGTGCCGCCGTAGACCGCCCAGCCGGAGCCGCCGTAGGTGTCGTAGACCGCGACGCCGGTGGCCGGGTCGGCGACCGCGGAGACGTCGGCCTCCATGCGCTTGGCGCAGCCGGAGTCGGTCTGCCAGCTCGGCTTCGGGTCGTACGCCGAGCAGCCGGAGCCCGTGCCCTCGGTGGAGCTGGTGTTCCACACCGACTCGCTCCAGCCGCGGGAGTTGGAGGCGGTGGCGAGCGCGGTGCCGCCGACGGCCGTCACGTACTGGGAGGTCGCCGGGTACTCGGCGCCGTAGGCGGAGTCACCGGAGGAGACGGTGATCGCGACGCCCGGGTGCTTGAAGTACGAGGTGTCGTTACTGGTCTGGGAGGAGTCCTCGGAGCCGCCCCAGCTGTTGGAGACGAACTTGGCGCCCAGCGAGACCGCCTCGTTCTCGGCGGCGCCGAGGTCGGCCATGCCCGCGGAGTTGGCCTCGACCAGGATGATGTTGCAGTTCGGGCAGACCGCGCTGACCATGTCGATGTCGAGCATCTCTTCGCCGGCCCAGGTGGTTCTCTGCCGCGCCTGCGACACCCTCGACGGTCTTCTGGCGATGCTCGGACTGAGTCCACGCCACAGTCGTTCCCGTACTCTTCCTCAGAGCCGCCGCGCAGGACCGGCTCCGGAGGGGGCACGGACAACCGCGAGGGAGACGGCATGGGAACCGCTGACCGGCAGAGCGCCGGAGACTGGAACCGGGTCGGCGACCCGCCCCGCCCCAGAGATGGTCGTGCGAGCGAGTACGGCCACCACTACGGGTACGGGCATCCTCCCGAGTCGATACCTCACCCCGGCTACGGACCCGATGCCGGCGCGAGCCACCTCCCCCGCTCTCAAGAGATGGGCCACGGACACGCACCAGCGGCCGACGCCGGACCCGGCCCCGGAGCGAGCGCCGAAGGCCACGGACACGCGCACACCCACGGACACAGCCACAGCCACGGGCCCGCAGCCCCCGTCTCCCGGCACCTGCGCAAAGTCATCGCGGCAATCCTGATCCCCTTCACCGCCGCCGTCGTGGCGGGGCTCGTCGTGCTGTGGCCGGGCGGAGCCCCGCCGCACAAACGCACCGGTGTCGGCTTCGACCAGCAGACCCAGCAGGCCACGGTCACCAAGGTCCTCGAGGTGAGCTGCAAGTCGGTGAACGCCTCCGGCGACACCTCCACCGGCGACACCTCCACCGCCGAGGGCAACTCGGCGCAGCAAGAGGCGGACGGCACCTGCCACAAGGCCACGATCCGGATCGACACCGGCAAGGACGAGGGACGCACCTTCACCGAGATCGTGCAGCCCGACCAGCCTCGGCAGCTGCACCAGGGCGAGAAGGTCGTCACCGCCTACGAACCCTCCGCGCCCAAGGACCTGCAGTACTCGGTCACCGACGTCAACCGCCGTTTTCCCATGGGCCTGCTCGCCGGCGTCTTCGCCCTCGCCGTCGTGGTGGTGGGCCGGCTGCGTGGCGTGATGGCGCTGGTCGCCCTGGCCATCAGCTTCCTGGTGCTGGACTTCTTCATCCTGCCAGCCGTCCTCCAGGGCTCGAACCCGCTGCTCGTGGCGGTGGTCGGATCGAGCGCCATCATGCTGATCGCCCTGTACATGTGCCACGGTCTGTCCGCCCGCACCTCGGTGGCGGTGCTCGGCACCCTGCTCTCACTGGCGCTCATCGGCATCCTCGGCTCACAGTTCATCGACTGGTCCGCCCTGACCGGCAACACCGACGACCAAACCGGCCTTATCCACGGCCTCTATCCGAAGCTCGACATGAGCGGCCTGCTGCTCGCCGGCGTCATCATCGGCTCCCTCGGCGTCCTCGACGACGTCACCGTGACCCAGACATCGGCCGTCTGGGAACTGCACGAAGCCAACCCGACCATGGGCTGGCGCGGACTGTACCGGGCCGGCATCCGCATCGGCCGCGACCACATCGCCTCCGTGGTCAACACCCTCGTCCTCGCCTACGCCGGCGCCGCCCTGCCCCTGCTGCTCCTCTTCTCCATCGCCCAGAGCGGCGTGAGCACGGTAGCCAACAGCGAGCTGGTGGCCGAGGAGATCGTGCGCACGCTGGTGGGCTCGATCGGTCTGGTCGCCTCCGTACCGGTCACGACGCTATTGGCGGCCCTGGTGGTCGCAGCCGATCGCCCCGGCCCGGAGAGGGAAACGACAACCGCGGGAGCGGCAGCGGGCCGAGGCGGGCGTCGACGGAAGCGTTGAGATCGATCTCTTCAAAGTGAGGGCGGACCGCGCAGGCCCTCACCTGGTCAGCAGTGCACCCCCGCGGTCTGCGGGAGATCTGTTCATCAGGGCCGGCAGGACGGCCGGACGCTGAGCAGCTCGGTCCGCAGTACGGGCGTGCCGTCGACGGGCGCCGGGTCCTGCGAAGTTGGCTCGATTCCGCCAGCAGCGATCTTGTCGAGCGTCTTGAGGCCGGCGGCACCGACCGTGCCGAACACCGTGTAGTTCGGTCGCAACGCGGAGTCGCCGTAGACGACGAAGAACTGCGAACCGTTCGTGTTCGGCCCGGCGTTGGCCATCGCCAGCAGACCACGCCCGTAAAGGCGACGGACTCCGGTCGGATCGCTCGGTGCGGGCGGCAGGTCCACCGGCAGCTCGTCCTTGTACTCGTAGCCCGGGCCGCCCTCGCCAGTGCCGGTCGGGTCGCCACACTGCAGGACCTTCAGCGTCGGATACGCCGTCAGCCGATGGCACACCGTACGGTCGTAGAACCGGTGCCGCGCCAGGTGCACGAAGCTCTGGACCGTGCACGGCGCCTTCGCCCGGTCCAGACGCAGCGGGAGCGGGCCCTGGCTGGTCGGGACAGCCATATCGGCCGTGCCGTGACTGGGGGTGTGCCGCGGGTCGGGCGGCAGGGGAACCGGCCGCGCCGCCGGCTCGTTCGGCGTCTGGGTGTACTGGCAGGGACCGTGCGTGGTTCGCGGCGGGGCATCGGAAGCGGAGGCGGTGGTGCTGCCCCCGGACACGACCAGCGCTGCTGCCGCCCATGCGGTCATGAGAGCTCGGTTCATCCTGCACACCCTCCAAAAGATCGTCAGATTTCGGAGCGGTCGCAGTCTAAAGCGCGGCCCGGCGGGCGAGTACCGCTCCGCAAGCCACATCCACTCCCAGCCTTCGGCCCGGCCGCAGGCCACTTCGTTCGGTGCGGCACAGCGTCGGCCAGCCGATCAGGGCGGTCCACCCGGTGCACGATGGATGCTCCCCGAACCGCACCACGGCGGCGCCGGCCACGGACAGCAGGACGGCGGCGTACAGCTCGGGCAGCTTGTCCGGGGTGGCGTGACCGCCGGTCCGATGCCGAGGAAGGCCCGCGCGGCGAAGCACAACCGCGCCCGTCCCGGGTCCGGCGCCACGAACACCCTCTTCAGCACCGCTGCCCTCCCCATGGAACACCGGCACAGAAAAGGCGCCCCGGAGGTCCGCAGCGCCATCGACGTGTCCATGAGAGCCTCACGGAGGTCACTGGCTCAGGTGATGCCCGAATCACTGGGCCATCGGCCCGCCGAGTGCCACCCGCTCCGGCCCACCGGAACACCAACGGACCAGGTCGGACGGCACTGGCGGCCTGCCGGTGTCTGTGCCATTGGTACAGTCGTCCTTGATGGCCGTGGACGAACTCGACACCCGCATCCTGCGGCTGCTCCTGGAGCAGCCGCGCACCAGCGTGCGCGAGTACGCCCGCGTCCTCGGTGTCGCCCGCGGCACGCTGCAGGCCCGGCTGGACCGTATGGAACGGGACGGTGTGATCACCGGCACGGGCCCGTCTCTCTCCCCCGCCGCCCTCGGCCATCCGGTGCTGGCGTTCGTGCACATCGAGGTCACCCAGGGCCACCTGGACGACGTGGGGGACGCGCTGGCCGCCGTGCCGGAGATCGTGGAGGCGTTCTCCATCACCGGCGGCGGGGATCTGCTCGCGCGGGTGGTGGGCCGGGACAACGCCCACCTGGAGGACGTCATCCAGAAGCTGATCAGCCTCCCGGGCGTGGTGCGCACCCGTACCGAGGTGGCGCTGCGCGAGCGCGTCCCCCACCGGCTGCTGCCGCTGGTGGAGTCGGTGGGCCGGGCGGCCCGCGCCTGACCCTTGGCATGCTGGACCGCATGAGCGATCTCGGCGCCCTCTCGATCATATTCGATCTCGACGGAACGCTGGTGGACAGCGAGCCGAACTACTACGAGGCGAGCCGGCGGACCCTGGCCGAGCACGGCGTCGCGCACTTCTCCTGGGCGGACCACAAGAGCTACGTCGGTGTCAGCACCCTGGAGACGGCGGCCCGCTGGCGGGAACGCTACGGGCTGAGCGTTCCGGCGCGGGAACTGCTCGCCGAACTGAACCCGCGCTACCTGGAACTCGCCCGCGCCCGGACGCCCGTGTATCCGCAGATGCGCAAGTTCGTGGAGCTGCTGGCCGCCGACGGGGTGCCGATGGCGGTCGCGTCGGGATCCTCCCCGGAGGCGATGGAGGCGATCCTCGAGGGCACGGGCCTGGGCAGGTACCTGCGCACGACGGTGTCCTCCGAGGAGGTGCCGCACGGCAAGCCCGCCCCCGACGTCTTCCTGGAGGCGGCCCGGCGGCTCGGCGCGGCCCCCGCCGACTGTGTGGTCCTGGAGGACGCGGCACCGGGCGCGGCCGCCGCCCACGCGGCCGGGATGCGGTGCATCGCGATCCCCTACGTGGCGGCCCAGGCCGACGCACCCGGCTTCGCCACGGCGGACCTGCTGCTACGGGGCGGGCAACGGGAGTTCACGGCGCAGGCGGTGTACGCCTGGCTCCGGGACACGGCGGCCCGCTCGCGCTGAGCACCCCGTACGGGCCAGTCCGGAAGGCGCTTGCGTCACGGCCGTTCGCGCCGCTCTTCCCGCGGCCCGCCCGCACCTCCGCGCCGCTCGCGAGGAAGTTCCCGTCGTGCGTGCGGGGCTGCGACTGCATAGCGTGATCACATGACCACACACCAGGCCGGACCGGTCCCCGGCGACCGCCGGTGGAAGGCGCTCGCCGTCTGTCTGACCGCGGCCTTCATGACACTGCTGGACACGTCGATCGTCAACGTCGCCCTGCCCTCGGTGGAGCGCGGGCTGCACGCCGACGAGGCCGCCCTGTCGTGGGTGATGTCCGGCTACGCGCTCACCTTCGGTCTCTCCCTCGTTCCGGCCGGGCGGCTCGGGGACATGCGCGGGCGGCGCCAGACCTTCCTCACGGGACTCGCCCTGTTCACGCTGGCCTCGGCCGCCTGCGGGCTGTCCTCCGGCGCTGCCTGGCTGGTGCTGTTCCGTCTGGTCCAGGGCGCGTCGGCGGGCCTGATCGCGCCGCAGACCTCGGCGCTGATCCAGCAGATGTTCCAGGGCCCGGAGCGTGCCCGCGCGTTCGGCATGATGGGCAGCACCATCGGGATCTCCACGGCGGTCGGCCCGCTCGCGGGCGGCCTGCTGATCCAGGCGTCCGGCGGCGCCGACGGCTGGCGCTCGGTCTTCTACGTCAACCTGCCCATCGGCGTGGCCGTCTTCTGCGCGGCACTGCGGCTGCTGCCCCGCTCCCCCGGCTCGCCGGGCAGGCGCGAGTGCTTCGACCTGCCGGGCGTCCTGCTGCTCGGGTCGGGAGTGCTCGCCCTCATGCTGCCCCTGGTGCAGAACCAGCAGTGGCACGGGCGGCTGAAGTGGGCGCTGCTCCCGGCCGGCGCCGGCCTGCTGGCCGCGTTCTGGTCGTGGGAGCGGCA
Organism: Streptomyces sp. FXJ1.172; assembly: GCF_001636945.3. Taxonomy (NCBI): domain Bacteria; kingdom Bacillati; phylum Actinomycetota; class Actinomycetes; order Kitasatosporales; family Streptomycetaceae; genus Streptomyces; species Streptomyces sp. FXJ1.172. The sequence goes on along the minus strand of NZ_CP119133.2, from coordinate 7,893,482 downwards.
CCAGGGCCGGCGCGGCCGGGCCCCGCTGGTCGACCTGGGGCTGTTCAGGCTGCGGTCCTTCACGCTCGGCGCACTGCTGAGCCTCGTGTACTTCGCCGGTTTCACGACGCTGTTCTTCGTCTACACGCTGTTCCTCCAGAACAGCATGAGGTACAGCGCGCTCGAGGCGGGCCTGTCGTCCATGCCGTTCGCGCTGGGGGCGGCGGTGGGCGCGGCCGCCGGGGGCCGGCTGGTGCTGCGGTTCGGGCGCCGGACGGTCGTCGCGGGGCTGAGCACGGTGGCGGTGGGGATGCTCGGTGTCATCGCTGCCGTGCAGTTCGTGCCGGGGCGGGCCGTGGCCTGGGGAGTCGGCGTTCCGCTGCTCGTCGCGGGCTTCGGCTCGGGCCTGACCATCTCCCCGAACACCACGCTCACCCTGTCCCGCGTCCCCGTGGGGCGGGGCGGGGCGGCGGGCGGAGTGCTCCAGACCGGCCAGCGGATCGGTTCGGCGGCCGGTATCGCGGTCGTGGGCTCGGTGTACTTCGCGTACCTGGCCCGCCGCGGCAGCGCCGCCACCGCCCTCCAGCTCGGCCTGCTCACCTCCATCGGCATCATCCTGCTGGCCCTGCTGCTGGCCTGTGCCGACCTGCGGGAACGGCGTGTCCATCCGGAGGGCGAGAGGACGCCCGAGGCGGCTCGGCAGGGGTCGTAGCAGAAGCTGTCAGGGGTCGCAGCAGGAGCCGTCCAGGGTCGTAACAGGAGGGGCAGGGGCGTAGCGGGAGTCGCAGGGGCGCAGCGCGCGCAGCCGAAGGCGGGGGTCCTGCGGGCCCCCGAACGCCGCCGCTCTTACGACTTCCGACGGGGCTTGCCCCGCTTGGGCGTCGGCTTGCCCCCCGCCGTGCGGGCGCGTGGGGTGCGGCCCGCCGGCTTCGCGGGCTGCTTCTGGCGGGTGCCCGCGCCCTCGGAGCGCTTGTGCTTCTGGTCTGCCGCAGGGGTGGCCGGGGGCTTGGCGCGGCCCCGGGTGCTGTTGACGGTGCGGCCGCGGACGATGCCGATGAAGTCCTCCACCAGGTCGGTGGTGGCCTCCTCCGGCCAGGACAGGGCGACGCTCGACTGGGGGGCGTCGGTTACCGGGCGGTAGGTGACGTCCTTGCGGTGGTACAGGCGGGCCAGGGACTGCGGGACGACCAGCAGGCCGACGTTCGCGGCGACCAGCTCGATCGCGTCCGGTGTCGTCGCGGGCCGCTCGAAGGCGGGCTCGCCGGGCGGGGCGTCCCAGTCGAAGACGTCGTCCAGGGGGTGGAAGAGCACCTCGTCGGCGAGATCGGCGAGGGTGACCTCCTCCACGGCGGTGATCAGGTGGTCCTTGGGTACGACGACCACCGTGGTCTCGGTGTAGAGGGGGATCGCGCTGAAGAACGCGCGGTCGACGGGGAGACGTACGAGGCCCGCGTCGGCCTCGCCCGCGCGCAGCACCTCGGGCGCCTCGGCGGCCGGGACCTGGACGAGGGTGAGCGGGATGTCCGGCAGGCGCTCGTTCCAGGTCTTCACCCATTTGGCGGGCGTCACTCCGGGGACGTACGCGAGCCGGAACGACGGTGATTCCTGCGAGCCTGTCACCAGGCCAGGTTACCGGCCGTGGTCGGCGCCCCGGCACGCGGCCGATACCCTTGGCCTCATGAGTTCGCAGCAGAGCACCCAGACGATGAAGCCCGCGACCGCGGCGAAGAAGCTGGGTGTGTACCTCCCCGCCACCCCCGCCTCGTTCCAGGAGGGCGTCGTCACGCGCGCCGAGCTGAACGAGCTGCAGGCGAACCCGCCGCAGTGGCTGAGCGAGCTGCGACGCAACGGCCCGCACCCGCGTCCGGTGGTCGCCGCGAAGCTCGGCGTGTCCATCGCCGGTCTCGCGCGCGGCGGGGTCACCGAGGCGCTGACCACCGAGCAGATCGAGGCGCTCAAGCAGGAGCAGCCCGAGTGGCTGGAGAAGGAGCGCGCCACCCAGGCCGAGGTCCGCAAGGAGACCGCGCGGATCAAGAAGCTGAAGAAGGAGAAGGCGGAGAAGGACGAGAAGAAGGAGAAGGAGGCCCGCGCCACCGGGCGCGACTGATCCTCCCCGCTTCCTCCAGAACCGTTTCTCCACAACGCCCTCCGGCCTCCGGAGGGCGTTGTCAGTGCACTGCCCTACAGTTCCCGTCACTTGATCAGCACGGGTGCGGGAGGCACGTATGGGGTGAGTGTCGGCCGGCGACTACGAAGTCGCCCTCGACGGCGGGAAGGTGGTGTGCCGCAACGCGTCCGGGCGGCTGCTGAAGGCGGTTCCGCCGAAGATCGCGGACGATCCGGCGATCGTGGGCCTCAGGCAGCTCGTGGAGCGGCACGAGCGGCAGTGTCTGGCCGATGCCGAGCGGTGGATGGTGCGCTCCCTGCCGGTGCCGCTCGCCGTGCTCACGCGGGTGTGGCCCGACCCCGCCTGGCGGGCGGCGCTGCGCGACCTCGTCGTCACGGGTACCGACGGGCAGGTCGCCGGATTCCTGCGGGACGCCGACGCCGAGCGCGGCCTGAGCCTGGTCGACCTCGACGGCGACACCGTCCGCGTCCGCCCCGGCCTCGTCCGCATCCCGCACCCGGTGCTGCTCGAAGACCTCGAGGAGCTGCGGGAGTTCGCCGTCGAGCTGGGCGTGGAGCAGCGTGCGCAGCAGCTCTTCCGCGAGGTCTGGCACCGCCCGGCCGCGCTCGACGCCGAGGCGACCGAGGTCGAGGAGTACGCCGGAGGCTCCTTCAAGGAGCTGCGTTTCCTGCACGGCAGGGCCACGAGCGTGTCGGCGTCCGTCCACTCCGGCCCGGGGCCCGCGCGGTAGTGCTTGCCGAACCCGGCGCCGGCCAGCGCCCGGCCGACCGCGGTGACGTGCATGCCCTTGGCGCCGAAGCCGTAGCGCAGGCCACCGAGGGTGACTTGACGGTGCGTCGGCTGGCTGGGCTGGGGCTACGGTTCGGGATTCGGGGTGGTGCCCGAGCCCGACGGCCGCGGCGCTCCCTTGCGCACCCACGCGTAGAGCACCGGCCCGGGGCAGGCGGTGGCGTACCCGTCCCGGTGCCCCTTGATCTCCGGGCCGGCCGGGCCGTGCTTCTGGCAGTACTCGATGGCGTCCCGCAGGCCGTTGAGCTGGTCCCAGGTGGGGGTGGTGGACCCGGAGGCACCGACCAGTGCGCAGACCGCGTAGTGCGCCTCGTTGAGCGGAACGTTCCCGTTGGCGCTGTTGCGTCGCTTCAGCCCGCGGCCCTCGAACACCACGCCGTGCTCACAGACCACGAAGCTGTAGCCGATGTCGGACCACCCGTCGAAGTCCATGTGCCCGGCCTGGATACGGCGCACATAGGCCGCACAGGAGGAGTGCGGACCGAAGGTGTAGGGCGTGCCCAGGTAGTGGATCTTCACGCCCTTGCGCGGCTCGTGGTACGGGATCGAGCCGTTCGGCTCCCGCCAGGGACGGGCGCCCCATTCGGCGCGGGACACCAACTGCAGCCCCTGCCAGGGGTGTTGAAGTGGCGGTGTAGGTTGCGGGTGCGGCGTGGGCTGGGGGTGCGGCTGTGGCGCGGGGGCCGGCTTCCCCGCCGCGGCGCCCGCCCACTGCCTCAGCTCCTGCATCGTGCCGTGGTATACGTCGATGTCCATCGGCCGGTCGGTGTACTGGTGGAACTTCCACGGGGCCCGGATCCTGGGCCCGCCCGGCGTGACGTAGTCCGCTATCCAGAGGAAGTCACCCGCGTTGTCGTCGGTCCGGAACCAGTAGTCGCGGTCGACGTAGAGGCCGACCCGGTTGTCCGGGTAGCGCCGCTTCACCGCGGCCAGCCACTGGTTCTTCACCTGGGTCGCGTGCGCGTCACTCACGTTCTGGCCGTACGGCTCGAAGTCCAGCACCAGCAGCTCGCCCTGCGGCACATGGCCGACCACCCGGCAGAAGTGGTCCACCTCGTCCGCCACCGCGTTCTCCGCGTGCAGGAAGTGGTAGTGCCCGACCACCAGTTTGCGGCGCCGGGCCTCGGCCAGCTTCGCCCTGTAGCCGGTCTGTTCGGTGTGCGCCCCCTCGGTCGCCTTGATGAAGACGAAGCCTGCGTCCCCCGGTATGCCCGACTGGAAGTCGGACACGTCGTATCCCTTGGCGTAAGCCATCGACAGTCCTCCCGTTACCCTGATCCCCGCCACGCCCGGTCCCAGCGATGGTCCATGGGTAACTCCCAGTAAAGCCGCCCCCGGAGTACCACGTCACGCGGCCCTCAGGACTTTCATCGGTTTTCATCCGCCGACCCGGGCGGTCTCCACACCTCTTCCACATGTGCGGGCAACTCCCCACTCACAGTGGCGAGTTCGGCCCTGCAGCGGGTGCGGACACCGGTGGCCGGGGAGCGGCGGACCGGGACGCCCGGGACCTCAGCCGGCCGGCTCGGTGACGGTCTCGCCCTCGGCCCACAGTGAGCGCACATGTCCCAGGTGCCGGGTCATGCACCGCTCGGCGGCTTCGGCGTCTCCGGAGAGCATGAGGTCCAAGAGTTCCAGGTGTTCCTCGGCCGAGGGGATCAGTTCGCCGCGCCGGTCCAGGGCGGTCAGGCCGTACAGGCGGGAGCGCTTGCGCAGGTCGCCGACGGTTTCGACGAGGCGGTCGTTGCCGGAGAGCGCCAGCAGCGAGAGGTGGAACCTGCGGTCGGCCTCCAGGTAGCCGATGAGGTCGTGGTCACGCGCGGCGCGCACGATCTCCTCGGCGGTCGGGCGCAGCGCTTCCAGGTCCTCCTCGGCTGCGGTCCGCGTGATCCGGCCGACCATGGGGACCTCGATCAGGGTGCGGATCTCGGTGTACTGGTCGAGGTCGCGCTCGTTGACCTCGGTGACCCGGAAGCCCTTGTTGCGCAGGGGCTCGACCAGGCCCTCGCGGGCCAGGTCGAGCATCGCCTCGCGGACGGGCGTCGCGGAGATGCCGAAGTCCTCGGCGAGCGTCGGGGCCGAGTAGACCTGGCCGGGGCGCAGTTCACCGGAGATGAGGGCGGCGCGCAGGGCGTGGGCGACCTGGTCGCGCAGGCGTTCCCGGGCGGTGATGAGGTTGCTTGCCTTCAGATGCCCCATGCTGTTTCCTCCGTGCCCTGACCCGAAGCCCAGAGTACACGTGCAATGTCACGTTGTTTTCGCGGGTGCGAGGGTGTGGGTGCGGCTCGTGCTGTGGAAGTCCAGCGCCGCTCTGCGCGCCTCGGCCCCAGGAGTCATACGAGTCACACGAGTCATAGGAGGAAGCCTCCGGGGAAGGGGTCGTCCGGGTCGAGGAAGTACTGGGCTGTGCCGGTGATCCACGCGCGGCCGGTGACGGTGGGAACGACGGCCGGCACCGCGCCGACCCGGGTCTCGTCCACCAGGCGTCCGGTGAACCGGGTGCCGATGAAGGACTCGTTGACGAAGTCGCGGTGGAGCGGGAGTTCACCGCGGGCGTGGAGCTGGGCCATGCGGGCGGACGTTCCGGTGCCGCACGGCGAACGGTCGAACCAGCCGGGGTGGATGGCCATGGCGTGCCGTGAGCGGTGCGCGTCGGAGCCCGGCGCGGCGAGATAGACGTGCTTGACGCCGGCGATCTCCGGTTGTTCCGGGTGGACGGGCCGGTCGGGTGAGGCGTTGATCGCGTCCATGACGGCGAGACCGGCGGCGAGGAGGTCGTCCTTGCGGGCCCGGTCGAAGGGCAGCCCCAGTGCCTCGAGTTCGACGAAGGCGTAGAAGTTGCCGCCGAAGGCGAGGTCGTACGTCACCGTGCCGTACCCGGGGACGTCGATCTTGCGTGCCAGGCCCACGCAGAACGCAGGCACGTTGGTGAACGTGACCGCCCTCGCCCGGCCGTCCTCGACGTGCACGTCGACGCAGACCAGGCCGGCCGGGGTGTCCAGCCGTACCGTGGTGAGCGGCTCGCCGACCGGCACCATCCCGGTCTCGACCAGCACGGTCGCCACCCCGATGGTGCCGTGCCCGCACATCGGCAGCAGGCCGGAAACCTCGATGAACAGGACCCCGTAGTCGGCGTCGGGGCGGGTCGGGGGTTGCAGGATCGCGCCGCTCATGGCGGCGTGGCCGCGCGGCTCGTACATCAGGAGCGTGCGGATGTGGTCCAGGTGCTCGATGAAGTGAAGCCTGCGCTCGGCCATGGTGGCGCCGGGGATCACCCCGACGCCACCCGTGATGACGCGCGTGGGCATGCCCTCGGTGTGCGAGTCGACGGCGTGGAAGACGTGACGCGTACGCATGGAGGTCCGTTCCTTTCCGGTCAGTGGTGCCCCTGGGCGATGGCCTTCTCGGTGGCCGCACGCACGCCGGCCTCGACCTCGCCGGTGAGCGGTGAGCGCGGCGGGCGGGTGGGGCCGCCGTGGTGGCCGGCGATGTCCATGGAAAGCTTGATCGACTGCACGAACTCGGTCCGGGAGTCCCAGCGAAGCAGCGGGTGCAGCGACCGGTAGAGCGGCAGTGCCGTCTCCAGGTCGCCCGCGACGGCGGCGTGGTAGAGCTGGGCGCAGGTGGCGGGGAAGGCGTTCGGGTACCCCGCGATCCAGCCGACGGCGCCGGCGATCGCCAGCTCCAGCAGGACATCGTCCGCCCCGACCAGCAGATCGAGCCCGGGGGCCAGTTCTGCGATCTCGTACGCCCTGCGCACATCGCCGGTGAACTCCTTGACCGCGACCACACTGCCGTCGCCGTGGAGCCGGGCGAGCAGCGCCGGGGTCAGGTCCACCTTGGTGTCGATCGGGTTGTTGTACGCGACGACCGGCAGCCCCGCGCCGGCGACCTCGGCGTAGTGGGCGCGTACGGCGTGTTCGTCGGCGCGGTAGGCGTTCGGGGGCAGGAGCAGCACGGATCCGCAGCCCGCCTCGGCCGCCTGCTCGGCCCAGCGGCGGGCCTCGCCGCTGCCGTAGGCGGCGACCCCGGGCATCACCCGGGCGCCGTCGCCCGCGGCTTCGACGGCGGTGCGCACGACGCGGGCGCGCTCCTCGGCGGTGAGTGTCTGGTACTCGCCGAGCGAGCCGTTGGGGACGACGCCGTCGCAGCCGTTGTCGATCAGCCGGCGGACGTGCTGGGCGTAGGCGTCGTAGTCGACGGAGAGGTCCGGACGCAAGGGGAGGGCGGTGGCGACCATGATGCCGCGCCAGGGGCGGTCGGGGTTCCAGGAGGTGGAGGTCATGTGGGTGAGCGACCCTTCTGTAGCGTGTGACATTTTATTGTTAGGCGCACGTGCCGCTTGCGGTGCCGTGCGACATCAGCCGTCCGGCTCGTCGGACTCGGCGAACTCGTAAGGCTCGTAGGGCTCGTCGAGTGAGGCGAGGACCTTGAGCGGTACCGGCACGGCGAGCGGACGGCGCTCGGCGGACGGCGGTACGGTCCCGTCGCCGCCGCGCTCGGCGAGACAGGCCACGGCTGCGGTGCACATGCGGCCCTGGCACCAGCCCATGCCCGCTCGGGTGAGGAGCTTCGCCGTACGGGCGTCGCGGGCACCGAGGCTGGTGATCGCCTCGCGGATGCGGCCGGCCGTCACCTCCTCGCAGCGGCACACCTCCGTGTCGTCCGTCAGCCACTCGGTCCAGCCGGGGCCGGGGGTGTGCGCGAGCGCCATGGCGTCGGCGAAGGCACGCATCCGGTCCCGGCGGCGGCGCAGTTCGCGCACCCGCCAGCTCCCGGCGGGAAACGGCTTGCCGTGCAGCCGGGCAGCTACCGCGAGAGCCGACAACTCACCTTCCACACGGGCGAGTTGTGCACCTCCGACGCCGCCGGTCTCCCCGGCCGCCCAGATGCCGGGGACCGAGGTCTCCTGCAGGTCGTCCAGGACGAGGGCCGAGGTCGCGTCGGGGGTGCGCCGGGTCGCGCAGCCGAGGCTCGTGGCCAGGTCGATCTGCGGGACCAGTCCGTGCCCCACGGCCAGCGCGTCGCACGCGATGCGCCGTCCCGTTCCCGGTACCGGCCGCCACCGCGCGTCGAGCCGGGAGACGGTCACGGCCTCCACCCGGTCGGTGCCGTGCACCGCGGTGACCGCGCTGTGGGTGCGCAGCCGGACGCGGTGGCGCAGCAGGGCCGATCCGTGGACCGCGGCCTCGGCGAGCTTGCCGGGGTTGGCGGCGAGGGCACCCGGGTGGCGGGCGTACCCGAGGTAGCCGGACGCCTCCACGACGGCGGGGACGCGCGCCCCGGCCGCGGTCAGCGAGGAGGCGACGGCGAGCAGCAGCGGTCCGCTGCCGGCGACGACAATGCGCCTGCCCGGCAGCGCGAGCCCGGACTTGAGCATCGCCTGGGCGCCTCCGGCACCCACGACCCCGGGCAGCGTCCAGCCGGGAAAGGGCAGTTGGCGCTCGTACGCGCCGGTCGCGAGCAGCAGCGCGCGGGCCCGCACCCGCACCGCGCGCTTCCCTTCGCCGTCGGCGCCGGTGACGGCGTGCACGGCCCACAGCTCCTCGCTCTCCCGCACCCCGCTCCACACGTGATGTCCGAGGAACTGTTCGGCGCCGGTCGCCGCCAGACGTGTGCGCAGGGCGTCGAAGGCGGCCCAGTCGTGGTGCAGGGCCTGTGGCCGTACGGCGCCGAGGGCCGGGGCGGGATGCCGGTAGAACTGGCCGCCGATCTGGGCTGCGGCGTCCAACAGGGCGACGGACAGGCCCAGTTCCGCTGCGGTGACGGCACCGGCGAGTCCGGCGCCGCCCGCACCGATCACCACGAGGTCGTACGGCTCAGACGGCGAACTCGGCATGGCCGTGTCCTTCCTGGGTGGTGATCGCGTCGCCGGGACGCGCGGGAAGCAGGCAGGCCCGCCGGTTGGGTTCGCCGTTGACGGTGGCCAGGCAGTCGTAGCACTGTCCGATGCCGCAGAAGGCGCCGCGCGGCCGGCCGGTGTTCCGCGTGGTGCGCCAGGCGAGGATGCCGGCCGCCCACAGGGCGGCGGCGATGGACTGGCCGGGCAGCGCGGTGACGGCGCGGCCGTCGACGGTGATCTCGAACGGCGGGCCGGGGCATGCCCCGACCAGTTCACCGGGGGTGCGGGCCACTGTGGCCTCCTTTCTACGAGCGGATGGTCAGGAGACGGACGTGAAGCGACCGGGGCCGAACGGGCCGGTGTCCACGGAAGGTTGCTCCCCGGCCAGGAACTGGGCGATGAGCAGGCCGGTGGCGGGTGCAAGGCCGATCCCCGCGCCTTCGTGGCCGCAGGCGTGCAGCAGTCCCGGCACGCGTGGATCGGGGCCGATCGCCGGCAGGTGGTCGGGAAGATAGGGGCGGAATCCCGCGTAGGTCCGCATGGCCCGTACTTTGGCCAGTACCGGGAACAGGGCGGTGGCCTGGGCGGCGAGGCGGCGCAGCACCTCGGCCGACAGCGTGCGGTCGAAGCCCACCCGCTCACGGCTGGCGCCGATCAGCACCGGACCCGCCGGGGTCCCCTCGACCACGGCCGAGGTCTGGAGCGCGGCCGAGCCGCTCGCCACGTCGGCGACGTAGTCCGCCGCGTACACCTTGTGCCGCACCACGCGCGGCAGCGGTTCGGTGACGAGGACGAAGCCGCGGCGCGGCAGGACGGGCAGGTCCACACCCGCGCGCCGGGCCAGTTCGCCGCCCCAGGCGCCGGCCGCGTTCACCACGTACGGGGCGCGGAGGGTGCCGGCCGGCGTCCGCACACCGGTCACCTCGCCGTCCGCGCCGGTGAGGAGACTCGTGACCTCCTCACCGAGACGGGTCCGCGCGTTCGAGGCACGCAGCAGGTGGGCCGCGGCGAGGGCGGGCTGGACCTGAGCGTCCTGGGGGTAGTGGAAGCCGCCCGCCAGTCCGGCGGCGAGGTGCGGCTCGAGGTCGGTGAGCCGGTCGGCGGGAATCTCCTCCGCCTGGACGCCGGCGCCCCGCTGACCGGCCGTGAACTTCCGCAAGGCGTCCGCCCCCGCCGGGTCGGAGGCGACGACCAGTCCGCCCTTGGCCTCGTACTCGATCTGCGGTGGGAGGGAATGCGCCAGCTCCCGCCACAACCGCGCGGACAGCAGCGCGAGTTCGAGTTCGGGGCCGGGTTCCTTGTCGGAGACCAGGAGGTTTCCCTCCCCTGCGCCGGTGGTCCCACCGGCGACGGCGCCGCGGTCCACCACGGTGACCGAGAGACCGGCGCGGGTGGCGTAGTAGGCGCAGGCCGCGCCGACCATTCCCGCTCCGACGACGATGACGTCTGACGAGTTGCTCGTGGGCACTTCAGTACCATTTCACATTGCACTGGCCTTGCCAAGACCCCGACCCCATAACACTCACGTCACGTGTGACATTTCATATGGGACTTGTGGCGCCCCGACTCTGCCGGAATGCCCCCGCCGCTCCATACCATCCGCGCCATGGATCTGGAGGTACGGCACTTGCGCGTGATCTGCGCGATCGCGGAGGCCGGAAGTCTGACCCGGGCCGCCGCGTCGTTGTGTATGACCCAACCGGGTCTCAGCGCCCAACTACGGCGCATCGAAGCCATGCTGGGCGGACCGATCTTCGACCGCGGGCAGACCGGCGCCGTGCCCACCGCCCTGGGCGAGCTGGTGCTGCCACGGGCGCGGGCGATCCTGCCGGGCATCGACGGCCTGCTCTCCGACACCGCCCGCGCCGCCCGCTGCGCAACCTCCCCCGGCCGCGTCCGTCTCGGCTCGGTGGGCGCGCCGCTGCTGGCCGATCTCATCGTGGCGACAAGGGAGTTGGTCCTCGGCTCCGAAGTGACGACCCGATGCCAGTACTCTCCGTCGCCGCTGCTGGACGACCTCGCGGCGGGCCGTCTGGAGGCGGCGGTGCTCGGCGACAACCCCGGCCACGAACTCCCGCCGCGCGAGGGAGTCGTCCTGCGTCCGGTCGTCACCGAGCCCGTCTTCGCCCTGCTTGCGTCCACCCATCCGCTGGCCGGCCGCGAGGAGGTGGGTCTGACGGAACTCATCGAGGACGAGTGGGCCATGCCCCATCCGGACAGTGACCGCACCAGGGAGTACTGGGCGTCCGTCTTCTCCCGGACGGGCCGTCAGCCGCACACCCCTTACGAGGCGGAGGGCCGGCAGCTGATCGACATCGTCCGGGCGGGCCTGGCCGTGAGCCTCTGCCAGGCGACCTTCCTCGAGGTGCCCGGCATCGTGGTGCGTCCTCTCGCCGGCGATCCGCTCTGGTACCGCCACGTCCTCGGCTGGCGCCGCGACGGACCTCTGGCGGCCTGCGGCGACCAGATCGTCCACCGGGTGGCCGAGGGCTACCTCGCCACCTGTGCCACCGCACCGGCTTACGCACGGTGGCGCAGGCGCCGTGCGAAGTCGCCGTGTCCGGCCGGGCGAGCCGGTGACGGCGATCCGCTCTCACCGCTTGCTGATCGAAATCTCGTCCTGGAGAGGGCTGCTGTTGCCGACATCGATCCGGACACCCGTGGCGGGATCGGTGAAGGTCTGGCCTGAGCGCAGTGCGGCCATGTCCAGGGCCCGGCAGCCCGGGGGCGGGGCGGCGCCGGGATTGCCGTTCACGATCTGGACCGGGCCGTAGCCGGTCTGGGTGGCGGTGTCCAGCTTGTAGACGAGCACGCCGGTGGAACAGGCGTGGCTGTCGGCGCCGACGGCCCTGCGGGACTCGGCGACGTAGGCCGTGGTCCCGCTCGTACGGATCACCGCGATCTTCGTTCCGCCGGGGCGCTCGACCGCCGTCAGGCGGACGGTGCGGCGTCCGGCCGAGGCGAGGCAGGCGACCTGGCGGTCGTCGATCCAGCCGAACTTCCACCGTTCCCATCCGAGGTGCTGCGGGGAGGCGCCGGCGATGTCGCCCATCAGGTCCCAGCCGCCGACGAAGCGGTGGTGGTCGGCGCCGGTGAACGCGTAGAGATCGGGCAGGCCGAAGGTGTGGCTGGTCTCGTGGTCGGCGACCTCGAAGCCCCAGTGCCACATGTCCTGCCCGAACGTCACCGCCCACTTGACGCGCCTGCCGTCGGCGGTGACGCCCGCGGTGGTGGGGTCGAAGAGGTACGTCGGCGAGAAGCTGATCGCGGAGGCGGACCTCGCCGGGACGACGTAGACCATGTCGTACCGGGAGAAGTCGGCGTACGGGTCGGCGGCTGCCACCGCCTGGCGGACGTACGCCTCGTGCTGCTCGAAGGTGATCCCGCGCTGGAAGCCGTAGCTGGTGGAATCCTGTGGCATGCGTACCCACCGGTCCAGCGGGGTGATGTCGAGCGTGGTCCGTCCGTAGGAGTCGCGGTTCATCCACTGGGCGGCCGGGGCGAGTTGCCGGTAGTAGCCGGCCGTGGCGCCCGATGCCTGGGCGTCGGGGAAGTCGACGAACAGCATGAGCACGTGTCTGGTGCCGAGCGGCCGCTGGAACTGGGTGTGGTCGGTGTCGTGGCCCTCGTCCGTCCAGCCGGTTCTGCCGGGAAGGGCGCAGTCGGTGGCCGCAGTGGTGGCGTGCGCCGGTTCGGGCGCCGCGTGCGCGGTCGGGGCGACGGCTCCGAGCGACAGGAACGCCGTCGCCAGGGCGCCCGCGGCAAGGGCCTTGAACCTGCGGGTGGATGCGGGCATGTCTCCTCGTCTCTCCTTCGGGTGGGTGCGGGTCGTCGGGTCCGGGTGGGTGCGGGTCGTCGGGTCCGGGTGGGTGCGGGACGGTCAGGCGCGTCCGGCGGCCATGTCCATCAGACGGGACAGCACGCCTTCGCCGGAGGCGCTCACCCCGTCGTGCTCCCACTCGTTGGTGACCCAGGCGCGCAGCGCGCCGACCGAGCGCGCGGTCGGCAGGGACAGTTCGGTGGGCACATACATGTCGTCGTGGTAGACAGCGGCGGCCACCGGCACCCGGTTCGCCGCCAGCCGCGACGGGGAGTACAGCTCGGGCCAGTCGGTCCGCTCGGCCAGCAGCCGGACGGTGTCGCGGAACGGCCGCAGCCCGGCGATCTCCTCGAACATCCAGGGATAGAACATCTCACCGGTGAACAACAGCGGGTCGGCGTCCTCCGCGAACTCCGGGCGCTCGGCGATCGCGCGGGCCGCGGCCCAGTCGGTGGGCTTGCCCCCCTGGGCGAAGCAGGCCTCCTGGAGCACGGCGAACAGCGGGTTGTCGACGAGCCCGGTCAGATGCATCACCTGGTGCAGGAAGGTCGCCGAGAGTTCGCCGTCGGCGCCGAGTGCTTCGTCCAGCAGCCAGTGCAGGCGCTCGGCTCCGTCCCCCATGCCCAGCATCAGGCCGAGCGTGCGCAGCCGCCGGACGGTGAGCCGGTCCCCGTCGGGCAGTCGCACCGTCCGCGGGTCCAGCAGACCGGCGATCCGCCGGACCAGGTCACGGTCACCGGGGTAACGGGCGTAGAAGGCGGTCACCTTCTCCTCGACCCGGGGATACGTGGCCGCGTAGACGTCGTCGGCGGTGGCCTCCAGGCCGGGCAGGCCCCCGGTGATGTAGCAGGCGCGGAGTCCTTCGGGGGCCCGGGAGAGGTAGGTGAGGGTGAGGAAGCCGCCGTAGCTCTGGCCGAGGGTCTCCCATGGCTCGTCGCCGCACAGCTGATGCCGTATCAGCTCCGCGTCGGCGACGATCGAGTCCGCGCGGAAGAGGGCGAGATGGCCGGCCAGCTCCCGGGCGTGGGAGAACCGCCCGGCCGACCGGGCCGTGACCGGGGTGCTGCGGCCGGTGCCGCGTTGGTCCAGCAGCAGCACCCGGTGGGTCCTGAGGGCGCGGGCGAGCCACCCGGTGGCGGCGTTCAGCGGGCGGGGCGACTTGCCTCCGGGCCCGCCCTGCAGATACAGCAGCCAGGGCAGTCGCTCGCCGGTGCGGCCCGGGTCGCGCAGTTCCCGGGCGAACACCCTGATCGAGGGGCCCGCCGGGGTGGCGTGGTCGAGCGGCACGGTGAAGGTGTGGTCGGTCACGGCGAGGCCGGGCAGGCGGTAGCTGCGGCTCATGAGGTCCTCTTCTCGGTGAACGAGGCGGACTGCGGCTGCGGCTGCGGCAGAGGCTCGGGGTAGTGGCAGGCGGCCTCGTGCCCCGGAGCGAGCGCGCGCAGCACGGGCCGCTCGGCGGCGCAGCGGTCGGCCGCTCTCGGGCAACGGGTGCGGAACGGACAACCACTCGGCGGATCGAGCGGGCTGGGCGGATCGCCGCTCAGGACGATCCGCTCGCGGGCCCGTTCGGCGTCCGGGTCCGGCAGCGGTACGGCGGAGAGCAGGGCGTGGGTGTAGGGGTGCGCGGCGCTGCCGTAGAGGGTGTCCCGGTCGGCCGTCTCCACGACCGTGCCCAGGTACATCACGGCGACGCGCGTGCTGATCTGGCGGACCGCGCCGAGGTCGTGCGCGATGAACACGTAGCCGAGCCCGTACTCCCGCTGAAGGTCCTTGAGCAGGTTGAGGATCTGCGCCTGCACCGATACGTCGAGCGCCGAGACGGGCTCGTCGCACACCACCAGTTTCGGCCGCAGCGCCAGTGCCCGGGCGATCCCGATGCGCTGCGCCTGGCCGCCGGAGAACTCGTGGGGGTAGCGGGTGGCGTGCTCCGGCCGCAGGCCCACCCGCTCCAGCAGTCGTTCCACCGGTTCGCCGGGGGTCAGCTGTTGGTAGCGGTACGGGGCCGTGAGGATCTGCCGGACGGTCTGCCGGGGGTTGAGCGAGGAGAACGGATCCTGGAAGATCATCTGCAGGTCCCGGCGCACCCGCCGCATCGACTGCTCGTCCAGCGTGGCCAGTTCACTACCGGCCACGCGGACCGTGCCCGAGGTGGGCTCGATGAGCCGGGTCAGCATCCGGGCGACCGTGGACTTGCCACAGCCGGACTCGCCGACCAGGCCCAGCGTCTCCCCCGCGTCCACCCGCAGGGACACTCCGTCGACCGCTGTGACGTGTCCGGCGAGCCGCCGGGTCAGGCCGTGTCGCACGGGGAACCGCTTGACCAGGTCGCGTGCTTCCAGCAGGGGTGCGTTCGGGCCGTTCACGCGGTCACCTCCGGTGCCGGCAAGGTGGGCAGCCGGTCGGGCAACGGCCCGTCGACGCGGGGTACGCAGGCCAGCAGGCCCTTGGTGTAGGCCTCGCGCGGCCGGTAGAACACCTCGCGGACCGTGCCCCGTTCGACCGCGCGGCCGCCGTACATCACGACCACCTCGTCGGCCAGCCCGGCGACCACACCCATGTCGTGGGTGATGAGCATGATGGCGGTACCGGAGCGCTCCCTCAGCTCGCGCAGCAGATCCAGGATCTGGGCCTGCACGGTCACGTCGAGCGCGGTGGTCGGTTCGTCGGCGATCAGCAGGTCGGGCTCCAGGCACAGGGCCATCGCGATCATCACGCGCTGGCGCATGCCGCCGGAGAACTCGTGCGGATACGCGCGGGCGCGCCGCTCGGGCTCGGGGATGCCGACCCGGTCCAGCATGCGCACCGCGACCCGGTGCGCCGCACGGCGCCCGGCCCGGCGGTGTGCACGATAGGCCTCGGCGATCTGGAAGCCCACGGGGTAGTAGGGGTTCAGACAGGACAGCGGATCCTGGAAGATCATCGCGATGCGGTCGCCGCGCAGCCGGCGCAGTGACCGCCGGCCCAGGCCGGTCAACTCCCGTCCCTCGAAGCGGACTTCACCGGTGGTCCGGGCATCGGGCAGCAGGCCCATGACGGCCAGGCTGGTGACGGACTTGCCGCTGCCCGACTCGCCGACCACGCCGAGCACCGCCCCGGCGGCCAGGTCCAGATCGAGGCCGTCGACGGCGCGTACGCCGCCCGCGAAGTCCACGGTCAGGTCGCGCACGGTCAGCAGGGTCATCCCACGGCCCTCACTCTCGGGTCCAGGAGCGCGTAGACCAGGTCCACGGCGACGTTGGCGAGCACGACGAATCCCGCGGCGAACAGCGTCACGCCGAGGATCACCGGCTGGTCGGCGCTGTTGATCGCGTCGGCCGCGAGCTTTCCCACCCCGGGCAGGCCGAAGACCGACTCGGTGATGAGGGCGCCGCCGAGCAGCGCGCCGAGGTCCATGCCGAAGATCGTCACGATGGGCATCAGCGCCGGCCGCAGTGCGTGCCGGCGCAGCACGGTCGGCTCGGGCAGGCCCTTGGCGCGGGCGGTACGGACGTAGTTCTGGCCGAGGCTGTCGAGCATCTCGCCGCGGGTGATCCGTGCGTAGATCCCGGCGTAGAGCATCGCCAGGGTGATCCACGGCATGACCATGGACTGCGCCCAGCCGGCCGGATCCGCGGTGAGCGCGATCGCCTGCGGATAGGGCAGCAGACCGAGCTTGACGACGAGGAGGTACTGCAGCACCAGAGCGGTGAAGTAGACCGGCAGCGAGACCCCGCCCAGTGCGGCCGTCATCGCCGCCCGGTCCCACAGGCTGCCCCGGCGCAGCGCGGAGATCACCCCGGCGCCGACGCCGACGATCAGCCACAGCACCGCGGCGCCCACGGCGATGGAGACGCTCACCGGCAGCCGGTCCGTGAGCATCCGCCACACCGGCTGATCGGTCTGGAAGCTGAATCCGAGGCACGGAGCGGGGCAGTGCACGGCCTGTGCGCCCGTGCCGTACGTGCGGCCCGACACGATGCCGACGAGATAGTCACGGAACTGCACGAACACCGAGTGGTTCAGGCCGAGCGTGGTGCGGATCTCGGCGATCCGCTGCGGGCTGCACGCCTTGCCACAGGCGCCCTGGGCCGGGTCGGCGGGCATCAGGTAGAAGATCGCGAAGGTGGCCGCGCAGACCACCAGCAGGATCGCCGCCGTCGCGGCCAGCCTGCGCAGGACATAGAGGATCATCGTCGGCGGCTCCGGGGGTCGAGCGCGTCCCGTACCGCGTCGCCCAGCACGTTGAAGGCGAGCACGGTGACGAACAGGAAGGCGCCCGGGACGAGGAAGTAGACGGGGTCGGCGGCGTACCAGGGCACCGCGGAGGCGATCATCTGGCCCCACGAGGGGGTCGGCGGGCGTACCCCGATGCCGAGGAAGGACAGGCCCGCCTCGGTGGCGACGTAGCCGGGGATCGACATGGTCGCCACCACCAGGATCGGCCCGCTCAGATTGGGCAGGACCTCCCGCACCAGCAGGGCCCGCCGGGAGGCGCCCAGCACCCAGGCCGCCGCCACGAACTCCCCGCGGGCGAGCACCATCGCCTGCCCGCGCACGATCCGTCCGACGTACGGCCAGCCGAAGAGGCCGAGCACGACGACCAGCAGGAGCTGCCGGTTCACGCCCGGGGCCGCGGAGATCAGCGCGATCATGAAGATCAGGGCGGGGAAGGACATCAGCAGGTCCATCAGCCTGCCGACGACGGTGTCGGTCCAGCCGCCGAAGAACCCGGCGGTCAGCCCGAGCGCCGTGCCGAGCGACACCGACAGGACGGTGGCGAGCAGGGCGATCAGCAGCGAGACCCGGGCGCCGTAGACGACACGGGCGAGGATGTCCCGGCCGCTGCCGGGCTCGACGCCCAGCCAGTGCTCGGCGCTGATCCCGCCTCCGCTACCGCGCGGCAGTCCGCCGAGCGCCGGATCGACCGCGCCCGAGTGGAACTCGGTCGGTGACGTGCCGGCGGCCCAGGTGATCAGCGGGGCCGCGAGGGCGATCAGCACCAGGAGGACGACCACCGTCAGCGCGATGGTGGCGGAGCGCTGTGCGAGCAGCCGGTGCAGCAGGGACGGCTCGTGCGGACCGACGCGGGGCGGCGCATCCGACGGCACCGGGGCGGGCAGCGTGGCGGTCACTTGCGCAGCCCCAGGGAGACCAGATCCAGTCGTCCGACGTAGGCGATGTGCCCGTAGGCGCCGGTGACATGAGGGCCGGTCAGGACGGCCGCCTTGTCCCACAGGAACGGTACGACCGGAGCGTCCGCCATGATCTGCTGGGACAGTCGGCCGTACGCGGTCGCGGCGGCAGCCGGGTCCTTCATCCCGGCGATCGCGTCGAGGCGGGCGTCGACCTTGGCCGAGTCGTACTGGGCGTGGTCGTTGTTGCCCTCGGGGGTGATCAGACGGCCGTCGAACACGAGCGGCAGGTAGGTGGAGGCGCCGGGCCAGTCGGGTGTCCAGCCGTCGATCACCAGGTCGTGTTCCTGGGCGGTGTTGCCCACCGTGCTGTAGAACGCCGACGAGCTGATCGCGTTGATCTTCACCTTGATCCCGGCCTTGGCCAGGGACGCCTGCACCGCCTCGCCCTGCGCCTGGCCGCCGGCGGTGGCCGGGGTGTCGAGCGTGAGGGTCAGGCCCGAGGGATGGCCCGCCTGCGCCAGCAGCGCCTTGGCCCTGGCCGGATCACCCTTGCCACCCGGGCTCGGGAAGGGGTCGTCGGGCACGGCGCCCGGCAGCGACGGCGGCAGCAGGGTGGTGGCCAGCCGGCCGGCGATCGGGCCGCCCCGGGCCGTGCGCAGGGCGTCCTTGTCCAGCGCGTAGGCGATCGCCTGCCGCACCCGGACGTCGTCGAGGGGCTTGTGCCGGGTGTTGATGCTCAGGTACCGCGTGTTGATGGACTCGCTGACGACCAGCCTCTTGTGCACGGCGGGGTTGGCCATCACCGGCCCGACCGATGCCGGGCCGAGCGGCTCGAAGGCGACCGCGTCCATGTCCTGTCCCTGAGCGGCGATCAGCCGCTGGTCGACCACGGCCGGGTCGAGGTCGAGATCGACCACGATCTTGTCCGGCAGGCCCTTGCGCACCGTGTCGGTGGCCGGACTCCAGTAGGTGTTGCGGACCAGCGTGAGCCTCTTCTTGGGCTCGAACGCCCCGATCTTGTACGGGCCCGAGGAGAAGGGTCTGCTGTCGTACCGGACGCCGGTGTCCTTGTCCTGCGGAACCGGTGCGAAGACCGGCAGCGACACGGCGGAACCGAAGTCGGCCACCGGGCGGTTGAGCTTGAAGACGATCGTCCGGTCGTCGGGGGTCCCGATCGAGGCGAGCCCGCCCTTGCCCGTGCCCTTGTCCTTGCCCTTGTCTTTGTAGGGGCCCTGGTAACTCCGGCCTCCCGCAAGCCACATGCGCGCGTACGGCGGACCTTCGGGGAGTTCCGCGGCGAAGGACCGCTCGACCCCGTACTTGATGTCCCGGCTGGTGATCGGACGCCCGTCCTCGAACTTCACCCCGGCCTTGAGCGTGAAGGTCCAGGTGCGGGCCCCGTCGCTCGGGCGGCCGGTGTCCGTCGCCAGATCCGGCACGATCCTGCCTCCGGCCGGCCCGGGTGCCGCCGCGTACGTCGTCAGCGTCCGGTAGACGAGGCGGCCCAAGTCCTCGGACGAGGTGACGTAGTTGCGGGCCGGGTCGAGGTGCTCCAGGTCGAGGCTGGAGAGCACGTGCAGCGTGCCCCCCTTGCTCGCGGATCCGCCCTGCCCGTCGCCGTCGCCGGCTCCCCCGCAGCCGGCGACGGCGACGAGTCCCAGGGCAGCGGCCATGACCATCCCCGAACGTCGTGCTCTCACGATGACTCCCCTGCGATCTTCCGTGACGCCCTATGCGATGTGACATTTCACAGCGGCTTGCGCCAAGGGTGGAGCCGGTCGCCCCTCACGGCCAGCTCCCGGATCCCCACAACATCGCGTTATGGGGAGCCGTTCAGCGGCGTCGGGGCACGGAAGAAGTGGTCATCGCCGTCGCCGTGAACGCCCGAGGTCGTCACACGCACCGCCCGCTGCACCGGCCTGGCGACGCTACGGATCCGGCACGCGACGTCAGCCGAGGAAGCTCAGCCGGACCTTGCGCTCGGGATTGTCGCGGTTGGTGTCCACCAGGCACACCGACTGCCAGGTACCCAGCTCCAGGCGGCCGCCGATGACCGGGAGGGTCGCGTGCGGCGGGACGAGGGCCGGCAGGACGTGGTCACGGCCGTGACCGGGGCTGCCATGACGGTGCTGCCAGCGGTCGTCGGCGGGGAGGAGGGTGTGCAGGGTGGCGAGGAGGTCGTCGTCGCTGCCGGAGCCCGTCTCGATGACGGCGATCCCCGCGGTGGCGTGCGGGACGAAGAGGCTGAGCAGACCGTCACGCCCGGCCGCCGCCTCGCGCAGGAAGTCGTCGCAGTCGGAGGTGAGGTCGACGACCCGCTCCCGGGAGCCGGTGGCGACGTGCAGAACTCGGGTGGTGAAGGCATCTGGCATGCCCCCATCCTGACCCATACGCCGGATTCCCCCTCTGTGGCGCGACCGCTTTCTGGTACGCGAGGTCCACAAGGCGAGACACCATTGACCGTGGCACGCCCATCTGGCTACGTTCTGCCGCATGTTGCGTTCAGCCCTGCTCACCACGCGCGGTCACATCGACCTGCTACGGGTGGCTTCCGCCGCGTGTCGCCGCGGCTGCTGACGCCCTTCTCCCACCTCACCCTTCCGGCTTTCGGTTTCCGGCTTTGGTCCCGGCTTCCGGCACACTCTGTCGCCGCTCCCGCTCACCCGTGACCAGCTGAATCCCCTGCACCCCGTACCCCCGGGACAGCTGGGACAGTCGGGGCAGCCGGGACAGCCGTCTCGACGCGCTTGAGACGACAGCCTCCCGCGTCGGCGCCCCCTTTCGGTCCTACTCACGCTCGCCCTCTCCTCGCGGAGCATCCATGAGCATCAGCCATGCCCCACCCAGCTCTACAGGACCCGACATTTCCGGTATATCCGCATCAAAGGATTCCGGAACGGAGATCGCCGGCCCCGCCCTCGATCTCCAGCCCGTCGTCCCCGCCTCCTCCCGCTCCCTCCGCATCCCCCGCTGGCTGCGCCGCACCGCGGGCCCGATCCTGCTGCTGGCCCTGTGGCAACTCCTCAGCGCGACCGGGGTGT
Organism: Streptomyces sp. FXJ1.172; assembly: GCF_001636945.3. NCBI lineage: Bacteria > Bacillati > Actinomycetota > Actinomycetes > Kitasatosporales > Streptomycetaceae > Streptomyces > Streptomyces sp. FXJ1.172. The sequence goes on along the minus strand of NZ_CP119133.2, from coordinate 7,872,769 downwards.
TGACGGCCGACGTACTGGCCTCGCCGGGCCGGATCGCACAGGTCGGCTGGGATCTGACCAGCGACGGCTCACTGCCGTCGGCCATGGGTACCTCTTTGCAGCGCGTGGCGCTCGGGCTGCTCTTCGGGACCCTGACGGGCACCGGACTCGCCCTGGTCTCCGGGCTGTTCAGGATCGGCGAGGACCTGGTGGACGCGCCGGTGCAGATGCTGCGGACGGTGCCGTTCGTGGGCCTCATTCCGCTGCTCATCATCTGGTTCGGCATCGGCGAGGCCCCGAAGATCGCCATCATCACGCTCGGCGTCACCTTCCCGCTCTACCTCAACGTCTACGCCGGGATCCGCGGCGTGGACGCCCAACTCATCGAGGCGGGCGAGTCGTTGGGGCTGTCCCGGTGGGGGCTGGTGCGGCATGTCGTCCTGCCGGGTGCGCTGCCCGGCGCGCTGACCGGGCTGCGGTACTCGCTCGGTGTCGCCTGGCTCGCGCTCGTCTTCGCCGAGCAGGTCAACGCCGACGCCGGGATCGGCTTCCTGATGGTCCAGGCGCGGGACTTCCTGCAGACCGACGTGATCGTGGTCTGCCTGATCGTCTACGCCTTCCTCGGCCTGCTCGCCGACTTCGTCGTCCGTTCCCTCGAAAGGCTGCTGCTGCAATGGCGACCGACGTTCACCGGCCGGTGAGCCCCACGGAGTCCGCGGTGTCCGGTGTTTCCGGTGTGTCCACGGCCGTGCACGTCGAGGGGCTGACCCGCTCCTTCGACGGCCGTACCGTCATCGACGATCTGCACCTCGACATCGCGCCGGGCGAGTTCGTCGCCCTGCTCGGCCGCAGCGGCTGCGGCAAGTCGACGCTGCTGCGCATCCTCGCCGGCCTCGACCGCGACATCCGGGGCACCGCACTGGTCCCGCGCCGCAGGGCCGTCGCCTTCCAGGCACCTCGGCTCATGCCCTGGAAGAGGGTCTGGCGCAACGTCCTGCTCGGCCTGCCCGGAAAGCCCGAACGCGCCGCCGCCGAGCGGGCGTTGGACGAGGTCGGACTCGGCCATCGGGCCAACGCCTGGCCGAGGACGCTGTCCGGCGGTGAGGCCCAGCGCGCCTCCCTCGCCCGTGCCCTGGTGCGCGAACCCGATCTGCTGCTGCTCGACGAGCCGTTCGGCGCCCTCGACGCGCTCACCCGGCTCAGGGCCCAGCGGCTGGTCGGGGAGTTGTGGCGGCAGCGGGGCTGCGCGGTGCTGCTGGTCACGCACGACGTCGAGGAGGCCGTACTGCTCGCCGACCGCGTCCTGGTGATGGACGGCGGCCGCATCGCCCACGAGCAGCGCATCGACCTCGGCCGTCCGCGCGAGATCACCGACCCCCGCTTCGCCGCACTCCGCGCCGGCTTGCTGGAACGCCTCGGCGTCCACACCGACACCGAAGCCGAAGCCGCCTGACCCCTCGAAACCCTGCGCCCGGATCCTCCGCGCTCGACACCCCCTGCAGTCCATACCGCCTTACTCGATCCCCCTGCGCCCGATCCCTCGCACATGAACGGAACCGTCATGCGACGACGCCTCGCCCCCGCCGCAGCCCTCCTCCCCTTCGCGCTCCTGCTCACCGCCTGCGGCGGGAACTCGTCCGCGAGCACCGGCACCGTCACCGACGGCCAGGGCTCCGTCACACTGAACGTCGGTGACCAGAAGGGCGGTTCGGAGGCCATCCTGCGTGCCGCGGGAGAGCTGAAGAACCTGGACTACAAGATCAAGTGGTCCACCTTCACCTCCGGTCCGCCGCTGCTGGAGGCCGTGAACGCGGGGGCCGTCGACATCGGCGGTGTCGGCAACACCCCGCCCGTCTTCGCGGCCGGCGCCGGCTCGAAGATCTCCGTCGTGGCCGCCTGGCACGGCACCTCCAAGGGCGACACGATCCTCGTGCCCAACGGCTCCAGGCTGACCGGACCCCAGCAGCTCAAGGGCAAGTCCGTCGCCGTCGCACAGGGCTCCTCCGCGCACTACCAGCTCGTCGCCTCGCTCAAGGCGGCCGGGCTCAGCCTCGCCGACGTCAAGGTCAAGTACCTCCAGCCCGCCGACGCGCTCGCCGCGTTCACCTCCGGCAAGGTCGACGCATGGGCGGTCTGGGACCCGTACACCTCCCAGATCCTCCGGGCAAAGCGGGGCCGCGTGCTGACCACCGGCGAGGGCGTCACCAACGGGCTCACCTTCCAGGTGGCCGCGCCCTCCGCGCTGAAGGACCCGAAGAAGGCCGCCGTCATCAAGGACTACCTGACCCGGCTGCGGCGGGCGACGGCCTGGGTCTACGGCCATCAGGACGAGTGGGCCAAGGTGTGGTCCAAGGACACCGGTCTGCCGTACGACGTGGCGCTGGACTCCGTGCGGCGGACCAACTCCACACGCGTCGCGGTGGCCGTCGACAAACCCCTCGTCGCCTCCGAGCAACAGATCGCCGACGCCTTCACCGAGTTGAAGCTGATCCCGCAGAAGGTGGACTTCGGCGACTTCGTGGACACCAGGTTCAACGGCAGCCTGCCGCCGTCGACGACCCCGGCCAGGGGCTGACGTGGCCCGGGCGAACGTGCCGACGGGTACGGCGGCGGCGGGTGCGGCGTAGGCGTCGAGGCGCATGCGGGAGATGTTCCTCGGCCAGGGGGCGGTGGCCGGGGTGCGGCCGGGGGTCGGTCGGTGGCCGGGGCGGCGGCGTACTCCTCGTCGGTGACGGGGGTCAGAGCTTGGGTCAGGGGTTGGTCAGGGCTTGAGGAGGGCCTTGATGGCGCGGCGCTCGTCCATCGCCTTGTAGCCCTCGGCGACCTGCTCCAGGGGCAGGGTGAGGTCGAAGACCTTGCCCGGGTTGATCCGTCCCGACAGGACGCGGTCGATCAGGTCGGGCAGGTAGCGGCGCACGGGCGCGGGGCCGCCGCGCAGCCCGACGTGGGAGAAGAACAGTTCCTGGCCGTCGACGGCGACCTCATGGGGGACGCCGACGAAGCCGACGTTGCCGCCGGGACGCGCGGAGTGCAGGGCCTGCTGCATGGCCTGAGCGGTGCCGACGCACTCCAGGACCGAATCGGCACCGATGCCGCCGGTCATCTCCTTGATCCGGGCGACGCCCTCGTCGCCGCGCTCGGTGACGATGTCGGTGGCGCCGAACTCCCGGGCGAGCTTCTGGCGGGACTCATGACGGCTCATCGCGATGATCCGCTCCGCGCCCATCTCCTTCGCGGCGATCACCGCGCACAGGCCGACCGCTCCGTCACCGACGACCACCGCGGTGGAGCCGGGCCTGACCTCGGCGGCCTCGGCGGCCCACCAGCCGGTGCCCATCACGTCGGAGACGGCCAGCAGGCCGGGCCAGAACTCCTCGCCCGGCACCTCGTCGGTGGCGACCAGGGTGCCCTGGGCGTTGGGGATACGTACGTAGTCGGCCTGGCAGGTGCTCATGAACTCGCGGTTCAGGCAGTTGGACTGCCAGCCGTTGCGACAGTTGGCGCAGGTGTTGTCCGAGGTCGCGAACGAGCCGACGACGAACTGGCCGGGCCTGACGGCGGTGACCTCGGCTCCGACCTCCTCGACGAAGCCGACGTACTCGTGACCCATGGGGTGGGCCTCGTCGGTCGCGTCCAGGCCGCGCCAGGGCCACAGGTCGGAGCCGCACACGCAGGTGACGGCCGTGCGGATGATGGCATCGGTCGGCTTCAGGATCTTCGGGTCGTGCAGGGTCTCGAAGCGCACATCGCCGGGGGCATGGATCACTGCTCCGCGCATGGGGGAAGTCCTTACGTTCGCTGGAGGGGCGTGGCCCGCGGGTCGGCCCGCCGGCCGCTGTCGCCGTGTGCTGGTTTGAGGCGGGGACGTGTCGAGGGCGCCGTTGTCCTTCGCACGCTGCCCGGCCGGGTACCCGTCGAGGCGCAGGCCCCGCTCGTGGAGTACCTCTGCTCCAGGTAACCGCTCATTCCGACGGTTAGCGAGTTACCAGCGAAAGGTGTACTGGCAGTACATCCCTCCCGGGGCGGGCAGGCCGTACGGTCGAAGACATGGACAACCGTGAGGAGGTCCGCGAGTTCCTCACCTCGCGGCGAGCGAAGATCACCCCGGAGCAGGCCGGTCTGCCTGCCGGTTCCCGGCGGCGCGTGCCCGGCCTGCGCAGGAGCGAGGTCGCCGCGCTGGCCGACATGAGCGTCGAGTACTACGCGAAACTCGAACGGGGCAACCTGGCCGGCGTCTCCCCGGCCGTGCTCGAAGCCGTCGCCCGGGCGCTGCAGCTGGACGACGTCGAACGCGCCCACCTCCTGTACCTGGCCCAGGCCGCCGACGGCTCCGACGCCCTCACCCGCCCCCGGCGCCGCACCACCACCCGGCAGTGGACCCCGCACCGCAGCCTGCAATGGACCCTCGACGCGATCACAGCGGGGCCCGCCGTCGTGGGCAACGGCCGCATGGACATCCTGGCCGCCAACCGGCTCGCCCGCGCCTTCTACACCGACCTCTTCGCGAACCCCGACAACCGGCAGAACCTGGGGCGCTTCCAGTTCCTCGACCCGGCCTCCCGCCGGTTCTACCCCGACTGGGACCTGTTCGCCGGCATGGCGGTGGCCATCCTGCGCCGCGAGGCCGGCCGGGACCCCCACGACAAGGGCCTGCACGACCTCGTCGGAGAGCTGTCCACCCGCAGCAAGGACTTCCGCACCCGCTGGGGCGCCCACGACGTCCGCCGCCACGGCACCGGCACCAAACGCTTCCGTCACCCCGAGGTCGGCGACCTCACCCTTGCCTACGAGTCCCTCGACCTGGCCGCCGAACCCGGGCTCAACATGACCATCTACACCGCCGAACCCGGCTCCCCCTCGGAAGAGGGACTACGCCTGCTCGCCTCCCTGGCCGCCACCGAAGACGCGAACCCGGCAGCACAGCGCCCCACCGGCTGAGTGCACTGATACGCGCAAGCCGTGCGCCACGACGTCTTCCGGCGCGCCCACGGCACCAAGCGCCACCACCACGCCTCTCCGGCTGCTCCACGTCGAGCCGGACAGCCGGCTCCGGGAAGATCCGTGCCCGCGCCCCGGTTAGTAGAAGCGTGAACGAATCGCGCGAGGTCGAGGTTGTCGTCATCGGCGCTGGTCAGGCAGGTCTTTCCAGCGCATACCACCTGCGACGCACCGGTTTCGAACCGGACCGTGACTTCGTGGTGCTCGACCACTCCCCCGCGCCCGGCGGTGCCTGGCAGTTCCGGTGGCCCTCGCTGACGTACGGCAAGGTGCACGGGATGCACGCGCTGCCCGGCATGGAGTTGACGGACGCCGATCCGGCGCGGCCTTCGGCGGAGGTCATCGGCGCGTACTTCGACCGGTACGAGCGCGCCTTCGACCTGCGGGTGCGGCGGCCCGTCGACGTACGGGCCGTCCGGGAGGGCGAGGGCGGCAGGCTGTCCGTGCAGACCTCGGCGGGCACCTGGTCCACGCGGACGCTGATCAACGCGACCGGCACCTGGGACCGGCCGTTCTGGCCCCGCTATCCCGGCCAGGAGACCTTCCGCGGGCGGCAGTTGCACACCGCGCAGTACGCCGGCCCCGAGGAGTTCGCCGGGCAGCGGGTCGTGGTCGTGGGCGGCGGCGCCTCGGGCACCCAGCACCTGCTGGAACTGGCCCCCTACGCGGCCGCGACTACCTGGGTCACCCGTCGGCCTCCGGTGTTCCGCGAGGGGCCGTTCGACCAGGAGGCGGGCCGTTCGGCGGTCGCGCTGGTCGAGGAGCGCGTGCGGCAGGGGCTGCCCCCGCGCAGTGTGGTCTCGGTCACCGGGCTACCCCTCAACGACGTCATCCGGCAGGGTCTCGCGGACGGGGTCCTGGACCGGCAGCCGATGTTCGACCGGATCACGCCGGACGGCGTGGAGTGGAACGACGGGCGCCGTGTCGAGGCCGATGTGATCCTTTGGGCCACCGGGTTCCGCGCCGTGCTGGACCACCTCACCCCGCTGCGGCTGCGCGAGCCGGGTGGCGGGATCCGTGTCGAGGGCACGCGGGCCTTGGCCGATCCCCGTGTCCATCTCGTCGGCTACGGCCCCTCCGCCAGCACGATCGGCGCAAACCGGGCCGGACGCGCGGCCGTCCGGGACATCAGGCGGCTGCTGGCCGAGGAGGAGCCGGCCGCCGCGTGACGCTGCGCCGGCTCAGCGGACCGACGGCCGGGCCGAGCCCGACGACCCGTCAGGGCTGCGGCCGTGCGCCTGCCCCGCGCCCTGCTGGAGGGCGTTGAACTCCGCCACATTGCGCAAGTGCGTCGCGTAGTCGACGGAGAAGCGGGTGTCCCCCGGCTTGACCGTGACGAAGTACAGCCAGCGGCCCGGCGTCGGGTTGAGTACGGCGCGCATCGCCTGCTCGCCGGGGTTGTCGATCGGCGTCGGCGGCAGGCCCATGCGCTCGTAGGAGTTGTACGGGCTCTCGATGCGGGTGTCGTCCTCGCTGGTACGGACGGTGTTGCGGTGGAGTGCGTAGTTGAGCGTGGAGTCCATCTGCAACGGCCTCCCGCGCTCCAGCCGGTTGAAGATCACCCGGGCGACCTTGCCCATGTCCGCATTCGTCGCGGCCTCGGCCTGGACGATGCTGGCGATGGTGACGGTCTGGTAGATGCTCAGCGCGTTGCGCTGCGCCCCGGCGGCGATCGGCGGCGCGCTGAACCTGCTGTTCGCGGTGTCGACCATGGAGCGCAGCAGGGATTCGGGCGTCGCTCCCTGCCGCAACGGGTACGCCGCCGGGAAGAGATACCCCTCCGGGTTGCCCCCGGCGTCGCCCGGCAGGCTCAGGCCCGCCTTTCCGAGGGACTTGCGGGCGCTGCCCGAAGGCAGCCTGAGGGCCTTGTCGATGGCGTCGTACACCTGGCTCGCGCGCCAGCCCTCCGGGATGACCAGCGCAGCGGGTCCGGCCTCCCCTGGGCCGCCGTCCGGCATGAGCAGCGGCACCGCCACGACGGCAGCGGCCACGACGGCGCCGGCCACGGCGAGGACGATCCGGCCCCGGCGTGTCAGTCGGATCGTGCTCCGCGGCGGAATCTTCGTCTGCATACAGGAACGTTAATACGCATATCCCGCCAAATCCGGCACATGTTCGGCTTGTCGGTCACAGCGTCGGCCGGCCGAATGCCCGCGGATACAGCGGGTTCAACCGGCCGGTTCCAGCTGTGCGTCCCGGCGCACCAGCGCGGCGTACCGCCCGTCCAGCTCCAGCAGTTCCTCGTGCGTACCGCGCTCGGCGACATGGCCGGAGTCCAGCACCACGATCTGGTCGGAGCCGCGGATCGTGGACAGGCGGTGGGCGATGGTGATCGTCGTCCGGTCGGCCGACAGGGCGTCGATGGCCTCCTGGACCGCGGCTTCCGTGCGGGTGTCGAGCGCGCTGGTCGCCTCGTCGAGGATGAGGACCGGCGGATCGCGCAGGATGGTGCGGGCTATGGCGAGACGTTGCTTCTCGCCGCCGGAGAAGCGGTGACCGCGTTCGCCGACGACCGTGTCATAGCCATCGGGGAGCGCGGCTATGTGGTCGTGGATCTGCGCGGCCCTGGCCGCCGCGTGCAGCTCTTCGTCGGTGGCGTCCGGCTTGGCGAAGCGCAGGTTCTCCGCGACGGAGGCGTGGAAGAGGTACGTCTCCTGCGAGACCACGCCGACCGCGCGCGCGAGGGTGTCGAAGTCGAGGTCACGGACGTCGAAGCCGTCCAGGGTGACGCGACCGCCGGTGACGTCGTAGAGCCGGGGCACCAGATAGCCGAGCGTGGACTTGCCGGCGCCGGTGGGGCCGACGACGGCGAGGCTGGCGCCGGCCGGGACCGTGACGTCGATGCCGTCGAGGACCGGGCGGCCCTTGTCGTCCTTGTCGTAGCGGAACTCGACGTCCTCCAGGCGGACTTCACCCTTGATCTGGTCGAGGTGGACGGGCCGCTCTCGCTCGGTGATGTCGATCGGCAGGTCGAGGTACTCGAAGATGCGCTGGAAGAGCGCGAGGGAGGTCTGGATCTGGACGCCGGTCGCGAGCAGCCCCACGGCCGGGCGGAACAGTCCCTGCTGGAGCGAGACGAAGGCCACGATGGTGCCGAGCGAGACCTTCGGGCCGCCGAACTGCAGGGCCAGGCCTGCCGTCCAGTAGATGACGGCCGGCATCGCGGCCATGACGATCGTGATCACGGCCATGCGCCAGCGCCCGGCCATGTTCGACCGCACCTCGAGGTCGACCAGGCGCTCGGACTCCTCGGCGAAGGACGCGGTCAGCGAGTCCGAACGGCCCATGGTGCGGCCGAGCAGGATGCCGCTGACCGAGAGCGACTCGGTGACCGTGGCGGCCATGGCGGCCATCTGCTTCTGTCGCTGGGTGGTGATCTTCTTGCGTTCGTTGCCCACACGGCGGCTGATCCACACGAACACCGGCAGCAGAAGCAGCGAGACGACCGTGAGCCGCCAGTCGAGGGCGACCATCGCGACGACCGTGGCGACCACGCTGGTGACATTGGAGACCAGAGAGGTGGCCGTGGAAGTGACGGTGGCCTGCATGCCGCCGATGTCATTGGCTATGCGGGACTGCACCTCGCCGGTGCGGGTGCGGGTGAAGAAGGCGAGCGACATGCGCTGCAGCCGGCCGTAGACGGCGGTGCGCAGATCGTGCATGACGCGCTGGCCGACGGTGGTCGAGATCAGCGTCTGCAGCACGCCGAAGACGCTGGAGAGGACCGCGCTGAGGATCATGCCGAGCGCGAGCAGGCTCAGCAGGCCGGTGCGGCCCCGGGGGATCGCGACGTCGAGGATCTCCTTCAGCAGGAACGGCGTGGCCACCGAGACCAGCGAGGAGGCGCCGACCAGCAGGCCGACGATCGCGAGCCGCCCACGGTAGGGGCGGAAGAGCTTCAGGATGCGGCGCACCTGCCGGGGCTGTTCCTTGGCTTCGGCAGGCGGGGTCCAGGATGGTTCACGGTCGGGGTGCATGGGCTCCTACGGAGGTGAACTGCGCCGGTCAAGGGTCGGCCGACGATGACTGATGGATCATAGCTCATTGTTACCTATACTCACAATGAACGGCATCCTGATATTGTTCCCGCATGAGCACCCCCGATTCCGCCGGCCTGCTCGCCGAGCAGCTGCTGCGACTCACCCGCCGGGTGCACCGCATCCAGAAGCGCCATCTGGAACAGCGCGATCTGGGCGTCACCCCGGCCCAGTCCCGGCTGCTGCGCACCCTCGCGCACTACCCCTCGCCCCCGCGCATGGCCGACCTCGCCGAGAGTCTGGAGGTGGTGCCGCGCGCGGTGACGACGCTGGTCGACGGGCTGGAGGCGAGCGGGAAGGTCCGGCGGGCGGCGGATCCGGCGAACCGGCGCGTGACCCGGATCGAGCTGACCGACGAGGGGCGGGCGACCCTGCGCGAGCTGCGCGGCGCCCGCCGGTCCGCGGCCGAGGAGATACTCGCTCCGCTGACCGGGAAGGAGCGCGAGGTGCTGGGCGTGCTGCTGGACACGCTGATCGACGGGGAGACGTCCAAGGACTTCGGCGGGGAAACGGCCAAGAGCTGCTGACCGGCACACTCCACGACAGCACCGTGGCCCCGCTCCACCGGTGGGCGGAGGGGGCCTGCGCTTCGGACAAGGGCGTCAGCCGGCCTCCGCAGCCGGCTCCTTCGCGGACGGCCGGACCGGCACCACGGATTCGACCTGCCGGCTCTCCGAACTCTTCCCGCACCGCCGCGCTCAGCAGCGCTCGCGGTCCTCCGTCAGCACCCCCTGAGACGTGGCCAACGAACGGTCGTAGCAGCCACCGGAGCCGTGGAGCCGATAGCGCTCGCTCGACGTGCCCACCGCGTGCCGCTGGTCGCGCGGGACGTTGATCGTGTACGCCGCGTCACCGCCGTAGGTGTCATCCAGCCACGACCACGCGGTGCGCCGGCCGTCCCGTCGCTCCGTCACCGACGCGCGGTCGCCGAGCGTCAGCACCGTGCGCAGCCTGTTGTCCGCGCCGATGGTCGTCGTGCCGTTCAGGCTGTACGTCCGGTGCGTGTGCGTCGTGCGTGCAGGGCCGTGTCCGCCAGTGGTGACCGTCTCGTCGTCGGTCCAGGTCGCGTCCAGTGCGTCCGTGTTCTCACCGTCGGTCCAGCGGTGCACGGAGGTGTTGGCCAGCGCGCGGGTGACGGTCGTCGTCACGCGGCCGTGCGAGGTGTCCAGGTACCCGGAGACGGTGAGGCGGTGTCCGGCCTCGGTGTTCACCCGGTTCTCCGGACCAGGTGTGTAGACGGACGAGTTGGCGATGTCCGTCGCCCGGTCCGCGGTGAGCGCGCCGGTGAGGCGGGCGCGGTGCGCGTCCTGCCAGACCAGCACGTTCACCGGTGTGCTCCAGCCCTGCTGCCCCGCGGGCACGCCGACGACGGAGACCTCGACGCGGTGCGGACGGCCGTCGTCGAGGAGGCCCGCGAACGGCGTGAGGTCGTACTGGACGGGCCGTACGTCGAAGGCACCCGGCGCGGGGATGACGTACCAGAGGAAGGGGTCGGACCAGCCGCCGGTCCAGACGTTCGGGAACGGCGAAGCGATTCCTGCGAGTTGGCCGTCGACCTTGATCTGCACCTCACGGTAGGGGCCGTGATCGGCCTTGCAGGAGTACGACGCCGGGTCGGCCACGGTGAGGTACCAGAACTCCTCGCAGCCGCCGCCCGAACCGGTCGCGTAGACCTCGGCGACGATGCGCTCGCTGTTGCGCGGAGCGGTCAGGGTCGTACCGCCGGGTGTGTCGGCGAGGGTCAGGACGCGGTCGGGGGTCCGCTCGGCGGGGCGGCCCGCGTAGAAGGTCAGCGTGACGTGCACGTCGAGGACGCCGGTGTACGTGTCGTCCACGACGTTGCCGATCAGCATCTCGACGTCCTGAGCGCTGCGGAAGGTGTCGCTGTAGCGCGTGACGTCCTTCTCGACGTGCCACTCGATGCCGTCGGGCGAGGGCTCCGGGGTGGAGGTGCGCAGGATCTCGACCCCGCCGACGTGCACATAGCCGAGCCGGTCGTACTGGCGGCCCTTCACCTTGCCGTCGAGCCGCAGGACGACTTTGCTCCAGTGGTCGCCGCAGCCCTGGGGCGGGGTGTACGTCCCGCGATAGGGCGTGAAGTCGCGGAACTGCGCGTCGGCCAGGTCGACTTGGCACGATGTGGTCTGCGGCCGGTCGACCGGCGGTGCCGCGGTGACCGGGTCGTGCCAGTCCGTGCCGAACTCGGCCGGGACATCGGCCGCTTGGGCGGTGGCGGCCCCGGTGCCGAAGAGCGCGCTCGCCATGAGGGTCGCCCCGGCGAGCATGGACATGACTATCCGTCTTCTCATGGCCCGTGTTCTACGGGCAGTCGGCCCCGCCCCGCAATGACGCCTCGTCGCGTCAGGCGCTCAACTCCTTCTCGTCCCCCATCACCATGACCGGGTGCATGTCCGGGTCCAGCGTGCGCAGCAGGAACCTCATCGCGTCCTCGGGGACGCTGACACAGGCGGACGTGCCGTCGCCGTGGTCGAGGTGCAGCCAGATGCCGCCGCCCTTGTCGTCACCCAGGGGGCGGACGGGGTCGTGCGGCACCGTGCCCGGCCGGCGGTTGTAGTCGATGGCGATGACGTAGTCGAAGACGTGCTCGTACGCCTCGCCCTGGATCGTCGGCGCGTAGGCGTACGCGTCCTGATCGTACGGGAGCCTGCTGCCGGGGTCGTCGAGCACGCCGCCCGCGTACGAGAGGCCGAACACGCCCACGGGACTGCGGTCGTCGCCCGAATGGTGGTCCGTGGTCCAGCCGTTCCGGCCATTGTGTGCGTCCCAACGGGCCACCGGCCGCCACTCCGGACCTTCCTTCGTGTACAGCACGACCGTGGAGTCGGGTGAATCCTCGCCCCTGCCGTACACCGCCAGGACCTGACCGGAGTCGCTGGGGATCCGCCGCTGCAGCCGGTCACCGACGCCCGGGATACGGGTCGGGTCGGTCGCGGGCAGGGCCGAGACGACCGGATGGCGGGGACCTTGCGCACCGCCGGCGTCGACAGGACCGGATCTGTCGCTGCCGCACCCGGACAGGGCCGCCAGGAGAGCCCCGAACGCCGTCACCGCGGCCGTCATGAGCCGCACGCTGTAGATCTGCACACGACCATGGTGGCATCACACAGCGATCGATAATGTGATTATTCCGGGCATTTCACCGGATTGGCTGACAGCATCGCGGGGTGACCTGGGGGGGGAGTCGGATCACCCGGCCGCCGACGCCGACGGTGTCCTGGCGCGGGTCTCCGCCTCGCCCCGGCATCGAGGGGCCCGCTGGCCGGAAGCCGGTGGATTCGTCGGCCCCGTCGGGAAAACCGTTTGAAATTCACCACTCTGCGAAGCGAACCTTTCACGGCTTGTTGGCACATCTCACCGTCTCCCCCTCCCTGACACGAGCCACTGGGACGTCATGCAGATTCAAGACCTTCCGTATTCCGATCCGGGGGTCCCGGACGCACGTTCGGGCCCCCGATTCCTGTGGTGGCTCTGGCGCAACCAGCTCGGCGGGCAGCTGAAGTCGCTCGCCTGGGGCCTGTTGCACTTCGTCTCCGTCTCCGCCCTGCCGTTCTGCGTCGGCCTCGCCGTGCAGGCGGTCGTCGACCGCTCCGGCACCCGGCTCGCTCTGACAGGCGGTCTGATGCTGCTGTGCGGCACGGGCATCGCCGTCGGCGACACCTTCCTGCACCGAACCGCCGTCACCAACTGGATCACGGCCGCCGCCCGGGTCCAGCAACTGCTGGCCCGCAAGGCCTCCCAGCTCGGCTCCGCCCTGACCCGGCGGGTCGCGGCCGGCGAGGTGGTGGCCGTGTCCACCGGCGACGTCGAGAAGATCGGCTGGTTCGTCGAGGCGGTCTCCCGGTTCACCGCGGCCGCGCTCACGGTCGTCGTGGTCGGTGCCGGTCTCCTCCTCTACCAGCCCGCCCTGGGCGTGGTCGTCGCGGTCGGGCTGCCCGTCGTGGCGCTCGCGGTCCTGCCACTGCTGCCCCGGGCCACACGCCGCGCCGATGTGCAGCGCGAGAAGGCGGGCCGGGCCACCGAGCTGGCCTCGGACACGGTCGCCGGGCTGCGCGTGCTGCGCGGCATCGGCGGCGAGGAGCTGTTCCTCGACCGCTACCGCCGGGCCTCGCAGGAGGTACGGCACGCCGCGGTGCGCAGCGCCCGGATGTGGTCGCTGATCTCCGCCATCCAGGTGCTGCTGCCCGGACTGCTGCTCATCGTCGTCGTCTGGCACGGCGTCCACCTGGCCCGCCAGGGCCGGATCACGGTCGGTGAACTCGTCACCGTCTACAGCGCGGTCATGATCCTCAACTACCCGCTGCGGCACTTCGAAGAGATCGCCATGGCGTACTCCTTCTCCCGTCCGTCGGCCAAACGGGCGGCCCGCGTACTGTCGCTGGAGCGCGCCACGGACACCGACGGCAGCCGCGCGGCCGAGGTGCCCACCGGAGATCTGTACGACCCCGACACCGGTCTGCTCGCTCCCGCCGGCCGTCTCACCGCTGTGGTCTGCGGCGACCCCGACGCGGCGGGGCGCCTGGCGGAGCGGCTGGGCGGCCACCCCGCCGAACCGGGCTCCTCGGTGCTGCTCGACGGAGTCGCCTTGGACGAACTCCCGCTGGACAGCGCACGAACCGCCGTCCTCGTCCAGGACAAGGACCCGGTCCTGCTGTCCGGCACCCTGCGCGAACTGCTCGACGTGCCCGCCTCCGGCGCCGTACCGGCCAAGGACGCCCTGGCCGCGGCGCAGTGCGAGGACGTGCTCGACGCGCTGGTGCAGGGGTCGTTGGGCGCCGCCGACCCGATGGATGCCCGGATCACCGAGCGCGGCCGCTCCCTGTCCGGCGGCCAGCGCCAGCGGCTCGCGCTGGCCCGGTCGCTGGTGACCGACCCCGAGGTGCTGGTGCTGGACGAGCCGACCTCCGCGGTCGACTCGCACACCGAGGCACGGATCGCGGACGGGCTGCGCCGGCTGCGCTCGGGCCGCACGACGGTGGTGTTCACCTCCTCCCCGCTGCTGCTCGACCGCGCGGACCGGGTCGCCCTGGTCCACGAGGGCGAGGTCGTCGCGATCGGCGTGCACCGCGAACTGGTCGACAGCGAACCGCGATACCGGGCCGTGGTGACGCGCGAAACGGACGAAGAGCCGGCCACGGCCGACGAGGGCGCCCTGGTCGGCGCCCGCCAGGAACTGGAAGAGATCGAGGAGAGAGCATGATCGGCGTTGCGCCACCGGCGTACGACCCGGCGGCCCCGACGACCGCCACCACCCTGCCCGTCGGCGCGGCCACCACCGTGCGCGCCTACGTCGCCGAGCTGTTCCGCCGGCACCGCCGGTCCTTCCTGCTGCTCATCGCCGTCAACACGGCGGCCGTGATCGCCTCCATGGTGGGCCCGTACCTGCTCGGCGGCCTGGTCCAGCGGGTGTCCGACCGCTCGGGGGACGTTCAACTGGGGCCGACCGCCGCGGTGTTCGTGCTCGCGCTGGCCGTACAGGCCGTGTTCGTACGGCAGGTGCGGCTGCGGGGTGCCATGCTCGGCGAGCGGATGCTGGCCGACCTGCGCGAGGACTTCCTCGTCCGGTCCGTCGGGCTGCCGCCGGGCGTGCTCGAACGGGCGGGCACCGGTGACCTGCTCTCCCGCATCACCACCGACATCGATCGCCTGGCCAACGCGATGCGCGAAGCCGTGCCGCAGCTGGCGATCGGTGCCGTGTGGGCGCTGCTGCTGCTCGGCGGGCTCGTCGTGACGGCCCCGCCCCTCGCGCCCGCCGTGCTGCTCGCCGTGCCGGTACTGCTGGCCGGCTGCCGCTGGTACTTCAAGCGGGCGCCCTCCGGCTACCGCTCCGAGGCCGCCGGGTACGCCGCCGTCGCCGCCGCCCTCGCCGAAACCGTGGACGCGGGCCACACCATCGAGGCCCACCGCCTGGGCGCCCGCCGCGTCGCCCTGTCGGAGCGGCGGATCAAGGAGTGGACGTCCTGGGAGCGCTACACCCTGTGGCTGCGGTCCGTGCTCTTCCCCGTCATCAACGCCGTCCACGTCATCGTGCTCGGCTCGGTCCTGATGATCGGCGGTGTCTTCGTCCTGCGCGGCTGGATCGGGGTGGGCCAGCTGACCACCGGCGCCCTGATCGCGCAGATGCTCGTCGACCCGGTGAACCTGATCCTGCGCTGGTACGACGAGGTGCAGGTCGCCCAGGTGTCGCTGGCCCGCCTGGTCGGTGTGCGGGACATCGAACCGGAAGCCGGGGACGCTGCGCTGGCTCCGGACGGACGAGACGTACACGCGGACCAGGTGCACTTCGGTTACCGCGAGGGCGTCGACGTGCTCCGCAAGGTCTCGCTGGAGGTCGCGCCGGGCACCCGGCTGGCCCTGGTCGGTCCCTCGGGGGCGGGCAAGTCCACGCTGGGCAGGCTGCTCGCAGGGATCTACGCACCCCGAGGCGGCAGGATCACCCTGGGCGGCGCGGAGCTGTCCCGGATGCCGGCCGAACGCGTCCGCTCGCACGTCGCCCTGGTGAACCAGGAACACCACGTCTTCGTCGGCTCCCTGCGCGACAACCTTCTGCTGGCCCGCACCGGTGCCACCGACGCCGAGCTGTGGGCAGCCCTGGGCGCGGTCGACGCGCACGGCTGGGCACGGGCCCTGGACGACGGTCTGGACACCGAGGTCGGCTCCGGCGGCCTGGCGCTCACCCCGGCGCAGGCCCAGCAGATCGCGCTGGCCCGGCTGGTGCTCGCCGATCCGCACACGCTGGTACTGGACGAGGCGACGTCGCTGCTCGATCCGCGCGCGGCACGCCACCTGGAACGCTCCCTGGCCCGCGTCCTGGACGGCCGCACGGTGGTCGCCATCGCCCACCGTCTGCACACGGCCCACGACGCCGACGTGATCGCCGTCGTGGAGAGCGGCCGGATCAGCGAGCTGGGCAGCCATGACGAACTGGTCACGGCGAACGGCGCGTACGCGGCCCTGTGGCGGTCCTGGCACGGGTGAGGCTCCACGGGTACCACCGGTGACCGGGATCACGGCGGAGATTCCACCGGGCGGCCCGGTCACCGCGGCCAGGGTGGCCGTGCTGGTGGCAGTGGGCACCGGGGTCACGGTGCCTTGACCGCACGGGATCCCTGGCGCCGGCGCGGCTTCGACGACGGGGGCGCGGGGCCACCGGGCTTCGGCGGACCGGCGCGCGGCGGCTTCTTCCGAATCCGGAGCGTGTACCCGCCGGGCCCTGGTCGGCCGGGGCCCGGCGGGCTCTGCCGTGACTGGGACGAGCGGCCGCCGGACGCCGGGAGGCCGGCGCCCGCGGGGCAGCCGCGCCCCGGCCGACAGGGGCGCGACGGGCCCTGCCGGAGCCCGAGCATCTGACGCCCGGCCCTCGGGTGAGCGGCAGGCTTCGGGCGCTGTCGGGCTCTGGTGTGCGGTCCCGGGCCCTGGCCGGGTGCCGTGCCGTTGCGCGGTGCCGAGCCGGGGTGGAAGGCTGGAGAGCGGCACCGGTTCGGGAAGCGCCGGCGAACCACCTCGTTCGCGGCGTGTGACATCCGCGCCGCGCATGCCGGCGGCCCGCCATCCGCTGCGGCGGTATGCGGCCGTCCTCACCACCTGGAGGTACTCGTGGACAGCGCCGACGGCTGGGGGGACGACGTCTACCAGCCCGATTCCTCGGAGATCCGGGAGGACTCGGGGGTGCTCGACGTCGAGGACACACTGGATTTCGACGGCGTCGACGACCCGCTCGACCGCGGCTGGTCCCCTCCCGAGCGGCCGTGGGCGGTGGAACACACCGGTGTGACGGCTGCCGAGCGCCAGGCGGGCGAGACCCTGGACCAGCGACTGGCCGAGGAGCAGCCCGACCTCGTCACGCCCGACGGCGACGACATCGGTGACTGCGACGCCGACGGGGAACTTCTGGACAACGAGGTCGGCAACCTCCGCTCCGGCCGGCTGGTGGCCCCCGACGAGGGGGCGCACGAGGACGACGAGGCCGCTCTGGTCGCCACCGACGTCGGAATCGACGGCGCCGCCGCCTCCGCCGAGGAGGCCGCGATGCACATCGTCGACGAGGACTCCCTGTCCGGCTGACCCGCCCGCCCCCTGCCTGCCCGCCCCGTACGAGGAGCCGCCATGCCGCAGGACAAGCACCCCGACTACCACCCCGTGGTCTTCCGTGACCGTGCCGCCGGATACGCGTTCCTGACCCGCTCGACCGCGCAGAGTGAGCAGACCATCGAGTGGGACGACGGAGAGAGCTACCCGGTGATCGACGTGGAGATCTCCTCGGAGAGCCACCCCTTCTACACGGGCAAGGCCCGTACGGTCGACACCGAGGGCCGCATCGCCCGCTTCGAGCGCCGGTACGGCGGGGCGGAGCCGGGCGAGGCCGGCTGACCGGGGGCGGGCACTTTGCCCCTCCGGGCCGCAGCGCAGGGACAGGCCACAGTGACCGCCCCGCGGCCGGGGCCCGCGAGTCAGATCACATTGAGCGCGGCCGCGCAGCCCACGCCGCCCAGCAGCATGAACGCGGGCATCAGCACCTTCAGCTCCACCCAGCTGCCGGCCCGGAACCGCATCGCCTTCGGGGGCCCCAGCGGATACCAGCGCTTGCGGCCCACCGGAATGGGCCACAGGATCGGGCAGCCGGACACGGTCAGCGCGTCCCCGATGTCGTGCACCAGCGCACCCAGTACGACCGGCAGTCCCAGCCACAGGTACTGCTGGCCGGGCGCGGTGAGCAACCAGTCGGAGCCGTTGCCGGGCTTGTCCAGGATCCCCGCGAGGATCCACGCGCTGGTCGCCGCCAGGAGCCAGACCAGGACATCGGCGCTGGAGCCCCGGGCAGCCCGCCACAGCAGACCCTCGATCGCCAGCACCATGTGCACGAACAGGATCGCCAGCACCGCCCAGCGGCCCCCCGTGATCGCCGCAGCCGAACAGCCGGCGCCGATCAGGACCGCCCACACCCAGGTGTGCGTCAGCGTGCGGTGACCGCCGTTGCGGCGCGGGTCGCCCTTCATCCTGGTCGCCTTGTAGACGGCGTGGGACAGCTTGTCCACGATCTCGCAGATCGTGTGGGAGATCGGCCCGAAGGAGCGCGAGATCGTCGCCGCCTTGTGGTCGAGGTCGGGGGCGAGCGCAGCGCCGGCACAGATCAGGGCACCGACAAGGAGAACCGGCCAGGGCATCGGGTGACCGGCCGCGGCAGCCGCCGCTCCGACACCGAGCCAGGCCGCGGCCCCCGACAGTGAATGTGCTGGTCCCATCATGGCCGCTTCCCGCCCCGTTCCTCGTGTGCCGCTGTCCAGTTGACCCGGCGCGCTGACGCGCCGTCGGCGACACAGCGTAGCTGCCGTGATCTTCGTACCCACAGCCGATTCCCCTCTCGAGGACAAGGCCAGGCAAGATGGGGGCGTGACCCTCATCGATCAGCTGCCGCCGACCGCCGACCCCGACGCCCTGTACGAAGCCTTCGAGTCGTGGGCACAGGAGCGCGGTCTCACCCTCTATCCCCACCAGGAGGAGGCGCTGATCGAGGTGGTCTCCGGGGCGAACGTGATCGTCTCGACGCCCACCGGCTCCGGCAAGAGCATGATCGCCGCGGGCGCGCACTTCGCCGCGCTGGCCCGGGACGAGGTCACCTTCTACACGGCCCCGATCAAGGCGCTGGTGTCGGAGAAGTTCTTCGAGCTGTGCAAGCTCTTCGGCACCGAGAACGTCGGCATGCTCACCGGCGACGCCTCCGTGAACGCCGACGCTCCCGTGATCTGCTGCACCGCCGAGGTGCTGGCGTCGATCGCGCTGCGCGACGGCAAGAACGCGGACGTCGGCCAGGTCGTCATGGACGAGTTCCACTTCTACGCCGAGGGCGACCGCGGCTGGGCGTGGCAGATTCCGCTGCTGGAACTTCCCCAGGCCCAGTTCATCCTGATGTCGGCAACTTTGGGTGACGTGTCCTTCTTTGAGAAGGACCTCGCCCGTCGCACCGGCCGCCCCACCTCGGTGGTCCGCTCGGCGACCCGTCCGGTGCCCCTCTCCTACGAGTACAAGCTCACACCGCTCACCGAGACCCTCACCGACCTGCTGGAGACCAAGCAGGCACCGGTGTACATCGTGCACTTCACCCAGGCGCAGGCCGTGGAGCGGGCTCAGGCGCTGATGAGCATCAACATGTGCTCGCGCGAGGAGAAGGACCAGATCGCCGAGCTGATCGGCAACTTCCGCTTCACCACCAAGTTCGGCCGCAACCTCTCCCGTTACGTCCGCCACGGCATCGGTGTCCACCACGCCGGCATGCTGCCCAAGTACCGCCGCCTGGTGGAGAAGCTCGCCCAGGCCGGTCTGCTGAAGGTCATCTGCGGCACGGACACGCTCGGAGTGGGCGTCAACGTGCCCATTCGCACGGTGCTGTTCACGGCGCTGACCAAGTACGACGGCAGCCGCGTGCGCACCCTGCGTGCCCGCGAGTTCCACCAGATCGCGGGCCGGGCCGGCCGGGCCGGGTTCGACACGGCCGGGCTCGTGGTCGCGCAGGCGCCCGAGCACGTCATCGAGAACGAGAAGGCTCTGGCGAAGGCGGGCGACGACCCGAAGAAGCGGCGCAAGGTGGTGCGCAAGAAGGCGCCGGAAGGCTTTGTCGGCTGGACGGAGAACACCTTCCAGAAGCTGATCGAGTCGGAGCCGGAGCCGCTGACGTCCCGTTTCCGGGTGACACACACCATGCTGTTGTCGGTGATCGCCCGACCGGGCAACGCCTTCGAGGCGATGCGTCACCTGCTGGAGGACAACCACGAGCCGCGCAGGCAGCAGCTCAGGCACATCCGCCGGGCCATTGCGATCTACCGCTCGCTGCTCGACGGCGGGATCGTGGAGAGGCTCGACACTCCGGATGCCGAGGGCCGTATCGTCCGGCTCACGGTGGACCTCCAGCAGGACTTCGCGCTCAATCAGCCGCTGTCCACGTTCGCGCTCGCCGCGTTCGAGCTGCTCGACCCCGAGTCGCCGTCCTACGCGCTCGACATGGTCTCCGTCGTGGAGTCCACCCTGGACGACCCGCGGCAGATCCTCGTCGCCCAGCAGAACAAGGCGCGCGGTGAGGCCGTTGCCGCAATGAAGGCGGACGGTGTCGAGTACGAGGAGCGCATGGAGCGCCTCCAGGACATCACCTACCCCAAGCCGCTGGAAGAGCTGCTCTTCCACGCCTACAACACCTACCGCAAGAGCCACCCGTGGGTCGGCGACCACCCGCTGTCGCCCAAGTCCGTGATCCGCGACATGTACGAACGCGCGCTGTCCTTCACGGAGTTGGTGTCCTTCTACGAACTGGCCCGCACCGAGGGCATCGTCCTTCGCTACCTGGCCAGCGCCTACAAGACCCTCGACCACACCATCCCGGACGACCTGAAGTCCGAGGACCTGCAGGACCTCATCGAGTGGCTGGGCGAGATGGTGCGCCAGGTGGACTCGAGCCTGCTGGACGAGTGGGAGCAGCTGGCCAACCCGGAGGAGATGACCGCCGAGGAGGCCCAGGAGAAGGCCGACGAGGTCAAGCCGGTCACCGCCAACGCGCGCGCCTTCCGGGTGCTGGTCCGCAACGCCATGTTCCGCCGCGTGGAGCTGGCTGCTCTCGACCAGGTCGAGGAGCTGGGCGAGCTGGACACCGAGGCCGGCTGGGACGCCGATGCATGGGGCGAGGCGATGGACAAGTACTGGGACGAGTACGAGGACCTCGGCACCGGCCCCGACGCCCGCGGCCCCAAGCTGCTGGTGATCAAGGAGGAGCCGGAGAACGGTCTCTGGCGCGTCCGCCAGATCTTCGACGACCCGAACGGCGACCACGACTGGGGCATCAGCGCGGAGATCGACCTCGCGGCCTCGGACGCCGAGGGCCGTGCGGTCGTCCGCGTCACCGATGTCGGCCAGCTGTGAGTGGTCGCCGACCGGTCGTGAGCCTTCCTCGACCAGTTGTGAGCCAAGGAGAATCCCACTGATGACGAACCCGGCCGAGAGACTGGTCGACCTCCTCGACCTGGAGCAGATCGAGGTCAACATCTTCCGTGGCCGCAGCCCGCAGGAGTCCCTGCAGCGGGTCTTCGGCGGCCAGGTGGCGGGCCAGGCGCTGGTCGCGGCCGGCCGCACCACGGACGCCGACCGCCCGGTGCACTCGCTGCACGCGTACTTCCTGCGCCCGGGCCGCCCCGGTGTGCCGATCGTGTACCAGGTGGAGCGGGTCCGCGACGGCAGGTCGTTCACTACGCGCCGGGTCACGGCCGTGCAGCAGGGCCGCACGATCTTCAATCTGACCGCCTCCTTTCACAAGCCTGAGGAAGGACCGTTCGAGCACCAGCTGCCGCCGGCCCGCGAGGTGCCGCACCCGGAGTCGCTGCCGACGGTCTCCGAGGAGATCCGCAAGCACCTGGGCGCGCTGCCCGAGCAGTTGGAGCGGATGGCGCGCCGCCAGCCCTTCGACATCCGCTACGTCGACCGGCTGCGCTGGCACACCGAGGAGATCCAAGGGGCCGAGCCGCGCAGCGCCGTGTGGATGCGCGCGGTCGGACCGCTGGGTGACGACCCACTGGTCCACACGTGCGCGCTGACCTACGCCAGCGACATGACCCTCCTGGACGCGGTCCGCATCCCGGTCGAACCCCTTTGGGGTCCGCGGAACTTCGACCTGGCGTCGCTGGACCACGCCATGTGGTTCCACCGGCCGTTCCGCGCGGACGAGTGGTTCCTGTACGACCAGGAGTCGCCGATAGCGATCGGCGGGCGCGGTCTGGCCCGCGGCCGCATCTATGACCTGCAGGGGCGACTGCTCGTCTCGGTCGTCCAGGAGGGCCTGTTCAGGTCTCTGTAACGGACCGGCGCCGGATCTGCGGCCGGGCGGGTTCAGACCCGCGTGGGCCGTGGGCTTCTGCGCCGCAACCAGCCGCGCAGGCCGCGGTGGGACGGTGCCGGTTCCCGCTCGTGCCGGCGGTCCCGGCGCGCGGGCGGCCTGGTCGGGCGTGCCGGCGACGTGCGGTGCCCCTCGGCCCTTCGGGCCGCCGGCCCGTGATCCGGCCAGGGCGCCCCGAACACCGGACCTTCGTTCGCCTCGGTCGTCCCGGCCGCCGGCCCATCGTTCATCTCGGCCGCCGAAGCCACCTGCTCGCCGCTCGGCGCGGGAACGGCAGCCGCCAGCCGGCCCCTCGGCCCCGGCGCGCCGACCAGCAGCTCACCGATCGGCTCGGGCGCCCTGGCCAGGGGCTCACTCTGCGACTCCGACGTTCGTACGAACTGCGATTCCTCCCGCTTCGTCAACGCCCGTTCCTGGGGTTCCGTGGGCCGCGTGACCGTCCGTGCCAGGGGCGGGATGGGCCGTGCGTCCGCGCGCACCGCCGACGCGGTGCGACGGGCGGCCGGGCGGGGAGCAGGCGAATCGGTGCGGGCGTCCTCGACCGCATGGGCCAGCTCACTGCGCAGCCAGTCGATCTCGTCCGGGTCCTGCGCGGTCGTGATCCGCTCGGCGAGGTGAGCTGCGGGCGATCCCGGGGTGCCCTGGCCGGGCGGCACGGGCCGGAACCGGTTCAAGTAGGAACGGTCGTAAGGGTCCTTGACGACGGCGGCGATCTCGACGGGCGCGAGGAAGGCGGCAAGAGCACCGGCTCGGATCCAGGGGTCCTCGGCCTGCCGCAGCAGGAATCCGAGGTGGCGTCCGCGCCAGTTGCGGGCGCGCAGGTCCACTCCCTCCTCCAGTTGGCCGCGCAGGCTCTCGGGCGTGCGCCCCTTGAGCAGGTGCGCGTTCTCCGGTGCCGCAGTGAAGTCCCGCAGGTCTTCCGCCAGATAGAGCCAGACCACGACGCGGTAGCGATTCAAATACCAGCGCACGGGCACGAGCAGTCCCAGGCGGCCGAGGCGGGTGAAGCGGCCGGCCGGGATCTCCATGAGCGCTGCGCCCTCCGCGGTACCCACCACCTGCACGCGCCCGCGCAGGGCCTCCGGGAAATCGTCCTGTGCCTGAAGACGGTCGATCTCCGCGCGCTCCACCCGCCGGACTCCCCCACCGGCCTCGTCGGGCACGGTCCGGATGCGTCCGAGATGCACGGCGAGGTCGAACTCGCTGCGTTTGAGGCCCAGTTCCCGAGCAGCGCGGCCCGGGGTGCAGGTATCGGGCCGGGAGGGACTGAAGATGCTTGCCGACATGGTCGTACTCCCCCGTCGGAGTCGTGGCTCACGCCCTGTGCGCGAGGCGTGTACACACCGTAGCCGGTGCGGCGCATCTCGTGACGGGCCTGTGGATAACTCTCCGGGAGCAGAGGAAATTGCAGGTCAGAGGTCTGCGTTGGGGGCTCGCCCAGGCTGCCTGGCGTCGACGCCCAGGTGCTCGCCGACGCGGTTGACGAGCAGGGTCATCTCGTAGGCGATCTGGCCGATGTCGGCCTCGGCCCCACTGAGCACGCACAGACAGCTGCCGCTGCCTGCCGCGGTCACGAACAGCACGGCGTCGTCGTACTCGATCATGGTCTGACGTACCCTGCCCGCGCCGAAGTGGCGGCCCGAACCCTTGGCGAGGCTGTGCAGCCCGGATGCCACGGCGGCCAGATGCTCGGCGTCCTCCCGGCGCAGGCCCGTGCTCGCCCCCGTGACCAGTCCGTCGTTCGACAGGACCAGTGCGTGCCGCACGTGGTCCACCCGCTCGGTCAGATCGTCCAGGAGCCAGCCGAGTCCCTGGTTCTGTGCCATCTCCGTCTCCCCGTGCGATGTCTCCCCCTGGCTGGAGGAACTCTCCGCCAGCCTTCACCACCACCGGCGTCCGGGCAAGCCGGATGGGCACATGGCACAGAAGATGACCGATGGGCAATGTCGGGCGTTCGTCCCGAACGGCGCATGCACGGGCCGCCTGTTCACCGTTCGCGCCGATGGGAGGCCTGATGCGGCTCCGAACAGGCTCCTGCCGAGCGGAGCTGAATCGGCCTTCGGCACAGGTAAGAACGCGGCAAGCGGCGCAATCCGGTGGGCTCAGCCGACCGAGTCCAAGAGCCGGGCGGTGTACATCCGCCCCGCGTGATCGACGAGCCGGATCAGGACCTCCTTGCCGGAGTCCCGGTCGCGCGCGTCGCACAGCACCACGGGAGTCCCCTGGTCGAGGTCGAGAGCGCGGGAGACGTCGTCGGCGCCGTAGCTGCGGGCGCCCGCGAAGCAGTTGACGGCCACCACGAACGGGATGCGACGGTGCTCGAAGTAGTCGACAGCGGGGAAGCAGTCCTCCAGGCGCCGGGTGTCCGCGAGGACGACGGCGCCCAGGGCTCCCTGGGACAACTCGTCCCAGAGGAACCAGAAGCGGTCCTGCCCCGGGGTGCCGAAGAGGTAGAGAGACAGGCCGGAGCGGATGGTGATGCGCCCGAAGTCCATGGCGACGGTGGTGGTGACCTTCCGGTCCACGCCGTCGATGTCGTCCACCAACTGCCCCGCCTCGCTGAGCAGTTCCTCGGTGCGCAGCGGCCGGATCTCGCTGACGGCCCCGACCAGGGTCGTCTTGCCGACGCCGAACCCGCCGGCCACCAGTATCTTCAGCGCCAGGGCAGCGGTGTCGCCGGCGGCGTCGGAGTGCTCGGATACCATGATCACTTCTCTCGGGAGTACCGGTCGCGGTCGGCGTCCGCGCGCTTCGGGCGCGAAGCCAGCATCATGACAACTGGGTCGCAGCTTCGGGCGATTGGACCGAAGTGCGCCTGATGTGAGCAACTTGCGCCCGGTCGGGGGCACAACGCGTCCGGATGGTGTGTGCGGCCGGGGGTGTACTGCGTCTTCCACGTGGCCATCTACAGCGCCCGCAATCCCTCGATGACCTCGCGCAGGATCCGCTCGTCGGGCAGGTGCGCCGGCGGCACGGGACGGCTGATGGCCACACAGCCGAGTTCGAGGAGGTCCCCGAGGAGCACCCTGACCACACCGACGGGGAGATCGGCGTCCGCCGCGAGTTCGGCGACGGACTGCGTCTCGGCCCGGCACAGCCGCACGAGCGTGCGGTGTTCGGGGCCGAGGGCGGTGTCACCGGCGAGTGCCGGGGCCGCGGGGTCGAGCGTGACGAGGGCGATCAGGTCGAAGCGCACCCCGGTGGGACCCGGCTGGGTGCGTCCGCCCGTCATGGCGTACGGGCGGACCAGGGGCCCGGCCTCGCCGTCGTACCACTGACTGCCCGGCTCCTGTGGGCCGTTCATCGGGTTCTCAGTCATCGGTGCCGCCTTTTCCGGTTCATCCGGCGGCGGGAGGCTGTACTGCGGCGCGCGGTGGTGTGTAGAGGTGTTCGCCGACCCGCTTGACCAGACGTGCCATTTCGTAGGCGACGAGTCCGATGTCGGCGGTGACGGCGGTGAGCACGGCGAGGCAGGACCCGTCGCCCGCTGCGGCCACGAAGAGGAACGCGTCGTCCATCTCGACCATGGTCTGCCGCACGCCACCCGCTCCGAAGTGCCGTCCCGTACCCTTGGCGAGGCTGTGGAAACCGGAGGCGACGGCGGCGAGATGCTCGGCGTCCTCACGTACGAGGCCGGTGGACGCGCCCACGGCCAGCCCGTCGTTGGAGAGCACGACGGCGTGCCGTACCTCGCTCACGCGCATCACCAGGTCGTCCAGCAGCCAGTCCAGTTCGCCGGATAGCCGACCGGTCCTCGTGTTGGGGTCCTGGATCATGCCGGGTCTCCTTCGCTGCTGTCATTGGCCGTGTCGGTTTCCGGGGCGGTGGGGCGGCCGGGGGGCCTGCCGCCACCGCGCGCCCAGCCGTCGCGGTAGGCCGTCATGCGCTCCCGCACGAGGTCGGGGGTGCGCAGTTCGTCGCCGTGCCCCGCGCGTTGCGGCGCCTGCTCCGGAGCACGCTGATGCCGGAGCTGCGGGGCGAGGCTCGCCTGGCGTACGCGGCGCGGAAGGCCGTCGGAGGGCTCGGAGTCGTTCGGCGGGCGGTGTGGCCTCAATGCGGTGACTCCGGGAGGTGGGCTTTCGCCGGTGATGCCGTGCTGGCCCTGCTCGCCGACCATGCCCTCGCGAGGCGGCTCGGTGACCATGCCGTGAGGCGGCACGTCGGCCGTGCCGTGCTGGCCGGGAGCGGTGGCCGCGAGGGCGGGGCGGTCCGGCAGCGCGACGACGGGCTCCTGGTGCCGACTCGTGCCGGGCACGTGCGCGTACGCGCGTTCCTGCGCGTGGCGGTCCTGTACGGCCTGGTGCACAGCGGGTTCCGTCGATCCGCTGTGGAGCAGGGCCGTGGGCAGCAGTACGACGCCGGTCGTGCCGCCATACGGAGACGTCCGCAGGTGCACCTTGACATCGTGCCGGGAGGCGAGCCGGCTGACCACGAAGAGTCCGAGGCGGTCGCTGTCGAACAGGTCGAGGGCCTCGGACTGTTCGATGCGCCGGTTGGCCTCCGCGAGGGTCTCGGTGCCCATGCCGAGTCCCCGGTCTTCGATCTCCAGGGCATAGCCGTTGCCGACGGGTTCGCCGGTGATGCGTACGCGCGTGTGCGGTGGTGAGAACTGCGCCGCGTTCTCGACGAGTTCGGCGAGCAGGTGGGTGAGGTCGGCGACGGCGGCGCCGATGACGTGCGCCTCGGGGAGCTGGCGCACCTCCACGCGCGCGTAGTCCTCGATTTCCGAGACGGCGGCCCGTACGACATTGGTGAGGGAGACCGGCATGCGCCAGGCCCGGCCGGGTGCCGCCCCGGAGAGGATGATCAGGCTCTCGGCATGCCGCCGCATCCGGGTGGTGAGGTGATCCAGGCGGAACAGGTCGCTCAGCTCGTCCGGATCGTCGGAGCGGCGCTCCATGCTGTCGAGGAGGCTGAGTTGGCGGTGGACCAGTATCTGGCTGCGGCGGGCGAGGTTGACGAAGACGCCGGAGATGCCGCCAGCGAGTTCGGCGCGTTCCACGGCGGCGCGCAGGGCGGCACGGTGGACGGTGGTCAGGGCTTCCGAGACCTGACCCGTCTCGTCCTCTGCCGGTGGTCCCGCGGGCGCTTCCGCCCGGATGTCGAGTTCCTCGCCCGCGCGCAGTCTGCGCATCGCTTCCGGGAGCTTGCGCCGGGCGATTTCCAGGGCGTCGTTGCGCAGGCTCACGAGTTCGACCACCAGCCCGCGTCCGACGCGGACGGAGATGACGAGTGAGGCGGCGACGGCACCCAGGCCGAGGAGCACGGCTGCACCAGCCGGGCTGAGCAGTCCGCGCGTGACCGGGTCGGCGCGGCCGGCGACGGCCCTGCCCGTGTCCGTGGCGATGCTCCGCATTTCGTCCTGCACGCGCGCGTGGGCGGCGCTCCAGGCACTCTGCACCGCCGTGCCGGCCTGCTTGGTGCCCGGCCCGGCGGCGAGGGTCTCGTCCTCGACGGTGCCGAGGGAGGTGTAGGAGCCGGCATCGGCCACACTCCGCCAGGCGGCACGCTGGGCAGTGGGCAGATCGGCGACGGCCGTCTCGGTGAGGGTGCGCCGCGCGGCGACGGCGGCACCGAACAGCCGCAGCCGCTCACCCTGGAGACCGGATGAAGCCCGCGCGCCGCCCAGCAGGGAGTCCTCCTGGGCCAGCGCCTCGGCGGCCCGGGAGAATTCGAGCAGCACGCGCGCGTCGGAGCCGGCATCGGCCTGCTGAATACCCGTCAGGGCCCCGTCCACGGCGAAGGCCGCCCCGATGGACTTCGTGTACTGCGTGTACGCGGTGTCCCAGCCGGCCTTGTGGTCGAGTACGGCTATTCGCAGCGCGCGCAGATGCTCGGCGCCGGTGACGAAGGCGCCGAGGCGCGCGGAGACGTCGGCGGGCAGTTCCTCGCTGTCGGCCACGGTGCTGTCGTTGCCGAGCCGCAGTTCGGCGACGGCCCGGTCGGTGCGGGCGGCCAGGGCCTGGAGGTCGCTGCCGTCGTCCGTACCCGGCGCGGAGACGAAGCGCACGGCTGCGGTGCGCTCGGCCTGCAGGGCGGCGACGGCCGTGGCCACCGGGGTGCGCAGTTCGGCGTCGACCTGCTGGGACTGGCGCAGCCGGGCGATGTCCTGGGCGGTGCTGACGGTGGCGTACGCCCACAGGGCGAGCAGGGAGACGACGGGCACCATCAGCAGGCTGACCACCTTGGCACGTACGGTGCGGGGGCGCAGGTACCGACGGGTCCCACGCGCGCGTGCGGGTGCCGCGCCGACGGTGTGGTCGGTGACCTCGTCGGCGGGCGGTCCGGCGTGGGCGCGGCGGCCGCGCGAGGGCTGTTGCGTGGTACCGGCTTTCGGGGGTGTACGGGGTGGGCGCATGGCCTCCTCGCTCGGGTCGTGGGTCGGGGCGCTCAAGCAGGGCTCCCGCCGGCGGGCGACGCGACGGGCCGCTGGGCGGAGGCGGAGGCCTCGCGCTCGTCGGCCGTGGGCGAGAGGGCGACGAAGGCCGAGGTGATGAAGAGGTAGGACCCGAGGCCGACGGCGAGGGGGAAGATGAACTGCATCGCCGTGGCCCCGGGCAGGGCCTCGCCGGAGGGGTTCACACGCACGCTCACCGCGAACATCCCGGTGTAGTGCATGCTGCTGACGGCCGCTCCCAGGACGAGGGAGGCGATGGTGACCGCGAGGGGCGACTTGGTGTTGAGGCCGGCCCACAGGGCCACAGTCGCCGCCGCGACGGCGATCAGCACCGACAGTCCGACGAGGACGGGGTCGTAGCGGACGTCGCCGTGCAGCCGGACCGCCGCCATGCCCAGGTAGTGCATGCTGGCGACCCCCAGCCCGGTGGTGAGTCCGCCGAGAAGGAGCGCCCGGTTGCGGTCACGGCTGTAGCCGACGGCGAAGACGCCGGCGCAGACGACGACCATCGCGACGAGGAGGCTGAGGATGGTCAGCGGCACGTCGTAGCGGATGCCGGTGCCACTGACGCGAAAGCCGAGCATGGCCACGAAGTGCATGGTCCAGATGCCCGTGCCGATCGCGGAGGCCGCGGTGACGAGCCAATTGCGGCGCGAGCGGCCGGTCGTGGCGAGCGCGCGGACGGTACAGCGCAGTCCGAGTGCGGCGCCCGTACAGGCCATCACGTACGACAGTGCGGGGGTCAGCCAGCCGAAGGCGGCGTGGTCCAGGTGTCCCATGGCCAAAGGACGCTAGGGGGCACGGGGGCACACAGGGGGCGCATTTCGAAACGTGCTGGAATATGACACGCAGATGCGGCGGAACGATCGAGTCCAGCCCGAACATGTGCGCCTAGGTATCCCCCGTGACGGTGAGGAATCATGCGGAACTTGAGCGACGACCACACACGCGTGCAGGAGTTCTTCAGCGCCCGGGCGGCCGACTGGGACAGCCGGTTCCCCGACGACGGCCCCGCCTACGCGGCCGCCGTGGCCTGCCTCGGGCTGCGGGCAGGGAGCCGCGTGCTGGACGCGGGCTGCGGCACCGGGCGCGCCCTGCCGCCGCTGCGGGCGGCCGTGGGCCCCTCCGGAGTGGTGCTGGGCGCGGATCTCACTCCGGCGATGCTCGAGGCCGCTGTACGGGCGGGGCGGGGCCGGGAGGGGCGGCTGCTGCTCGCGGACGTGGCCGCGCTGCCGCTGCGGTCCCAGTCCCTGGACGCCGTGTTCGCGGCCGGTCTGATCGCCCATCTGCCGCGCCCGGTGGACAACCTGCGGGAATTGGCCCGCGTGGCGCGGCCGGGCGGCACGCTCGCCCTGTTCCATCCCATCGGCCGCGCCGCCCTGGCGGCGCGGCAGGGCCGGCAGATCACGCCGGACGACCTGCGCGCCAAGGCCAACCTCGGTCCGCTCCTGGCCGGTTCGGGATGGCGCATGACGTCGTACGTCGACGAGGACGCACGTTTCCTCGCGCTCGCGACACGCGAGAACTGAGCCTCCTGCCGACTCGGAGAACTCCTCACGGCGGCACGCCGGCTGGACGCCTGCGGGTCAGTCCGTCCCGGCGACGGCCGCCACGAAGGCGTCGGGATTGTCGAGCATGACGTTGTGCCCGGCACCGGCCACCGTCACCACCCGTACCCCGGCGGCCTCCAGGCTCTCCCGGCCGACCAGCTCGCCGCTGTGCTCGCCCTGAAGGTAAACCCGCTCCACGGGGAGCCCCTCGAGGATCGTGCGCATGACGGGGTCGGAGCCCTGGCGCAGGCCGACGGCGCTGCGGTGCAGGGCACGCGGGTCGGCCAGCCGCATGGTGGCCGCCCACAGCGGGCCGACGGCCGCCAGCACGCGCGCGTGCTCCTTCTCGACGAACTCGTCCTCTCCATAGGAGGCGATTCTGCTGCTGCCGGAGGTGGGCGACGGGCAGGCGTCCAGGTTCGCCTCCGTGAGGACCAGCCGAGAGACGAGGTCGGGCCGCCGGTGCGCGAGCACGAGGGCCACGGCACCGCCCATGCTGTGTGCGATCAGCTCGGCTCCGGTGACTGCGGCTGCGTCCAGAGCGACCGCGACCGCATCGGCGTGCTCCCGCAGCGTGTACCCGAAGTGCCCGGGCCGGTCGCTGATGCCGTGCCCCGGAAGGTCCATGAACAGACTGCGCCTGCCCGCGAGTTCGGGCCGGGCCGCGACGTGCGCGTGGTACACGGCGGACATCGAGCCGAGTCCGTGCAGGTACACCCGGGCGGGCTCCTCCCCCGGCACCTCGGTCCAGCGGATGTGGCTTCCCTCGCTGTCGAATGCGGCCTGCTGCATCGTGCCCCTCCCTGACTGCTGTGGCTCCACGAAGAATACCTCGACATCGATGTATGACGGCAAGGCTGTATTGGTGTGGCGATGCACATCGCCCTGAAGGAGAATGTGGACGTGCTCGAACTCGCCATCCTCGGCTTCCTCCACGACGCCCCGCTGCACGGATACGTTCTGCGCCGTCACATCGCGGCGCTCACCGGCCATGTGCGGCCCGTGGCCGAGAGCACGCTGTACCCGGCGATCAAGCGGCTGGAGAAAGCCGGCTTGCTGGTCCGGGCCACCGAGCCCGGCGCCGTGGCCGCGCCGCGCCATGTGCTGCGGCTGACCGAGGAGGGCCGGAATGAGTTGAGGCGCAGGCTCACCACGCCCGCGCAGCGCGAGATCACCGACGAGAACCACTGGTTCACGCTGCTGGCGTTCCTGCGGCACCTGGAGGACCCGGCGGCCCAGGCGGCCGTACTGCGACGCCGGCTGGCCTTCCTCGAGGAGCCGGCGAGTTTCTTCTACGACGGTGACCGGCCGCTGCGCGCCGAGGAGTTGGACGACCCCTTCCGGCGCGGTGTCCTCACCATCGCGCGTGCCACGAGCCGGGCCGAACTCGCCTGGCTGCGTAGCACTCTCGCGTCACTCGACGACGTCGGCCGCTGAGGAGTCCAGGTGCCGCACCGGGCAGCCACGCAGTCCGGGAACCGGGCGGGTGCCCAGGTCGGCGACGCGGTAGCCGGCCGGGTAGCCCTTGACCTCCCAGTTCTGCCGTGCAAAGTGCGGGCGACGGCGGGGCGGCAGCAGCCGGACGAACCGGCCGCGCGCGCGTACGGCGCGGCGCACGAGCGCGGTGGTGGCCGCGCCGGGCGACGGATAACGGAAAGCGCGCAGCAGCGGCTCGTCGAGCAGGGCGAGCGTCGCCGTGCGCAGCACCGGCCCCAGCAGGCGCGGATACCAGGACGCCATCAGGTCGAGGGTGGCGTCGGAGACCCGCCGGGCCTGCTCGTCCCAGTCGAAGCGGTCCCGTTCGTAGGCGTCGAGGAGCGCCTCGAACTCCTCGTACGTCCGGGGGATGCCGGGGATGCCCATGTGCCGGCCGAGAGTGCGGTAGTACTCGGCGGTTGCGACGATCTCGTGCTGGGACAGCCGTCGCCAGCCGTAGGTGTCGATCCAGCGTCTGGGCATGACGACGAAGGTGCTCAGCACATACCGCATGTCGTCGTCGCCGATGTCGTAGCTGCGGTGCATCTGGTTGATGCGGCGGATCGCCGCGCGGCCCTCGTCCGCGGCGAAGCCGTGCTCCACGACGGTGTCGAGGAGCAGCACGGTGTCGTCGTACCGCTTCTGCGCGCGGCCGGTCAGTTCCGCCGTCTCTGCGAGCAGCCGGCCGATGCTCGGCACGGCGTACGTGCGATACAGGGCCAGCTCGAGGGCGCGCGTGTAGTCCCAGGGGAACTCGAACGCCGCACTCAGCCGGTAGATCTCCACCGCGTCCGCCACCGGATCCAGCCGGCGGATCCGGCCGAGCCGCTCGAACCGCTTCATTGCGCCGCCCTCCTTCCGAAGAAGGCCAACTCTACTTTGAGTGACGGCACATGAGCAGTCTGTGACGAAACGATCAGAGGCGGGACACGTGTGCACACAATGTGTTCGAGGCCGTCGCTTGCGTGCCCGGCGAGCCCCCGGGCTGTCCGCGGACCTCGGCGGCGCGCTCGTCCACCATGGTCGTTTCGCCCCCGTCCAGGCGGAAACCTGCAGCTCCGCGTGGTGTGAGGAGTCGTGACAACAGCCTTGCGCTCGCACTAGGGTGCGCGCCGTTGGACGAACCATTGGGGAGGCAGGGATGGCCGGGACGGACGATGGGGCCGTCGCCGCCGCGGACGATGCGCTGTACGTGCTGACGGCGGTACTGCTGACGCCGGCACAGTTTCCGAGCGTTCTGGGCGACGACTATCCGGAGGCGTGCACGGCGCTGGGACTTGCGCCCCGTGCCGACGGGTACGGCCTGGTGCTGGGCCAGGACGGCGACGGCGCCCGCTGGACGGTTGTCATCGACGACGTCTCGCTGGTCGCCGTGGCGATCGCGTCCTGGGACTGCGGCATGGAGTACGAGCTTTCGCCGGACGAGCGCGCGGTCGTGGCTGCCCTGCCGGGCTGGCCCCTGGCGGTCGCCGTCGCGGCCCCCGGTGTGCCCGCTCCGCACGACCCTGCCCCCGAGGTGACGGAGGGGCCACCGCTGAGCCCTCCGGACACCAGTGTCTGGGGGCCGGCGCAGAGACGCCTCGGTGCCGACGAGATAGCGCTGCAGTGGACGGCGTGGCGTGAGCAGATCAACGACGCGGAATTCTCCGTGCCGGGCGAGTCGGCAACCGCCACGGAACCCTCGTCGCCGGGAGAGGAGGCCCCCACGTCCGTGCCGGAGGGCGAAAGGGTGCCGCCCAGCGGCCACCGCGGTGTCCGTCGGGTCCTCGCAGAGGCGCGGGCCTATGTCGACTCACCGCCGCCGCTCGGCCGGGTGCGCTCGTCGTTCGCCACGGGTGAGGCCCGTACGCTGCGTGCCGACGGTCCCGGCTGGTCGATCGTGGCGCGCACCGACGACATCGCGTTCGTGCTCCTGGACGAGACGCCCGGCGAGGTCCTTCCGGTGGGCCGGGGTCCCGAACTGCCGGGCCTTCTGGAGGCGCTCGACAAGATGGCCGTACGGCCCGCCTGAGGACCTGGCAGCCCTCCGCCCCGAGCCCCCGGCCCGGAAGACGCGCTCAGCCGACAACGCGGCTCCGCAGGGCCGGGGAGGGGCCCTGCGGGGCCCGGACGAGCGTCTGCCGCCCGTCCGGCAACCGGACGCCCCCAGCCGCTCGCGTTCGCCTCAGCGGCCGAGTTCCTTGCGGGTCACCCTGCGGAGCCTGCGCCGCTGCGAGGGGTCCAGCGCCAGATACGCCGCCGCCGGGACCCCGACCACGATCAGGAACGCCACCCACCAGGGCAGCCAGATCAGCAGGATGAGCCCGACCGCCACGCCCCCTGCGGCGATCTTCGCGTTCTTGGACATGAGCGTCGCCTCCTTCGCGGCCACTGCCGCTCTCTGCTCAGAAAACGGCCCCACGCTTCCCGCGGTTCCGGGCCCCGACCCTGAGTCATCCCCGAGACCCGCCCCCTAATGGTCCCGGGCCCTGCTCGCAGTATCGCTCCGCCTGAAGCACATTGTCGGCCTGCTGCGCGCTGCAATGTGAACGCGTCTGTCACGTACCTTCTCGCCCCGCCACAGGGTCCGGCAGTCGTACCCGCGCGGCCGTCTGCACACCATGAACACCGGCCATGGGTCGAACAGCTTGTGAAGCAGTCCTGATCACGCCTTCGACACGGCGGACTCGCCCTCGGCGTGCTGTACCCTCGGCCACTCTGTCGAGTAGTCAAATTTGAGGAGTGCGGAGGAGCTGTGCAGACCACCATGACGGCACCACCCCCCGAGCTGTCCGAACTGGCCCGCTGCTGCATCGTGTTCCTTCCTTCCGAACCGGCTCGCACGGGCCGGTTCGCCTTCTGGCGATGGGACGGTGCGGCCCCTCCCGCCGTCCCCGGCGGCACTCCGGGAGAGCTGGACCTCGTGCTCCCCGCCGCGGACGGCGGCGTCGAACAGATCCGTACGCCCGCGCTCCTGATGCCCGTGCGCACCGCCCTGCCGCTGCTCACGCGCGCGCGTGCGCGGCCGGACGGGCACCGCTCGGCCTGCTTCTGGGACGCTGCCTGCGAACTGGCCCTGCACTTCCTGGCGCGTGGGCTGCTTCTGCCGGGACTCTCGCCGGACGATCACGACGCCTGGCGGGTGGGCCTGCTGTCCGCGCGGGACACGGAGCTGATCCGCGAACTCGCCGCCGCCATGCCTCCAGAGGCCCACGCGGTGCCACTCACGGCCGAGCAAGCAACCCGGCTGCCGGACCCGGACCGGCTGCTGCGCGCCTTCCTGGACGCGCTCGCCGACGTCCTCCCGCGCTCTCCCGCGGCCCCGTTGGTGACCGGCGGCCCCGCCTATGCGGCGCCCGATCCGCGGCGGTTGCCCGGGCTGCGGGCCTGGGCCGACGACATCGCCGCAGGCCACGAAGCGGGCGTGCGGCTGTCACTGCGTGTGGAGATCCCCGGTCTCGACGACCTCGCACAGCAGGACGACGGCCGCGTCCGGTTCCGCGCCGTGCTGCAAGTGCACGGTCCGGGCGGTGCGCCGGACGTCCTGGACGCCGTGGCCCTGTGGGCGGCCGCCGGACGCACGCACGAGACGTTCGGCCCACGCGCGCGTGCGGACGCGCTGCTGGCGCTGCGCCGCGCGGCCCGCGCCTGGCCGCCGTTGGCACCTCTGCTTTCCGCCGCCGTGCCGGACGCCGTGGATCTGGCCGACGACGAGATCGCCGAGTTGCTGGGCGAGGGTGCCCGGGCACTGGCGGCGGTGGGAGTCGATGTGCACTGGCCGAAAGGGATGTCGCGTGACCTCGGCCTGTACGCGACCGTCGGCCCACCGGACGACGGCACGGTCGCCACGGCGCATGCCCTGCCTCCCCCGGCGTTCCTCTCGGCGGACAGCGCGGTCGTGCTCTCCTGGGGATTCACGCTGGAGGGACGGGAACTGTCCCGGTCGGAGCTGGACCGGCTCGCGGAGGCCAAGCGCCCTCTGGTGCGGCTGCAGGACGGGTGGGCCCTGGTCGACCCGCGGCAGGCCCACAGCGCCCGGTCCCGGCAGGACCGCTCCCTCAGTCCCGTCGAGGCGCTGGCAGCGGCCCTGACCGGCTCGGCGGAGGTCGACGGCCGGACGGTCGGGGTGCGCTCGGCGGGCTGGCTGGACCGGCTCCGGGAGGGGCTCACGGACACCGGGCCCACTCCCGTCGTCGGACCGCCGCCGGGCCTGGCCGCCACGTTGCGGGACTACCAGCTGCGCGGCCTCGACTGGCTGGTCCGCACGACGTCCTTCGGCCTGGGCTGCTGTCTGGCCGACGACATGGGCCTCGGCAAGACGGTCACGCTGATCGCACTGCATCTGCACCGGCAGACGGACGGCTCGGCAGCCGGTCCCACCCTGGTCGTCTGCCCGGCCTCCCTGCTCGGCAACTGGCAGCGCGAGATCGAGCGGTTCGCCCCCGGTGTGCCGGTGCGCAGGTTCCACGGGCCCGGGCGCGATCTCGGCTCCGTGGCAGCCGGGGAGTTCGTGCTGACGACATACGGCACGATGCGCCTGGACGCCGAACGGCTCGCCGAGGTGCCCTGGGGTCTGCTCGTCGCCGACGAGGCCCAGCACGTGAAGAATCCCTACGCGGCGACCGCGCGGGCGCTGCGCTCCCTCGAAGCACGCGCACGCGTGGCGCTCACCGGCACTCCGGTGGAGAACAACCTCACGGAACTGTGGGCGATCCTCGACTGGACGACACCCGGCCTGCTCGGCCGCCTCGGTGCCTTCCGCGCGCGGTACGCGCAGCCGGTCGAAGGCGGCCTCGATCCGGCGGCCGCGGGACGCCTGTCGAAGCTCGTACGGCCGTTCCTGCTGCGGCGGCGCAAGTCGGACCCTGCGGGCCCTGGAGGACGCGGCCCTGGACGGCGCGGCGGTCACCGCGGGACGCCGGCTCGCGCGCGCGGGCGCGGTGGGCGCGATGACCGTACGGCCGGGCCGGGTGACCGCCGTCGTCCGGGAGCCGGGTGGTGCGGCCCACCGGGCCGATGTCCTGGTGCCTGAGCTGTCCGGTCGCGAGTGGGAGCGGTTCCTGGGCGTGGCCGTGGAGCAGGCCGGGCATCTGGCCGCCCTGCTCGACCGGGAGCTGCCGCCGCACCTGATCGAGGACGCCGCGGTGAGCGGGATCGAGCTGTTGCCGGGCCTCGGCGATCTGGAGCCCGCGTGCGACTGCGGGGCCTGGGACCACTGTGGGCACACCGCCGCGCTGTGCCACCAGATGGCGCGCGTGCTGGACGAGGATCCGTTTCTGCTCCTGCTGTTGCGCGGGCGGGAGAGGGAGGTGTTCCTGGCGGAGCTTCAGGGACGCGGGACCGCTCCCCGGGCAGAACCGGCCGCTCCCGGAGCGGAGCCCGAGGGCGTGGACGCGGCGGAGGCGTGGGCGGCCGGGGACATCCTGCCCCCGCTGCCCGAGCTTCCCGGACTCCCTCAGGCACCCGGTACAGCACCGTCCCTCGACGCCGGGACGGCTGCGCCCCAGGTCGACCCTGTGGCGCTCGGGCATCTGGCGGGTCGCACCGCTGTGGAGGCGTACCGACTGCTGGCAGAGATACTCCGCGGGGACATGCGGAATCCCACCGGTGCGACGGCCGCGCAGGACGCCGTACGGCTTGCCTGCGGAGAGCCTGCCCACGCCGTCGCCGAACGGCTCGCCGACGGGTCGGGACGCGGACGCGAGGGCTTGGCTGCCGCCGTCCGGGCCTGGCAGGCCGGAGGGGCGGTGGGCCTGGCCGTGCTCGACGAGGAGTGGCCGGTGGAAGGCGCGGCGCTCGCACGCGCGCGCGTGGCGCTCGGATCGGCCTGGGAGGCGGAGGAGGAGCCGCCCTTCCGCTGGAGCGGCAACCGGTGGACCGTCCCCGATGAAGGGGTTCAGCTGCGTCTGGCCCCCGACGGCCGCTGGTGGCCGTATCGGCACAAGGGCGGCCGCTGGATTCCGGCAGGCGGCCCGGACCACGATCCGGCGGTCGCGCTGGCCGTGGCACGGCGCGGCACGGAAGGGACGGCTGGCAACGCTCCTTGACGTACCGTCACCATCCGGCCCGGATCCGGCTCCCCGAGGGTTCCGGCCGGCTGCCGGGCCGAGAGTGTCCCGCGCGTTGCCGAGGGCCGGGGAGCGACTCGTGTTCCGGCCGCTCCCCGGCCCTTTCTCGTGCCCTGCTGAAAGGCGTGCCTCATGCACTGATACGTGCACGCGCGTGTGCGGCTTTTCAGCCACGCGCCCCGAGCAGGTGGTCCATCGCCAGCTGGTCGAGCTGCTCGAACGCCATACCGCGTACGGCTGCCTCTTCCACGTCGAAGTCCTCGAAGGCCGAGCGGTCGGCGAGCAGGGCCTGCAGGCCGTCGGCCGCGGTCGGCTGCGCCAGCTGGTCCAGCCGCGAGGCACGCAGCGCCTCCTGGACCTCCGGGTCGGCCCGGAAGGCGGCCGAACGCTCCTTCAGGATCAGGTAGTTGCGCATGCAGCCGGCAGCCGACGCCCACACGCCGTCGAGGTCCTCGGTCCGCGGCGGCTTGAAGTCGAAGTGCCGGGGCCCCGTGTAGCCGGCGCTCTCCAGCAGGTCGACCAGCCAGAAGGCCGCCCGCAGGTCGCCCGCGCCGAATCGCAGGTCCTGGTCGTACTTGATGCCGGACTGACCGTTGAGGTCGATGTGGAAGAGCTTGCCCGCCCACAGGGCCTGCGCGATGCCGTGCGGGAAGTTCAGGCCGGCCATCTGCTCGTGCCCGACCTCCGGGTTGACGCCGTACAGCTCGGGGCGTTCCAGGCGCTCGATGAAGGCCAGCGCGTGGCCGACGGTGGGCAGCAGGATGTCGCCGCGGGGCTCGTTCGGCTTGGGCTCGATGGCGAAGCGGAGGTCGTAGCCCTGCGCGGTGACGTACTCGCCGAGCAGGTCGAAGGCCTCCTTCATCCGGTCCAGGGCCGCACGCACGTCCTTGGCGGCACCGGACTCGGCACCCTCGCGCCCGCCCCAGGCGACGTAGGTCTTCGCGCCCAGCTCGACCGCCAGGTCGATGTTGCGGATGGTCTTGCGCAGGGCGTAACGGCGCACGTCGCGGTCGTTGGCGGTGAACGCGCCGTCCTTGAAGACGGGGTGTGTGAAGAGGTTCGTGGTGGCCATCGGGACGGTCATACCGGTCGCGTCCAGGGCCTGCCGGAACCGCTTGATGTGCGACTCGCGCTCGGTGTCCGAGGCACCGAAGGGGATCAGGTCGTCGTCGTGGAAGGTCACCCCGTAGGCACCCAGTTCGGCCAGGCGCTGCACCGTCTCGACCGGGTCGAGGGCGCGGCGGGTGGCATCGCCGAACGGGTCCCTTCCCTGCCAGCCGACGGTCCACAGGCCGAAGGTGAACCTGTCCTCGGGGGTGGGCTGGTAGCTCATGGCGCGGCTCCTTGCTGCGTACGACTATTTCGTCATGGCCGTTTACAAATTAGTATGCCCACGCAGCTCTGGGAAGAGACAAGATGCAGATACCGCACAGCCGCGGAAGAGGAGAGCCCGATGTCAGCAGCCGAGGGTCCGCTCGTCGTCGGCGTGGACACATCCACCCAGTCCACGAAGGCGCTGGTGGTCGACGCGTCGACCGGGCAGGTGGTGGCGAGCGGCCAGGCGCCGCACACCGTCTCCTCGGGCGCGGGCCGGGAGAGTGATCCGCGTCAGTGGTGGGACGCGCTGTGCGAGGCGCTCAGCCAGTGCGGTGAAGCCGCGCACGAGGCGGCGGCGGTGTCGATCGGCGGCCAGCAGCACGGCCTGGTCACCCTGGACGAGCGGGGCGAGCCGGTGCGGCCCGCGCTGTTGTGGAACGACGTCCGCTCGGCGCCGCAGGCCCGCCGGCTGGTGGAGGAACTGGGCGGGCCGAAGGCCTGGGCGGAGCGCACCGGCAGCGTGCCCGGGGCGTCGTTCACCGTCACGAAGTGGGCGTGGCTGGCCGAACACGAGCCGGAGGCGGTCCGCGCGACGAAGGCGGTGCGGCTCCCCCACGACTACCTCACCGAGCGCCTGACCGGGCAGGGCACGACCGACCGCGGCGACGCCTCGGGCACCGGCTGGTGGGCTTCCGGGACGGAGGCCTACGACGAGGAGACCCTCGCGCACGTGGGCCTCGACCCGGCGCTGCTGCCCCGGGTGGTGCGGCCGGGCGAGGTGGCCGGCACTGTACGCGACAGCCATGACCTGCCGTTCTCCAAGGGCACGCTGGTCGCCCCGGGGACCGGTGACAACGCCGCGGCGGCACTGGGTCTCGGCCTGCGGCCGGGCAGCCCGGTGCTCAGCCTCGGCACGTCCGGCACGGTGTACGCCGTCTCCCGGCGCCGCCCTGCCGATCCGACCGGCACGGTGGCGGGCTTCGCCGACGCGCACGGGGACTGGCTGCCGCTGGCCTGCACCCTGAACTGCACGCTCGCCGTGGACCGCGTCGCGGCACTGCTGGGCCTGGACCGGGAGGCCGTCGAGCCCGGCGGCTCCGCGATCCTCCTGCCGTACCTGGACGGTGAGCGCACCCCGAACCTGCCGCACGCCTCCGGGCTGCTGCACGGCCTGCGCCACGACACGACCGGGGGCCAGGTGCTCCAGGCCGCGTACGACGGCGCCGTGCACGCGCTGCTCGGCGCCCTCGACCTGGTCCTGGACGAGGACGCGGACCGCAGCACCCCGCTGCTGCTGATCGGCGGCGGAGCCCGCGGCACGGCCTGGCAGCAGACGGTACGGCGCCTGTCGGGGCGGCCGGTCCAGGTACCCGAAGCCAGGGAGCTGGTCGCTCTCGGGGCCGCGGCGCAGGCCGCCGGCCTGCTCACCGGCGAGGATCCGGCCGCGGTGGCGCGCCGCTGGCACACCGCGGCGGGCCCGGTGCTGGAGGCGGTGGAACGGGACGAGGCGACGCTGGAGCGGATCACCGGGGTACTCTCCGACGCGGCCCCGCTGCTGGAGCGGGGGACGGACACCAGGCCGCACGCGTGATGCCGGGCGGCGGACACCGAGGATTGACGCAGGCATGACTGCACCGCTGCACGAGGCCCGCCCGCCGGGCGCCGGGCGCGCCCTGCCGGACACCCAGCAGGGCATGCGCCGGCGCAACCTGGCCCGCGTGATGCACGCCGTCAGCGCCGAGGGCTCGTTGTCGCGGGCCGCGGTCGCCTCGCGCATCGGGCTGACGCGGGCGGCCGTGTCGACGCTGGTGGACGAGCTGATCCGCTGGGGGCTGCTGGAGGAGCTGGGCCCGCAGCGGCCGGGCCGGGTGGGCCGGCCGGGGTCGGCCCTCGCGGTGAGCGGCCGTGGACCCGCTGGGATCGGGGCCGAGATAGGTGTGGACCACCTCGCGGTGTGCGCGGTCGACCTGCGCGGCTCGGTCCGTGCCCGGACCGTACGGCGCGGGACCAACCGGGGCCGCGTCCCCGAGGTGGTGGCGGCGGAGCTGACGGAACTCGTGCGCCGTGTCGCCGCGGAGGCGCAGCGGGAGGAACTGTGGCCCGCCGGACTCGCGCTCGCCGTACCCGGGCTGGTGGCCCGGGACGGCCGTACGGTCGTACGCGCCCCGAACCTCGACTGGCACGGCACCGACATCGGCGCCCTGCTGCCTGGCGAGTGGCCGCTGACCGTGGACAACGAGGCCAACTTCGGTGCTCTCGCGGAGCTTTGGCTGGGCGCGGACACCCCGCGTGACTTCCTGCATGTGTCGGCCGAGATCGGCATCGGCGCCGCGGTCGTCGTGGACGGCGGGCTGCTGCGCGGCACCCGGGGCTTCGCGGGCGAGCTGGGCCATGTACCCGTACGGCCGGACGGGCCGCCCTGCCCGTGCGGCGGCCGGGGTTGTCTGGAGCAGTACGCCGGCGAGGAGGCGGTGCTGCGCGCGGCGGGCCTGGAGCCGCGCGAGGACCGGGTGGGCCTGCTCGCGGGGCGCGCCGAGGAGGGCGACGAGAGCGTACGGGCGGCCCTGCGGGATGCCGGTGCGGCGCTCGGCATCGCGCTGACCGGGGCGGTGAACCTCCTCGACCCCGAGACGGTGGTCCTGGGCGGCGCCCTGGCCGCCCTCTCCCCCTGGCTGCTGCCGCCCCTGGAGACGGAGCTGAGGAGCCGTACGGCGGGCCCGCCCTGCCCGGTGTCCGTGTCACGACTGGGTCCCGAGGGCCCTCTGCTGGGTGCGGCACACTCGGTCGTCCGGTCCGTGCTGGACGATCCGGCGGTGGTGGCGGAGCGGTCCTGACGGGGGCCTGCGGGGCTCCGATGCCCCCGGCTTCACCCGATCGGGTGATGAAGTTTTCCACAGGCGGTCGGCTGTCCACGGATCCGGCGTGCGCCCTTCTGCCCGGTCCACCTGCGCCGTACCGTGATTCAGGCGAAGCGCTGCGGGCGGGACGTCATGCACCGTGCGGCTTCGGCAGGATGACGCCTTTTCACACACGTCGGGTGGCAGTGGGCTGACACGTATCGGGGGACACGCATGCACGGGGAGACGACCGGGACGCTGCGGCGCGACGCGATCGGGTTGCGCGAGGTGCTGTTCCAGAGCATCACGGCGATGGCGCCGGCCGCCGCGGTGGCCGCGTCGGTTCCGTCGGGCGCCGCGTTCGCGGGCGGCAGCCTGCCGCTGGCAGTACTGATCGCACTGGTGGCCTGCCTGTTCACCGCGTCGTGCGTGGCCGAGCTGGCCCGGGAGTTACCAGCGGCGGGCTCGGTCATCACGTATGCGGCGCGGGGGCTGCACCCGTCCGTCGGCTTCCTCGTCGGCTGGGGATACGTCTTCGTGGAGATGCTGGTCCCGCCCCTGCTGCTCCTGCAACTGGGCTTCACGACGGCCGGCACGCTGAACGAGGAATGGCCCTCGTGTCCGGCCGGCCTGTGGTGGCCCTGGTCCCTGGCGGGCGCCGCCGTGATCGCCGTCGCCGGATACCTCGGCGTCCGGGCGTCGGCCCGCTTCGGGACCGTCCTCGGTGTCTTCGAGATCCTCGTGTTCCTGGTGTTCGCGGTCCTGCTCATCGGCAGGGCGGGCAGCGCCAACACCCTCTCCGTGTCCGGCACTTCGCACACTGCGGACGGTTACGCCGGGTTCGGCGGCGTGTTCGCCGGTTCCGTCTACACGGTGCTCGCGTTCTCCGGCTTCGAGGCGGCGGCGCCGCTCGCCGAGGAGACACGCGAGCCCCGGCGGACGATGCACCGCGCGGTGCTCGGAGCGGCTGTGGGCATCGGTCTGTTCTATGTGATCACGACCTATGCCATGACCGTCTACTTCGGCCCGGACCGCTTCGCGAAGTTCGGCGCCTCGGGCGAGGCCTCCTGGGACGGCGTCGCCCGGGCTTCCTTCGGCTTCTTCTGGGTGCTGGTGTTCCTGGCGGTGATCAACTCCACGATCGCCAACGCCAACGCGTGTGCCACCGTCTCGACCCGCACGGCCTTCGCCC
This sequence comes from Streptomyces sp. FXJ1.172, assembly GCF_001636945.3. Taxonomy (NCBI): domain Bacteria; kingdom Bacillati; phylum Actinomycetota; class Actinomycetes; order Kitasatosporales; family Streptomycetaceae; genus Streptomyces; species Streptomyces sp. FXJ1.172. Next base: position 7,830,050 of record NZ_CP119133.2, on the reverse strand, counting down.
TGGCCCGCGTCCGGGTCCTGCCCCGTCCGCTCGCCGCACTCCATCCCCGGCACCGCTCTCCCGTGGCCGGTATCGCGGTGCAGACCGTCGTGGCGGTCGCGGCGGTGCTGGGGCTCGGCTTCGCCTACGACCCCGTGACCGCGTTTCTGCTCCTGGCCACGGTGATCGTCACAGTCGTCATGGGCGTCTACATCGTCGTGAACCTCGCCTGTGCGGGCTACTTCCTGCGGGCCGGCCGGACCGCCTTCAGACCGGTGCGGCATCTGCTGTTCCCGCTGCTGGGCATCGCGGCGTTCGTCCCGGCACTGCTGACGGCCGCCGGTCTCCCGGTCTTCGACTTCGTGACCGAACTGACCGCCCCGGTGTCCTACGCGGGCCCCGTCGTCGGCGTCTGGATGGCGGCGGGCGTGGCCGTACTGGTCCTGCTGATACGACGGCACCCCGAGCGAATAGCCGAGACCGCGCGGGTGCACCTCGAGGAGTACGTACCGGTCGGCCATCGGCAGGACGGGACCGTACCCGGCTGACGGCCGACGGCCCGCCCGGCGGCCGTGCCTGCGCAGGCGCTCGTCGCCCTGCCCAGATCCTCGTCGCCCTGCCGAGACCCTTGTCGCCCTGCCAGACCCCCGTCGCCTCCTTCCCACGACCGCCTCTGCCAGAAGGGACCACCACCACGATGAGCGACCCCCGGATCCTCACTGTGCGCCCGGAACCGGACCAGTACGCCTGGACGTTCGGCGGAGCGGCGCCCGTGGCGCGGTTCGCGCCCGGCACGGTGCTCGACCTGTTCACGGAGGACTGCTTCGCCGGCCGGGTCCGCTCCGAGAAGGATCTCGTCTCCGAGGTCTGCGAGTTCCCGTTCCTCAATCCGCAGACCGGCCCGTTCCACATCGAGGGCGCCGAGCCCGGCGACACCGTGGCCGTGCACTTCGTCTCGGTCGAACCGGCGCGCGACTGGGCGGCCTCGACGACGGTCCCCCTGTTCGGCGCGCTCACCTCCACGCACACCACGGCCACGCTCCAGCCTCCGCTGCCGGAGCGGGTCTGGATCTGGCAGCTGGACCGCGCGCGGCGCACCGCCCTGTTCCGGGCGCAGGACAGTGACATCGAGGCCGAGCTGCCGCTGGACCCGATGCACGGCACGGTCGGCGTCGCCCCCGCCAATCTGGAGGTGCGCTCGGCCCTGGTCCCGGACGCGCACGGCGGGAACATGGACACGCCGGAGATGCGGGCGGGCGTCACCTGCTACCTGGGGGTCAACGTCGAGGGCGCGCTGCTCAGCCTCGGCGACGGGCACGCCCGGCAGGGCGAGGGCGAGACCTGCGGGGTGGCCGTGGAGTGCGCCATGAACACCGTGGTGATCGTGGACCTCCTCAAGGACGTCGCAACCCCCTGGCCCCGGCTGGAGTCGGACACCCACATCATCTCGACCGGCTCGGCCCGCCCGCTGGAGGACGCGTTCCGTATATCGCAGCTCGACCTGGTGCAGTGGCTGGTGCGCGACTACGGGTTCAGTGCGCCGGACGCGTACCAATTCGCAACCCAGGCGGTCGAATCACCGTTGGCCAACGTGTGCGACACGAACTACACGTGCGTGGCCAAGCTCCGCAAGGAGTGGCTGCCCGCACGGGAGACGTACCGCGGCGTGCACACGCGGCTGCAGGAGACCGCGCGAGCACTGCGCAGCTGACGCCGGGGATGCCCCCGCCCGGCCTCTCCCCCGCCCTCCACGACTCCTGAAAGGCACCGAAGATGGACATGGACCCGGCCGGCCCGGCACAGTCGAGAGAGCCAGAACCGCCAGCGCACCCGGCCCCGTCGCGCCTCAGCAGGCGCCGGCTCCTGAAGGGCGCGGCGCTCGCCGCCGTCCCCTACGCCCTGCTCCCCGACCCGAGGGCCGGCGCGCAGACCGAGCCCGTCGACTATCCGCCCGCCGAGTGGCAGCCGGCGAGCAGTGCCAACTACACCTCGTCCGACCGGCCCGACAGCTACGCGATCGACCGTGTGATCATCCATGTCACGCAGGAGACGTACACCAACACACTGGCGATCTTCGCCAACCCGCAGAAGCAGGTGTCCGCGCACTATCTGGTCCGCTCGGCGGACGGGCACGTCGCCCAGTGCGTGCACGAGGCCGACATCGCCTGGCACGCGGGCAACTGGGACTACAACACCCGCAGCATCGGAGTCGAGCACGAAGGGTGGGTGGACCACCCCTCGTACTTCACCGACGCCCTGTACGAGCAGTCGGCGAGACTCACGGCGGCGATCTGCGACAAGTACGACATCCCCAAAGACCGGGAGCACATCATCGGCCACTATCAGGTACCGGGCACCGATCACACCGACCCGGGGCCGGACTGGGACTGGGTCCGCTACATCCGGCTGGTCAACTTCGCCTAGCGGACCGGAGAGACCAGAACGGGGCGGGGCCCGGCGCAGGGGAGAGACAGGAAAGAAAAAGGACACGCACGAAGGACCGGGCGAGCGCCCGAGCAGAGGCGAACCCATGTCGAACAGGTTGTCCGCGCGCACACTGCGAGTGACGATGGTCCGAGCCGCAACACCGCCCTTTCACCGTCCGGGGAGGCCGAGTTGACCGATCCGTGGGTGGCTCTGGAGCCGGGGGCCGACCCCGCCGAGCGGGTCCGTGCACTGCGCCGGGCGCACGAGACCTTCACCAGCGTGGGCACGGTGCCCCGACCGGTGCGGTCGGTGGTGGCCGAGTCGTGGCGGCGCAGTGCCCGGGCCGGGGTGGGGCCGGACGGCACCGCCAGCGTGGAGCTGACCGACGGCGATCTCGGCGCCTACCGCGCGGAGCACCCGCTGGCCCGGGTGATGCCCCTGGTCCGGGAGCTGATGGGCACCTTCGCCGCCGACGGCGAGCACCTGCTGGCGGTGTGCGACGGGCACGGCAGGCTGCTGTGGGTCGAGGGTCATCCGGCGACCCGGCGCCGGGCGGACGGCATGAACTTCGTACCGGGGGCACGCTGGTCGGAGACGGCTGTCGGCACCAACGCCCCGGGCACCGCGGTCGCCGTGGACCGGCCGGTGCAAGTGTTCGCCGCGGAGCACTTCATACGCAGGGTGCAGCCGTGGACCTGCGCGGCCGCGCCGGTGCATGATCCGCGCACCGGCCGGGTGCTGGGCGCCGTGGACATCACCGGAGGTGACGGACTGGCGCATCCGCACAGCCTCGGGTTCGTGCAGGCGGTGGCGCGGGCCGCGGAGGCGCAGCTCGCCCTGCTCGGGCCGCCGCTGAGCGTCGGGGACAGCGCGCTGCTCAGCGCGCTGGGCCGGGACGAGGCCGAACTCGTCCTGGACGGCCGCCGGACCCGGCTCAGCCGACGGCACAGCGAGATAGTCCTCCTGCTGGCCCGGCATCCGGAGGGGCTGAGCGGTGACGAGCTGCTGTGCGCGCTGTACGCGGACGAGTCGGTGACCCCGGTGACCCTGCGGGCCGAACTGGCACGGCTGCGCAGGCTGCTCGGGCCAGGGGTGCTCGCCTCGCGGCCGTACCGGCTCACGACCGCGGTCGAGTCGGACGTCACCGTGGTGGAGCGGCGGCTGGAGGCCGGAGCGCTCACGGCGGCGGCGGAGGCGTACAGCGGCCCGCTGCTGCCCGGTTCGCAGGCGCCCGCGATCGTACGGCTGCGGGACCGGCTCGCCGACGCACTGCGCACGGCGCTGATCGCACACCGCGACCCGGACCTGCTGGCGGACTGGGCGCACGCGGCCTGGGGCGAGGACGACGTGACGGTGTGGCGCGCGCTCGCCGCGATACGGCCCACGGCCGCGGCCCGGGCCCGGCTTTCGGCGCTGGAGGCCGAGCTGACGGCCCCGGCCGGCCGGACACCGGGGCGGAGGAGCGGCGCAACGTACTTGCAACGTCCGCCCGCCTAGCCTCGCGCCCGACAGCTGCCCAACGGCGGGCAGCGCTGCACCAGGAGGCAGACCAGCATGACTCGTTACGCGGCGCCGGGCACCGAGGGCGCGATCGTCTCCTACCAGGCGCGCTACGACCACTTCATCGGCGGGGAGTACGTGCCGCCGGTGCGCGGGCAGTACTTCGAGAATCCGTCGCCGGTCAACGGGCAGCCGTTCACCGAGATCGCGCGTGGCACCGCGGAGGACGTGGAGCGGGCGCTGGACGCGGCGCACGAGGCCGCGCCCGCCTGGGGCCGTACGCCGGTGGCGGAGCGCAGCGACATCCTGCTGAAGATCGCCGACCGTATGGCGGCCCACCTGGAGCCGCTGGCGGTGGCCGAGAGCTGGGAGAACGGCAAGCCGGTGCGCGAGACGCTGGCGGCCGACATCCCGCTGGCGATCGACCACTTCCGGTACTTCGCGGGGGCGATCCGGGCGCAGGAGGGGTCGCTCGGTGAGATCGACGACGACACGGTGGCGTACCACTTCCACGAGCCGCTCGGGGTCGTCGCACAGATCATTCCGTGGAACTTCCCGATCCTGATGGCGGCCTGGAAGCTCGCCCCTGCGCTCGCCGCGGGCAACGCGGTCGTCCTCAAGCCCGCCGAGCAGACCCCGGCCTCCATCCACTACTGGGTCGGCCTGATCGCTGATCTGCTGCCGCCGGGTGTGCTCAACATCGTCAACGGCTTCGGTGTCGAGGCGGGCAAGCCGCTGGCGTCGAGCCCGCGCGTGGCGAAGGTGGCGTTCACCGGGGAGACCACGACCGGGCGGCTGATCATGCAGTACGCCTCGGAGAACATCAAGCCCGTCACCCTGGAACTCGGCGGCAAGTCCCCGAACATCTTCTTCGACGACGTGTGGGCGCGCGACGACGACTTCCGGGACAAGGCGCTCGAGGGCTTCACCATGTTCGCGCTCAACCAGGGCGAGGTCTGCACCTGCCCGTCCCGGGCGCTGATCCAGCGGGGCCACTACGCGGACTTCCTCGAGGCGGCGGTCGCCCGCACGCAGCAGATCAAGCCGGGGCACCCCCTCGACACCGACACGATGATCGGCGCCCAGGCGTCCAACGACCAGCTGGAGAAGATCCTCTCCTACCTGGACATCGGCCGGCAGGAGGGCGCGAAGGTCCTCACGGGCGGTCAGCGGATCGAGTACGACGGCGAGCTGAAGGGCGGATACTACGTCCAGCCGACCATCTTCGAGGGCGACAACCGTATGCGGATCTTCCAGGAGGAGATCTTCGGCCCGGTCGTCTCGGTGACCTCCTTCGACGACTTCGACGACGCGATCAAGATCGCGAACGACACCCTGTACGGGCTCGGCGCGGGCGTGTGGACCCGGGACGCCAACACCGCCTACCGGGCGGGCCGGGCGATCCAGGCGGGCCGGGTGTGGACCAACTGCTACCACGCCTACCCGGCACACGCGGCGTTCGGCGGCTACAAGCAGTCCGGGATCGGCCGCGAGACGCACAAGATGATGCTCGAGCACTACCAGCAGACCAAGAACATTCTTTGTTCCTACAGCCCTCAGAAGCTCGGCTTCTTCTAGAGCCTGAAGTCGGTTGCCTGGAGGCATCGTTGTGCTACAGGCAACCCGAAATAGCGGCTACACCCTGTGATTAACTGGAGCCTTCGCGCTACTGTCTGACACCCAAGGGAGTCTCTCCCGGACCAGTCGTGGACCAGACAGCGCCGAACGACATCACCCCACGAGCCGCTCATGAGCGCCGCGAGTCCATGAGAACGCCTCCTGGCACCGCATCAGATCGAATGCCGGGCGTGCGTCCCATCACTCGCGCACCGAGCGTCGCATTGGCTCTCAGCGGGTGACGTGTTTCTTCTGTGTGATCACGGACGGGGGCTTCGCGTATCCAGCGGCTGCGCCGCAGTCCCACGCCACCCGGACGTCGTGCGGGGCTGCTCCTCGCGGTCACGGACGTCATCTTCGACTTCCTGGGACCGGCTCGAGACCACGGCCGAGCCGCCCCGCCCGACCTCGCCGTCGAGTTCATGGGGCACCACATCGGGTTCCGGCATGGCTGACGGGGGCGGCGAGCGCTTCGGAGACACGGCGAACTGTCCGCCCCGGCGAAAGAAGCTGCCTCGGGGCGCTCTCGGCCCACTTGCTCCTGAGCGCCGACGGCACCCGCGTCTCGACCACTTCGAGTGGACCAGTGCCGAGGCCCACCGGGAGGTGGCGAACGCCGGAAAACACGACAGGGTGCACGAGATCTTCTCCAGCACGGAGCGAACGGTTCGGCCACGGAAGGTGGTACCGCTTCCACCCGTGCCTGTTCCGGCCGCCGGCGTGATCCGATCATGCCGAGGCACCCCCGGCGGGTATCCCGCTCCGTCGGGAGAAGGAGATCGCACAGGCGATGGATCACTCTGTCCCGCTCTCCGGGTACCGTCAGGGTATGAGTCATCCGCACCCCGAGCTGAAAGCCGCGCCGCCCCTTCCCGAAGGAGGGCTGCGGGTCATCGCCCTGGGCGGCCTGGGTGAGATCGGCCGCAACATGACCGTCTTCGAGCACGCGGGCAAGCTGCTCATCGTCGACTGCGGCGTGCTGTTCCCCGAGGAGACCCAGCCCGGCGTGGACGTGATCCTGCCGGACTTCACCTCGATCCGGGACCGGCTGGACGACATCGTGGCCGTGGTCCTCACCCACGGCCACGAGGACCACATCGGCGGCGTGCCGTACCTGCTGCGCGAGCGGTCCGACATTCCCGTCGTCGGCTCCAAGCTGACGCTGGCCTTCGTGGAAGCCAAGCTCAAGGAACACGGAATCCGGCCGCGCACCGTGCGGGTGCGGGAGGGCGACCGGCGCGGCTTCGGGCCCTTCGACTGCGAGTTCGTGGCGGTCAACCACTCCATCCCCGACAGCCTCGCGGTCGCGATCCGCACCCGAGCCGGGATGGTGCTGCACACCGGCGACTTCAAGATGGACCAGTTCCCCCTCGACGACCGCATCACCGATCTGCGCGCCTTCGCCCGCCTCGGCGAGGAGGGCGTGGACCTGTTCCTCACCGACTCCACCAACGCCGAAGTACCCGGCTTCACCACCTCCGAGCGTGAGCTGAACCCGGCGATCGAGCAGGTGATGCGCACCGCGCCACGCCGGGTCATCGTCTCCAGCTTCGCCAGCCATGTGCACCGCATCCAGCAGGTCCTGGACGCCGCCCACCAGCACGGCCGCAAGGTCGCCTTCGTCGGCCGGTCAATGGTCCGTAACATGGGCATCGCCCGTGACCTGGGCTATCTCAAGGTCCCCTCCGGTCTGGTCGTGAGCACGAAAGAGCTGGAGAAGCTCCCGGACCACAAGATCACTCTGGTGTGCACCGGCTCCCAGGGCGAACCCATGGCCGCGCTGTCACGCATGGCCAACCGCGACCACATGATCCGCATCGGCAAGGACGACACCGTCCTGCTCGCCAGCTCCCTCATCCCCGGCAACGAGAACGCCATCTACCGGGTGATCAACGGACTCACCCGGTGGGGCGCCCACGTGGTCCACAAGGGCAACGCCAAGGTGCACGTCTCCGGGCACGCCAGCGCCGGCGAACTCGTCTACTGCTACAACATCGTCAAACCCCGCAACGTCATGCCCGTGCACGGCGAATGGCGCCACCTGCGGGCCAACGCCGACCTCGCCATCCGTACCGGCGTCGCCCCCGAACGGGTCGTCATCGCCGAGGACGGCGTCGTCGTCGACCTGGTCGACGGACGTGCATCCATCACCGGCAAGGTCCCCGCCGGCAACGTCTACGTGGACGGCATGGAAGTCGGCGGCGCCACCGAAGCGTCCCTCAAGGACCGCCTCACCCTCGCCGCCGAAGGCGTGGTCACGGTGGTGGCGATCGTCGACGCGGACACCGGCGCCCTCGCCGAGGCCCCCGACTTCCTGGCCCGCGGCTTCGTGCACGACGACGCCACCTTCGAGCCGGTCATCCCCGTCATCGAGAAGACCCTGGCCACCGCGGCCGAGGAAGGCGTCGGGGACGCGCGCCAACTCGAACAGCTCCTCGCCCGCGCCGTGGCGAACTGGGCGTTCCGCACCCACCGCCGCAAGCCCCTCATCATCCCCGTCATCATCGACGCCTGAGCCACAGCACGGCAGCACCGTCGCCGTTCCGGTGGCGGCCCGAGCAGCCGGGATACTCCGCCGGGCTCGACGAGGCGGATCGCCTCGCCGTGGGCGGCCGGCAGGTCCGCGAGGGAGTCGGTGTTGCGGGCGACGGCCCTGTCGCCGCGCTCCAGGGCCGCCTGCGCGAACTAGTGCCCAACAGGCAACGTTCGCCCCGTCGCGACGCCCGGCACGCTCCCCCAGCCTTCGGCCGGGAGGTGCCCCCACTCGCCGCACCGCCCGGAAGCCCAAGTACGTCCAGTACGAGGGCATCCGGCCGGCACACCGAGAGCACGCACCGGACGCCGCTCCTTGACGGGCAAACGTTGCCTGCCGGGGCACTAGCGGCCGAAGCCGCGGGAGGAACCGGTGACATGGCGGCGGTGCACCCCGCTCAGATGTTGCACCAGATCGGACAGCGTCCACTCGGGGCAGGTCGGCACCGCGCGTCGTGGCTGGGCACGAACAGCCGATTTTCACAGCGGTACAGGGGCACGCAAGGCGCGCAACACCGGCCGCGTACCCACGGACAAGGCAGTGCCCTCATCCCGGAATTCCAGTTCGGCGGCGCCACCGACCCGAACCAACCGCAGCTGGGCCATTCCCCCAGGCGAGTCCGCCGGCTACGCCCCGCCCGCAAAGCGCGCACGGGCATGCGCACGTCGCGGGCCACTGCACGGGACGCGCGAGTGGATAGCGCGAGTGCCGGTGAAGGCGGTTAAATCGCGGGACTCATCGACTCAGCCGCCGCTCTTGCGCCTGAACGACCGCTGGCTCGCAGCCGGGCCGTGCGCCGAACGCACCTTCGACGCATCGGACTTGGCGGCAATATCAGCGGCGTCCGCCTGCGCACCGCGCTTGCGCGCCAGGGCTTCGCGGAACTTGCGCTTGAGGTCGTAGTTGCCGTCGCTGTCCGGCTCCAGAGAGGACGTCTCGGGGGCAGCCGGCTCCGAACCTTCCGTAGATAGGGGCTCTGCGGTCATGGTGACCTCCTGGGTTCGGGGGTGGGCAAGCACAGCTTGTCATGCTGGACGCAGTGCGAGGCGCCGGCAACGTCATCCTGCTCCGTTTCGGCGGGTATCTCTACGGCTCTCAGCCGTTGCGACGCACAAGGGCGGCCCTGCGGGCCTCGGCGAGCTTGCGGGCCTCGCCGGCCTTTCGGGACTTGCCGCCGGCGCCGCGGGAGGTGCCCTTGCTGGTGCCGAGGCCGCGGAAGGGAGCGTTGGTGTTCTTGGGTCGGGGAACGGCGGGCCCGCCGTCCAGCGGGATCCCGGAGGGAGTCTTGGCGCCGGTGATCCGGCTCAGCTCCGCCTCGCCCGAGCGCACCTTGGTGACGGTCGGCTCGATGCCGGCCCCGGCCATCATGCGGCTCGTCTCGCGGCGCTGGCCCGACAGCACGAGCGTGACCACGCTGCCGGACTCACCGGCGCGGGCGGTGCGGCCCGCCCGGTGCACATAGTCCTTGGCGTCGGTGGGCGGATCGACGTTGACCACGAGATCGAGGTCGTCGACGTGCAGGCCACGGGCCGCGACATTGGTCGCCACTAGAACGGTGATCTGGCTGTTCTTGAACTGCGCCAGGGTCCGTGTGCGCTGTGGCTGGGACTTGCCGCTGTGCAGGGCCCCGGCCTGCACCCCGCTGGCCCGCAGATGCCGGGTGAGCTGGTCGACGGAGTGCTTGGTGTCGAGGAACAGCAGTACGCGGCCGTCGCGGGCGGCGATTTCCGTGATGACGGCGTAGCGGTCAGGGCCGTGGACGACCAGAACGTGGTGCTCCATCGTCGTGACCGTGCCCGCGGCCGGGTCGACCGAGTGGACGACGGGGTCGTGGAGGTAGTGGCGGACCAGTTGATCGACGTCGCGATCGAGAGTGGCCGAGAAGAGCATCCGCTGACCGTCGGGGTGCACCTGGTCGAGCACGTCGGCAACCTGCGGCAGGAATCCCAAGTCGCACATCTGGTCGGCCTCGTCCAGCACGGTGATTCTCACCCGTCCCAGGCGGCAGGCGTTGCGCTCGATCAGGTCGTGCAGGCGTCCGGGGGTAGCGACGACCACCTCGGCTCCCTGGCTCAGCGCGGTGACCTGCCGGCCGATCGACGTTCCGCCGATGACCATGGCGATCCGCAGCCGCAGTGCCTCGGCGTACGGCGCCAGCGCCTGGGCGACCTGTTGGGCCAGCTCCCGGGTGGGCACAAGGACCAGAGCGAGGGGCTGCTTCGGTTCGGCGCGGCGCCCGGCTGTACGTGTCAGCAGCGGCAGGCCGAAGGCGAGCGTCTTGCCTGATCCGGTGCGCCCGCGTCCCAGGATGTCGCGCCCCTCCAGGGCATCGGGCAGTGTGGCGGCCTGGATCGGAAAGGGTTCGCGCACCCCGAGTTCGCTCAGTGTCCGCAGCACCTTCGTCGGCAGTTCCAGACCGGCGAAGGTGACGGCAGGGAGCAGCGCCGAGGTCGTTGCCCCCGGCTGGGCGGGACTGCCGTGGGCGATGCCGGAGTCATTGGGATGCTTCATAAACAGCCTTCCGCAAGGGAACGTACCGAGGAAGGCCCGGCAGGTTTGAACAGCCCACGCACACGCCGGACGGAACAGGCAGCGTCGCCCACCGCGACGACCACGCAAACACGTGAGACTAACACATGGAACGGTGCGGGCGTGCGGCGATCTCGTACCTGCAGAACCGACAGACGTTCAGCGGGTTCCCGGCCCCGTCGTGGCGGATGCTGGACGGTGACGGTTCTTCGTGACCCTGCCGGGGTTCGAGCACTGCACGTCAACTGCGACTACCTGCGCATGGAGGAGAATCGGCCGACGTTACTGAGCGACGGCAGGTGAAGTAGGCAGGGGGCCGGCTTGCAAAGGCCGGTCCCCTCTCGTCGGTATGTCAGCCGGTCGGGGCTGCCACCGGATGCCTTCCCGGCGGTGACAGCGCAGGGTCGGACACAGGGGCGGCGAGCATCAGTTCCGGCAGTGTCCACGTCCCAGCCCACGCCTTCCACCCAGCCCCGCCCGCCCGGCGGCAAACCGAGTGCGCGTGCGCACCCGACTACCGGCCCGACCACGGCAGGTCAGCGCACTACATCACCTCGCCGGGGGCTGTGCTGAACTCCTGGCGCACGTCCAGGCAGCGCAGCCGGACACCGGGCTGCCCGGATCCCGTGTCGTACGGTCTGATGTCGCGGCCGCCCGCTGTCCGCAACCGATCTCACCGAACCCGGCGGTGCCGCCGGTACGGCCGAAAGATCTGAACCGGTACCAAGGATCAGGCGGCGACGAGTTCCTGTTCGCGGTCCGGCGTCTTGACCTTGGGCTTCTTGTTCGGCAGCGAGAGCCGGAAGACCTTGCTCCACGCGGAGAGCACCTGCTTGGGCAGCGGCCCGGTGACGTACTCCAGCTCGTACTTCTCGAACAGCGCGCGCACCTTCACCGCGACCTCGGCGTACCGGTTGCTCGGCAGGTCCGGGAACAGGTGGTGCTCGATCTGGTGCGACAGGTTGCCGGTCATGAAGTGCATGGCCCTGCTGCCGCTGATGTTCGCCGAGCCCATCATCTGGCGCAGGTACCACTGGCCGCGCGTCTCGCCCTTGATCGACCGGCGCTCGAAGACCTGCACGCCCTCGGGGAAGTGCCCGCACATGATCACCGAGTGGGACCAGATGTTGCGGACCAGGTTCGCGGTGAACGTGGCGGCGAGCGTGGTGAGGAACGACGGGCCCGACAGCAGCGGGTGGATCACGTAGTCCTTGAGCACCTGCTTGCGGATCTTGCGGCCCACGGCCTTGGCCCGCGCACGGAACTCCGGGTTCTTGTGGCGGCGCTCGTGCAGGTTCTTGCCGAGCTCCAGGTCGTACGCTGCGATGCCGTACTCGAAGAAGCAGGCGTTGATGAGGTTCCACAGCGGCTGGCCGAGGTGGAACGGGTGCCACTTCTGGTCCTCGTCGACGCGCATGATGCCGTAGCCGAGGTCGTTGTCCCTGCCGATCACATTGGTGTACGTGTGGTGCAGCTCGTTGTGCGAGTGCTTCCACTGCTCGGACGGCGAGACGTGATCCCACTCCCAGGTGGTGGAGTGGATCTTCGGGTCTCGCATCCAGTCCCACTGGCCGTGCAGGACGTTGTGGCCGATCTCCATGTTGTCCATGATCTTCGCCACGGACAGACCGGCGGTGCCGAGCAGCCACGCGGGCGGGAAGATCGAGAACAGCAGCACGCCCCTGCTGACCAGTTCGAGCTTGCGCTGCGCCGAGATGACCTTACGGATGTAGGCGGCGTCTTTCTCGCCGCGGCCGGCGATCACCTCGTCGCGGACAGCGTCCAGCTCGCGGCCAAGCTCCTCGATCTGCTCCGCGGTCAGGTGGGCGGTGGGGTCGATGGCGGTCAAGGTGCTCCTACCGTTCGATGTCGCAGGGGCCCGCCGCGGCGGACACGCAGGTCTGGATGAGGACGCCCGGCTCGGCCTCGGTGATCTCGCCGGTGCGCAGGTCGCGGACGGCGCCCGCCTTGAGCGGCGTGACGCAGCCGAAGCAGATGCCCATGCGGCACCCGGACGGCATGAGTACGCCGGCCTCCTCGCCGATGTCCAGCAACGGCGTGGCGCCGTCCGCGTCGACGGTCTTGCCGGTGGCGCTGAACGTGACCTCGCCGCCGTCGCCGGCGACGACGATGCCGGGGCGGAAGCGTTCGGTGTGCAGGCGCTCTTGGACGCCGTGTTCGCTCCAGTGCTCTTCGGCGGCGTCGAGGAGGCCCGCGGGTCCGCAGGCCCAGGTCTCGCGCTCGGCCCAGTCGGGCACGAGTTCGTCGAGACGGGCGATGTCGAGCATGCCGTCTGTGTCGGTGTGCACCTCGGTGAGCCGCAGCTTCTTGTCCGCGACCAGGTCGTGCAGTTCGTTGCGGAAGATCACGTCCTGCGGCCGTGGCGCGCAGTGGACCATGACGACGTCGTCGAACTCGGTGTCGCGCAGCATGCCCATCACGGGCGTGATGCCGCTGCCGGCCGTCAGGTAGAGCACCTTGGCGGGCTTGGCCTGCGGCAGCACGAAGTCACCGGTCGCCTGGTCGAGCTGGATCAGCGTGCCCGGTTTCGCCCTGCAGACCAGGTGGTTGCTGACCTTGCCGTCCGGGATCGCCTTCACGGTGATCGTGACGCGGCCGTCCTGGCGGTTTGCCGGCGAGGTGATGGAGTAGGCACGCCACAGGCGCACCCCGTCCACGTCGACCCCGATCCGCACGTACTGACCGGCCCTGTGTCCGCGCCAGCCCCGTCCCGGTCTGATCACGATGGTCGCGGCGTCACCCGTCTCGGGGCGCACGGCCTCGATGCGCCCACGCAGGTCAGCGCCCGCCCGCAGCGGGCTGAACAAGTCGAGGTAGTCCGACGGCAGCAGCGGCGTCGTGACCATCTCCAGCATTTTCCACGCCCTGCTGCGGAGGGCTGCACTCGTCATGTCTCCAGCTTGCTGCGCCTCAAGGCGTAAAGTCCTGACCGCAGGACGTGAATCTGGTCGGTTGAATTGTTCGCAGGGAACAAAGACGTGAGCCATGCAATCGAGAGGGCCAGCGAACTGGTCCTGGATGAGACGACGGTCACCGCACTTCGGGCCGCGCTGAAGACCACCGCCGACGAGGTCGTCCAGGCGATCATCCACGAGGTCCCTCCCTACGCCAACGCCCTTACGGGTCACATGGGCGCCACCATCCGCCGAGCCGTCCGCACCGCCCTGGGGCACTACCTGGACCTTGCGAGCGGGAACGCCACAGGCGGCGATGCCAGCGACGCAGCCTACGAGCTGGGCCGCGGCGAGGTCCGCGACGGCCGTTCGATGGACGCCCTGCTCAGCGCCTACCGCGTCGGCGCCCGGGTGGCCTGGCGATGCCTGGCAGCGGGTGCCGTACCCGCAAATTTGCCCGCCGCCGAGGTCGCCAAGTTCGCCGAGCTGACCTTCGCCTACATCGACGAGCTCTCCGCCGCGAGCGCCGCGGGCCACGCCGACGAACTGGCCGCCCGGGGCAGGGCCCACGAGCGCCACCTGGAACACCTGGCCCGCCACCTCCTCGCCGGCGCGAGCCCGGACATGCTGCTGGCCTCTGCTCAACGGGCCGGATGGCAGCCTCCGGTTACGCTGACCGCGGTCCTGCTGCCCGCCGACCAGGCCCGGTCTGCCTACCGCGCGCTCGACCCGAGCACCCTCGTCCTCGACGACCTGCCGGACGCCACCGGTGTGCTGCTCGTCCCCGATGCCGACCGATCACATCTCTTGCGGCAGCTGACCGACCGCACCGCCGTTGTCGGGCCGGCCCGGCCATGGACTCGTGCGTCCTCCTCGTACGCACGAGCCGCACGCGCGCGCTCCCTCTCCTCTGATATTCGCGACACCGAGGATCACCTGCCCGAGCTGGTGCTGAGCGCCGACGTGGACGCGTTCGCAGACCTGCGTGCCCGAGCCCTCGCACCGTTGCGGACCTTGCCCGTCGCGACCGCACGGCGGCTGGAGGAGACGTTGCGGGCGTGGCTGCTGCACCAGGGCAGGCGGGACGACGTGGCGGCGGCGTTGTTCGTCCATCCCCAGACAGTCCGGTACCGGATGTCGCAGCTGCGGGGACTGTTTCCGGATCTCGCATCGCCCCACCGGATCCTTGAACTGACGCTGGCGGTCGGACTTCGGGTCAGCTGACGCGTACTTCGACCGCCCACGACCGCCTCCGCTAGCGGTCGCCCCTATTGGGACACGCCCTGTGGCTCGGTACCAGCAGTCGCCATCCCGCAACGACAGTCGACAAGCCTGTGACTGGACACGTCGGTCATAGATCTCATGAGTCAGACCCCGTCCGGGACGGCACTGTGCAACCGTCCCATCGATCCCGGCATAACGTCGTGGCTCGATCACTGCCGGATGGCTTCGAACGAACCGGCGCCCAACCTGGCTTTGACGGGCTGACACCGTGCTGACTACTCGCTTATTCATGACCGGCATTGACGAACGGCTTGTGGCCCTGCGGAGCATTGGTTCCAAGGCGTTCGGGATCGGCCTGGGCATCACGGCCTCGGCATGCGGCACACCTTCGACGCCGACTACATCACCGCGATCGACAACACCACCCGCAAGCTCATGGCCGACGGCAAGCGGCCCGTGTCAGTGGGCTGCTGGTTCGCGCTCGGGCACTCCAGCGTGGTCGTCGTCATGGGGGCGCTGGTCGCCGGGGGCGCGAAGCTTGCCGGCACCTTGATGAACGACGGCTCCCGAACCCATCAAGTCCTCGGCACCATCGGCATCACGGTCTCCGGCGGCTTCCTGTACCTGATCGCCGCCCTCAACCTCGTCGCCCTGTTCGGCATCATCCGCGTCTTTAAGGCCATGCGCGCCGGACGCTACGACAAAGCGGAGCTGGAAGCGCACCTGGACTCGGGCGGCTTCAGAACCGCCTCCTGGGCCGGTTCACCAAGCCGATCCTCCGACCGGGGCAGATGTTCCCTCTTGGCTTCGTCTTCGGCATCGGCTTCGACACCTCGTCCGAGGTTCTGCTCCTCGCCCTGGCCGGAAACGGCGCCGCCGCCGGCCTGCCCTGGTGCGCGGTTCTGCGCCTGCCCCTGCTCTTCGCGGCGGTATGCCTGTTCGACACACTCGACGGCACGTTCATGAACTTCGCCTACCACTGGGCGTTCTCCAACCCGGTGCGCAAGGTGTTCTACAACCTCACCATCACCGGCCTGTCCATCGCGGTGGCCTTCTTCATCGGCACGATCGAACTGGTCGGCGTCCTGCACGACAAGCTCGGCCTCGACGATGACGTCACCGGCTGGATCTCGGGGCCTGGACCTGGACAACGTCGGCTACGTCGTCATCGGTCTGTTCGTGGTCGTCTGGGCCGTAGCCATCGCCCACTGGCGCCTGGCCAAGGTCGAGGAGCACTGGAGCGCCCGCGCCGCGGACACCGGCTGACGGCACTGTGGCCGTCGCCGTAACCCCGGCCTGATCAGTTGTGGACGAAGTGGCTGGGCCTGCCGTCCTGTTGGATCAGACGGCCCAGCCGGGCCGCCGTCGCCCGGGGCACGAGCGTCCAGGTGCCGTCGGCGCGGTGGAGTGCGGCGGAGTGCCAGGGGGTGGTCCAGGCGTCGGAGGCGTCGAGGAGGCGGATGCCGAATTTCGGGGCGCCGACGGGTTGCGGGTGGATCGAGAGGCGTACGGCGTGGGGGTGGTGCTCGGCGATCAGGTCGCCCCAGGCGCGGCTGCGCTGGATGACGCCGTAGGCCCGTTGCCGGCATGCGCGCTGCAGGGCGGAGCGGGTGCCGGTCCAGTCGGCGGTGTCCTCGACGAGGAAGCGCGTGATGCCCCGGTAGAGGGCGAGGGCCTGGTCGTCGGCACGGACCTCGGCACGCAGTGCGTCCAGGGTGGGGGCGTAGCGGTCGTGGACGCGGGCGCGTTTCGTGTCGTGCGGGAGGTCGCCGAGGATGTCACGCAGGTCGAAGACGGACAGTCTGTCCAGGCCCAGTCGGGCTATCTGTATTCGCAGGTCGTCGGCGTACGCGTCGATGTGGTGGTCGGGGACGTGGATGAGGTCACCGAAGACGTGGCCGTCGGAACAGATGATCACCCGAGCGCCGGGCGGGTAGACCCGCTCGATCTCGGTGCACAGGGTGTTCAGGAAGGTGAGGGAGAGGCGTTCGCCATGGTCGGGGAGGTGGCCGAGGACCTTGGCGGGGTTGGGGGACTTGCAGGGGAAGGCAGGCAGGGTGAAGGCGACCGGGGCGCCCTCGTGTACGAAGTCGGTGATGCGGCGCAACTGATGAGGGAACGCTTCCGCAGGGGCGGGAACGGGAGCGCGATCGGTCGTACGGTGATGCGGCAGGAGCAGGTTGAGGATCTCGGTGCCGATGCGGGTGGGGAGGGCGTCTGACGGGATCGTCAGGGGCATGTCGTTCCTCCTGGAGTACGAGGGCATGTCGACATGGCGCCGTGGCGGGAATGCACGCCAGGCGCCAGTGGGCAGCGGGTTTGGGTCAGCCGAGACCGGTCCGGCCGGTGTGGCCGGACACGGTCAGCGGTACGTCGGTGTCAGAGGCGTCGGTCGTAGCCGACGGGCAGGCTGTTGGTGCCGCGACCGAGGACGGCGGGGATCCACTCGATGTCCTCGACTTTGATGGCGAGATGTAGGCCGGGCAGCCGGGTGAGCAGGGCGCCCAGGGCGATCTGGAGTTCGGCGCGGGCGAGGGCCGCGCCGGGGCAGAAGTGAATGCCGTGGCCGAAGGCGAGGTGGGGGTTGGGGCTGCGGTCGAAGTCGAGGACGTCGGGGTCGGGGAAACGGCGCGGGTCGCGGTTGGCGGCGCACAGGGAGACGATCACGGAGTCGCCGGCCGGGACCTCGGTGCCGTGCAGGTCGCTGTCCTTGTCGAAGAAGCGCCAGGTGGTGAGTTCGAAGGCGCTGTCGTAGCGGAGGAGTTCCTCCACCGCGCGGGGCAGTACGTCCGGTTCGTCGCGCAGCCGGGCCAGCTGGTCCGGGTTGCGGAAGAGAGCGATCAGAGCCGTGATGATCTGGTTGGTGACCGGTTCCTGACCCGCGACGAGGAGCTGGAAGATCATGGAGTCCAGCTCTTCCTGGGACAGCTCACGGCGGTCGCGGGCCACGACGAGACGGCTGAGCAGGTCGTCGTCCCAGTGTTCGCGCTTGTGGGCGACGACGTCGGCGATGTAGCTCTGCAGGCCGTGCAGACGCGCCTCATACAGCGGGCGTCCTGGGTCGGTGGGGCCGACCGGTTGGACGACCTTGCCCCAGTCGCGGTCGAAGCGGGCCGCGAGCTCCTGCGGAAGGCCGATGACTTCGGCGAGGACCTGGAAGGGGAAGTGGGCGGCGAAGCCGGTGACGAGGTCGGCCGGGCCGGACTCGGGCAGGGCGTCGATCAGAGCATCCGCCAGTTCCTGGAAGCGGGGGCGCAGGCTGTCGATCCGGCGTGGGGTGAAGGCGTCGGTGACGAAGCGGCGCATGCGCGTGTGCTTGGGCGGATCCTGGTGCAGGAGGTGGACCTGGAGCTGGGAGTGCTGGGGCTCGGGCATGATCGAGGCGCGGGCGCGCCAGCGGTCGTTGCCGCGGTCGTGGTTCTTGCCCAGGCGCTCGTCGTTCAGCGCGGCGTGGGCGGCGTCGTAGCCGGTGACGAGCCAGGCTTGGACGCCGCTGGGGAAGAGGACGCGGTGGACCGGGCCGGCCTCGCGCATCTGCTCGTACAGGGGGTAGGGGTCGGCCTTGTAGGGGCAGCCCATCAGCGGGACCGGATCGGGCAGGACGTCCGGATCGGTGCCGGGCATCGGCTCCTGGATGGTCATGCGGAGGCTCCTCAGAGGGCGAGTTCGGGGCGGTGGTGGTCCAGCCACAGGGCAAGGTCGACGACGCGTTCGAGGCGCAGGCGGTGGCCCCACTCCAGCCGGTGGGGTGGGGTGTCGAGGCAGGGCTTGATCCGGGTCTCGTCGGCGAGGACCCGGACCTGTTCGGTGGCGAGCGCGTCGCGGGCCATGTCCTGCAGGCCGCGGTTGTAGTCGGGGTGGTGGGTGGCCGGGTAGTGGTTCTTGGGCCGGTACAGCACCGAGTCCGGGGCGAGGCCCGTGCCGATGGCGCGGAGCAGGCTCTTCACACGGCCGTCGAAGCTCTTCAGCGCCCAGGGCGTGGAGAAGGCGTACTCGACGAGCCGGTGGTCGCAGTACGGCACCCGCACCTCCAGCCCCTGAGCCATGCTCAGCCTGTCCTTGCGGTGCAGGAGCTGGCGCAGCCAACGGGTCAGGGACAGGTGCTGCATCTCGCGCTGCCGGTGCTCGGCGGGACTCTCACCGTCGAGGTGCGGTACGGCGGCCAGCGCGCTGCGATACGTGTCA
Source organism: Streptomyces sp. FXJ1.172 (assembly GCF_001636945.3). Classification (NCBI taxonomy): domain Bacteria; kingdom Bacillati; phylum Actinomycetota; class Actinomycetes; order Kitasatosporales; family Streptomycetaceae; genus Streptomyces; species Streptomyces sp. FXJ1.172. The sequence goes on along the minus strand of NZ_CP119133.2, from coordinate 7,811,141 downwards.
TCGCGGAACTCCCCGATGCGGAGGTCGAGTTCGGGGTTGAGAGGCATGGCGGCCTCGTCGCCGGTTACCAACAGCCACGGGAAGGTCTCGGCGCTGAGCGCCTTGGGGTTGTGGAACCAGGGGTAGCCGCCGAAGACCTCGTCGGCAGCTTCGCCGGACAGGGCGACGGCGGAGTGCCGCCGTATCTCGCCGAACAGCAGGTACAGCGAGGTGTCCATGTCGCCCACACCGATCGGCGAGTCACGCGCCACGACGACCGCCTTGCGGTGCTCGGGGTCGAGCAGAGCACGCGGGTCGAGGACGACGGTGCTGTGGTCGGTGCCGATGAATGCGCCGGCCTCGATGGCGTACGGGGTGTCGTGGCCGGTGCGCAGGACGTCGCCCGTGAACTGTTCGGCCTGGTCGCTGTAGTCGACGGCGTACGAGCGGATCCTCGCCTCCGTCCCCTCTCGCAGCCGTAGTTCGTCGGCGAGCAGCGCGGTCAGGACGGTGGAGTCGATGCCGCCGGAGAGCAGGCTGCACAGTGGGACGTCGGCCTCGAGCTGGCTTCGGGCCGCCGCGCTTACCAGCGAACGGACCCGCTCCACCGTGGTGTCCTGGTCGTCGCTGTGGTCCCTGGCCTCAAGCTGCCAGTAGCGGCGCTCGAGGACGCCATGCCGGTCGAGGACCAGCAGCCCGCCGGGCTCGACCTCCCGTACCCCGGACCACACCGTCGGCCCGGTGTTGAACAGCAGGCTGTACGCCTCCCGCAGCCCGTCCGCGTCCACGCGGGGCCGTATCTCGGGGTGGGCGAACAGGGCCTTGGGCTCGGAGGCGAAGGCCACACCGCCGTCGACGGCCGCCCAGAACAGCGGCTTCACGCCGAGCCGGTCACGCACCAGCAGCAGCCGCTGCGCCCGCTCGTCCCAGACCGCGAACGCGAACATGCCCTCCAGGTGGTCGGCGACGTCCTCGCCCCACTCCGCGTAGGCGCGCAGCACCACCTCGGTGTCACTGCGGGTGCGGAAGACATGGCCCCTGCCACGCAGCTCGGTCCGCAGTTCGTGGTGGTTGTACACCTCGCCGCTGTAGGTGAGCACGATGTCCGGCTGCTCGGGACGGTCGGCCATCGGCTGCACGCCGCCCTCGAGGTCGATGACGGCCAGGCGGCGATGGCCGATCGCGGCACGCTCGCCCAACCAGACGCCTCCGGCATCGGGGCCGCGGCGCGTGAGGGTGGCGGTCATGGCCGCGATGACCGGGACCTGGGTGCGGGCGTCGTGGTGGAAGCTCGCCCAGCCGGTGATTCCGCACATACGGGTGACTCCTTGCTCAACGATGGGCGGCGGACGCCGCGTCGGTGGTCTTCTCCGGCCCGGTGGCCGGGCGTCGGGCGGGCAGTGCCAGCAGAGGTACGGCGAGGCAGGCGGCGGTGGCGGCCATGGCGAGGGCGGCGTGCACGCCGCTGGAAGGTCCGGCAAGGCCCCAGGCTGCGGTGGCCAGGGCCGGGCCCAGGGTGAAACCGAGGCTGCGGGCGAACTGGACGGTCGAGCCAACGGTCGCGGTCCACTCCCGTGGGGCGGCGCCCATGACCAGGGCCTGGGCCGGGCCGCCGTTCAGGCCCATGCCGATGCCGGCCAGCGCCAGCCGCCAGGCGACGTCCAGCGGTGACCAGTCGCCGCCCAGCGGAACGAGGAGAACCAGACCGGCGGCGGTGAAGGCAGCGCCGGTGACCGCTGTCGGCCGGGCACCGTACCGGTCGGCGAGGCGTCCGCCGAGCGGTCCGGCCAGACCCATACCGAGCGGGAAGGCGAGCACGGTGAGCCCGGTGGTCGTGGCACTGACGCCGTCGTCGCGCTGGAGGTGCAGGGCGACGACGTAGTGCATGGCCGCGAAGCCGGCCGCCAGCGCCAGTACCGCCCCGTGTGCCCGGAACAGTCCCGCGACACGCAGCACGCCGGTCACCGGACGCCCGCCCGGACCGCGCAGCCACCACCACAGCGGCGGGACCGCCGCGAGCGCGAGCACCAGCCACGCCGGACGGTCCGAGGCCAGGGTCAGCGCCAGCAGCAGGGCCGCTACACCGGTGGCCACCAGGAGGGCGTCTGCTGCCGAGCGCCGATCGGGCCGGCGCAGGGCGCCGTCCGAGGGCATCGCGCACCAGGCCACGACCAGGGCGAGCGCACAGAAGGGGATCTTGACGAGGAAGACGGCGTGCCAGCCCAGATGGTCCAGGAGCAACCCGCCCACGGCCGGCCCGGTCACCGCCCCGAGCGGGCCCAGGGTCGCGGGCACGCTCATCGCCCGCCCTCGCCTCTCGGTCCGTACGGAGCGGATCGCGAGGACTGGCATCAGCACGAACAGCACCGCGCCGAACGCGCCCTGCGCGATGCGGGCGGCGATCAGCCAGGCAGCCCAGGGAGCGGCGGCCGCCAGCGCGCTGCACAGGGCGAAGCCGGCGGTCGCCACGAGTACGGCCAAGCGCATTCCCACGCCGTCCAGCCAGCGGCCGACGGGCAACAGCAGTGCCACGACGGGAAGCTGGTAGCCGAGCACGGCCCACTGGGCGGTCGCGGCGGAGACGTGCAGGCCGTCGGCGATGTCCGCGAGAGCCACGTTGACGATGTTCATGTCGAGCATCGCCACGAACGAGAGCATGCCCGCCACGGCCACCAGCAGCCAGCGGTCCTCGCCGGCAGAGCCGTCGGGTATGTGCCCCGGCTGTTCCGAACCGGGTCTGTGGTCTGTCACCTTTCCGCCCCTCACCTTCGTGGGCGGGCTGCCGGAAGGCAGCCTCGTCCCACAAGTCGGAAGGGATCGCACGTGAGTTCCCGGACCTGTCCCAAAAATCGTGGCGGGAAGGCTGGAAGTAGCCCCGTCGGCCAGTTGAGCCCCACGAGGAGCATCGGAATCAGCTTGCTCACGGCGGAACTTCAGGCTCGGCTCATCCGACTACTGAGGTGACGGCGACAGCCTGAACATCCGCGTTCACGCGAACGTACGTCACGCCGAACCCCCCATCAGCTTCCAGGAGTTGCGCCATGGCCCAGAAGCAGTACAACGTCACCGGAATGAGCTGCGAGCACTGCGCGGCGAGTATCAGGGAAGAGGTCTCCGAGGTGCCCGGGGTGAGCGAGGTCGTGGTCGACCTCTGCGCCAACGCCGTCACCGTGCACGGCACGGAACTCGAAGACGAACGGCTGCGCGCCGCGATCGTCGAGGCCGGGTACGGCATCGCGGACCCGGCCGCCGCCTGACCGGAACCCGCAGACCAGGAAGGACGGCACCACCCCCGCCGTCCTTCCCCACCGTGTTCAGGCACTGGTGTGCGTCTCCACTGCCACAGCCGGCTCCGCGTCGGCGGGTGCCCGGTGGTCGAAGGCGATCAAGGGATCCCCGGTGAGGGGGTGGTCGACCACGGCCGCCCGCACCCCGAACACCTCCGCCATCAGGGCGGGCGTGAGCACCTCGCGGGGCGGGCCGGAGGCGACGACCGATCCGGCGTGCAGGACGTGGAGGCGGTCGCAGACGGAGGCAGCCGCGTTGAGGTCGTGCAGCGACACCAGCGTCGTACGGCGCTGGGCGCGGAGCAGGGCGAGCAGTTCGACCTGGTGGCGGATGTCGAGGTGGTTGGTCGGCTCGTCGAGGACCAGGACGTCGGGACTCTGGGCGAAGGCCCTTGCGAGCAGGACGCGTTGGCGCTCGCCCCCGGACAGAGCCGTGAACCGGCGGCCCGCCTGTTCGTCCATGCCGACGTCGGCCAAGGCACGGGCGACGATGTCCCGGTCGGCGGCGTCCTCACCGGCGAAGGCCCGCTTGTAGGGGGTGCGGCCCATGGCGACGACCTCGCGCACGCTCAGCTCGAAGTCGCTCCCCCGCTCCTGCGGGAGAGCGGCCACGTGCCGCGCCGACTCGACCGGGCTCAGCTCGCGCAGATCGGTGCCGGCCAGAAGTACGCGCCCGGCGGTGGGCTTCAGGTGCCGGTAGACGGTGCGCAAGAGCGTGGACTTGCCGCTGCCGTTCGGCCCGACCAGGCCGGTGATCTCACCCTCGGCCGCAATCAGACGGGCGCCCGCGACGACCGTACGGCCGGCGTAGGCGACGTGCAGGTCCTCGATGTCGATCCTCAACTGCCGCTCCCCAGGCGCCGGTCCAGCAGATACAGCAGGGCCGGAGCCCCGAGCAGCGAAGTGACCACGCCCACCGGCAGCTCCTGTGTGTCCATGGCCGTACGGCAGACGATGTCGACCACCACCAGCAGCACCGCCCCGAACAGGGCCGAGAGCGGCAGCAGGCGCCGGTGATCGCCGCCGACGACCAGGCGGCAGACGTGCGGCACCATCAGGGCGACGAAGGCGATCGCGCCGGAGACGGCGACCAGGACGCCGGTCAGCATGCTGGTGACGGTGAAGAGTTCGCGGCGCAGGCGGGTGACGTCGATGCCGAGGCCGGCCGCCGTCTCGTCGCCCATCAGCAGGGCGTTCAGTCCGCGGGCGCGCGCCTGCAGCCAGAGCAGAGCGATGGGCACGGCGAGGGCAGGGACCGCGAGCATCTGCCAGTTCGCTCCGCTGAGGCTGCCCATGAGCCAGAACAGCACGCTGTGGGTCTGCTGCTCGTCTCCGGCCTGCAGCACCAGGTAGCTGGTGAAGCCGGAGAGGAACTGGCCGATCGCCACTCCGGCGAGCACCAGGCGCAGCGGTGCGAAGCCCCCGCCGCGCCGGGCCACCGCCCACACCAGTGCAAAGGTGGCCAGCGCACCGGCGAAGGCCGCGCCGGACAGGCCCAGCCCCAGCGCCCCGCCCGCCCCGACCCCGAGCACGATCGCGGCGACCGCACCGAGGGAGGCCCCGTTGGAGATGCCCAGCAGGTACGGGTCGGCCAGCGGGTTGCGCACCAGCGCCTGTACGGCCGTACCGACGACACCGAGCCCGGCGCCGACGAGAGCGGCGAGCAGGGCGCGCGGAACGCGAAGTTGCCACACGATCAGGTCGTTCGTGCCCGGCCGCGGCGCCTCACCGGACAGTCTTCGCCACACCACGCCCCACACCTCGCCGGGCGGGATGGACGTCGAGCCCCAGGCCACCGCGGCCGTCAGCGCGGCCAGCAACACCACCGCGAGGACCACTGCCAGCGGTGTCGCGGGCACACTGCGCTCTTCCGAAGCTGAGGCTTTCCGGCGCACCAGCGTGGAGGACATGGTCAGCCGACCTTGCCCGGGTAGAGGACCTTGGCGATCTCATCGACCGTGTCGGCGTTCTCGACTCCCGCGATGGTCGTCTGCTCGGAGCCGACGCGCAGGAGGTGGCCTTCCTTCACTGCCTTGAGGCCCTTGGTCGCCGGATTGGACTTCAGCCACTGTTCGGCCTCGTCGAACGCCTTCTTGTTCGCCGCCTCGCTGCCCCGGTTGCGGACCCCGAGCTGGATCCAGTCCGGGTTCTTGGCGATCACGTCCTCCCAGCCGACCTGCTTGTAGTCGCCGTCGCAGTCGGCGAAGACGTTGCGGGCCCCGGCCAGGGTGATCACCGCGTTGGCGACCTGGCGGTTGCAGGTGACGGAAGGCTGCTTGGTGCCGGCGTCGTAGTCGAAGAAGAAGTACGTCGGCCGCTTGCTCTCCGCCGTGCCGCCGACCGCCTTCTGGACGGCGTCCACCTTCTCCTTCATCCCGGCGACGAGTTCCTTCGCCCGTGCGCTCGTGCCGGTGACCGCGCCGAGAGAGATGATGTCGGCCTCCACCGCGGACAGGTCGTTCACCGGGCTCTTGCTCTGTGCCGCGCACGCGGTGGACTTCAGGTAGATGTGCTTGATCCCGGCGGCCTGGAACTCCGCCGGCGTCGGCGCGTCCCCCATCCCTCCGCCGCCCATGCTGCCCATGGAGGCGAAGGTGTCGATGTACAGGTCGGCGCCGGAGCCGAGCAGCTTCTCCTTGGGGATGACGCTCTGGCTGAGCACCTTCACCTGCTGCGCCTGCGTGTCGAGGGTGCCGGGCAGGGTGCCCTTGCCGGGCGGGAAGCCGGTGCCGATCACCTTGTCGCCGGCACCGAGGCGCAGCAGCAGCTCCAGGCTGGAGGCGTTGCTGGTGACGATCTTCTTCGGCGCGGCGGAGAAGGTGGTCTTGGCGCCCATGCAGTCGGTGACGGACACCGGGTAGGCGCCCGAGACGGAGTCCTTGGCCTTCCCCGCGCTCTCGCTCCCCGTGTCCTTCTCCCCGCCGCCGCAGCCCGCCGCCAGCAGGCCGCCGAGCACGACGGCCGCCGCAGAGCCCCACACACGAGAACGCATCGAACAACTCCCGGATCCACTCGGTACGCGGGCGAACCTCCGTCACCCGCTCCAGAAGTCGGAGCGAACACCACGCGAGTTCCCGCCAGTTCCCGAAAAGTTGGCGACACGGCTCAGGAGAACCGTTCCCAGGTGCTGACGAGGGTGTCGGTGCCGGGAATTCCACAGTCGGCACCGACACCCTCCCGGAGCGTCAGGCCGCCAGTGCGGCGGGCCTCTCCGCCTCGTCGAGCAGGTCCATCAGGGCCGCCCGGGCGCGGGCCACGCGGGAGCGGACCGTGCCGACCGGGCAGTCGCTGACCTCCGCGGCCTCCGCGTAGGGCAGGCCGAGCAGCTGCGTGAGGATGAACGCCTCCCGACGGTCATCGGGCAGCGAAGCCAGCAGATCGAGCAGTGCGATGCCGTCGTCGAAACCGGGCAGGTCGCACGGCTGAGCCAGCTCAATGGCTGCACGCCAGTCCGGTACGTCCGACTGACGCGGCCGGGCGGCGGCGTACCGGTAGCTGTCGATCACCGCGCGGCGGGCAATGGACAGCAGCCAGGCCCGGGCCGAGGAACGCCCCTCGAACCGGTGCAGGCTGCCGAGCGCCCGCAGGAACGTGTCCTGGGCCAGATCGTCCGCAGCCTGGGGATCGCCGCAAAGGTGGGCGACGTAGCGCTGGACGTCGCGGTGCAGAGCGCCCACGAACTGCTCGACCGCGTCCGCGTCACCGCCTCGGGCGGCCAACGCCCATGCGGTGATCGATTCGTCGGGCGCTGCCGGCTGGTAGCTCTTGGCGCGCGACGTGGGCAGGGCAGAGGTAATCACCTGGTGTCCTTCTCGGGTCAACCGTGATCCGGACCAGGGCGCGTCACAGCGCGCGGTCCGGCGAAAGTGAGAGAGACGGCCCTACGACGTCGCTGTGGCGCGACAGCACCTGTGCGGTCGTACGGCCGTGGCCCGAAGCACACACGGGCAGCCCGGCAGCCTCGGGAAACCAGCTGTCTTCAGACGACAGCCGTTCCCACCGGCGGACCCCGAGAAGTGATCGCGTGGACGAGAAGGAGGAGACGCGGCGCCCGGTCCGAGCGTCGGCGCCGCAGGCGGACGCGCGGGCGGTCCGGGGTGAGGGGCGAGGCGAACAGGAGCCGCAGCGGCGCCGCCAGCCATCCGGCCACCGCCCGCAGGATCCGGAAGGTGGCCCTCTCGCCGTAAGCCAGCCACAGACCACACAGCACCGCGGCGAGCAGGTGAGCGGCGAGCATGCCGAACGACGACGAGCCGCCGCCCATGGAGTGCCCCATGTGCCCCATCTGGCTCATGTGGTCCATGTGACTCATGTCCATGTGCCCCATGTCCATGGAGCCCATGCCGCTCACGTCCGCGGGGGCCGAACCGCCGGATGCCGATTGCGCGTAGGAGAACGCCTCGTGCAGCACGGCTTGGGCGGCGACCACGGCCGTCACGATCAACGGCAGGCCGCGTTCACGCCCCGCCAGACACCAGCCGACGGCACCGGCCACGGCCCCGCCGGCGGCCATCGCCCACGCGGGTACGTCGCTCCCGGACATCAGGACGTGGCCCAGGGCGGCGAGCAGCACGCACATGGCCGCGAACACCGCGGCCCGTATCGTGCGAGCACACCACCCTGCTGTCATGGCGCCTCATCCTCGCATCCGGGCTTCGGCCGTCATGCGCGGGTACGGAAATCCACCGGGCACCACACTCAATACCCAGCCTGTGATCCATACCACGACGCCGCGCCGGAACTGGCGAGGGTTCCTACCCGACTTCTCCCCGGGAAGCACTTTCCGTCCGAAGGTTTTCGGCGACAGTGACCCCGTCAAGGCCGAGTTACCCCCGGAGGGGCTGCTGATCAGGAGGCTCCGTCGGCGGAGCGGATCACCACCGCGATCGACTTGACCGGCACGCTGCGCTCGAAGTGCAGTGTGAACGACACCAGGTCACCCTCCTGCCACCCAGTCCGCGCCCGCAGAGAGGCGCGGCCCGGCCAGGGCCGGCGCGATCACCAGCAAGGGGCCCAGGTGGACGTCCGGCGGGGAATGGATGTCCACCACCGGCACACGCTCCGCGCCCATACCTATCGGTTATACACCCGCCTGGAGTGCATGCCCCGCAGCGAAATCTTCGCCTGGCGCCTACGCCGCTCCGTCTTCCACTTCACCTGGGGCCCGCAGTACCGGCATGACCACGGGCACTCCCGCCTGCCAAGCGTCTGGGCAATGCCCACCGCCTGCCGGTTCCGGCCGACCTGGAGGGCCCTGGCGGCGCCCAAGTGTCCCAGGCTCTGGCTCCGGGAAGAGAGCCCGTGGTGTACGGCGCGCTCTCCACCCACCGGCAGACCGACCCAGCGGCGCTGACGCTCCCGCTCCAGGCCCTCCATTGTTTTCAAGCGGGTCAGCGCCTGCGCCAGTGCTCCGGAAAGCCCTCGTACAACCTCGGAGGTGCTCCGCGTGGAACGGTCGCTGAACGTGACACGGGAGTCCTGCGGCCGGGCGTCGTCTCACATGCGTCGTTGTGGCATTCGATGCACGCTGATTGTGGAGAGGACTTCTTGTGTGGGCAATCTGCGTACGCGACGACCTGCCGTCCCGGCGCGGCCCGAAAGAAGGTGGGGATCGAGGGCCGGCCTTCTGGTCGTGAATCGCCTTTGGTGAGAGTCGCGCGAGCACCTGGGGGCGCCAGGACGCGGTCCGGTTCAAAGCCTCCCATCGCCGGGTCGACCCTCTCTGATCGGCAGGCGGCTGAAGGAAGGAGCGCGATGGGGACCAACTACATCGCCGCCTGGACCGTCTCCGGGGCCTTCGTTCCCGTCCTGTCGGGCAACGGCAGCACCGCACTGATCAACATGCTGTCGGCCGCCTCCTTGGTCTCCTAGCCGGGCTTCCCGGGGATGCGGCCTCCAGCAGCCCGGCGGCCTGGACGGGCGCGATGTCGGAAGCACTGCGGGAGCACTCGTGATCGGTGTCCACGCCGTTTCGTGGAGACGGATCTCAGCTCCTTCACGGGCGCGCCGGAGACAAGTACGGAAGACGTCGCGGAGCAGACCATGGAGGCACTGGCGAACGACCGGGCCGAAGTCCTCACCGACCAGCGCACAGGGCAGGTCGAGCACGCTGCGTCGCAACCCGTCGAACGGTGAGGAGGTGCCGGCCAGGTCCGGCGGGGCTGCTCGCAGAGGATCACCGCCTGGTTCCTGCGGCAGCTCGACGAGGTGCTGGATCAGTCTTCAGGACAACGTAGGCAAGACCACAGCGCGGGAGGAATCATGACGGTTGAGCCGACTGCGGGTTATGGATCCCGCGACCAGGCCCTGCACGGGCAGACCCTCGTCGTCATCGGCGGGAGCGCGGGCATCGGGCTGGCGACCGCACGGCTCGCCCGTACCCAGGGCGCCGGCGTCGTCCTCACCGGACGGGACCCCGAACGCCTGCACACCGCCGCCAAGGAGGCCGACGCCCTCAGCACCGCCGCCTTCGACGCCCATGACCCGGAGCAACTCGAACGGTTCTACCAGCAGCTGCCACGGCCGATCGACCACGTGATGGTCACCGCGGGCGGCCCGTCCTACGGCCGCCTCCTGGACATGGATGCCGCCCAGGCGCGCCGGGCCATCAGCGACCACATGGTGCTCGCCCTCGAGGTCGCGCGCCACTGCGCCGGCACCGTACGGCCGGGCGGCACGCTGCTGCTCATGGGCGGCACGGGAGCCCGCCGGATCCGGTCCGCTCTGGGTGTCGCCCCCGCGGTCACCGCCGCGATGCCCGCGTTCACGGCCAGTCTCGCACTCGAGCTCGCGCCGGTCCGGGTGAACCTGATCGCCGCCGGCTTCGTGGACACGCCGTTGTCGGCCCGGCTGCTCGGCGACGCGCTCGACGCCCGCCGCGAGGAACTGCGCGCCACGCTGCCGATCGGCCGCGTAGTCGTACCAGAGGACGTGGCGGCGCTCGCCGTGCACATCATGACCAACACCGCACTCACCGGCGCGACCTACGACATCGACGGAGGCCAGCAGCTCGTCGGCTGAGCCGCGCATCGCGGTGGCCCGGATTTGTGTGCTCCGGACTTGATCACGGGACGGGACCAACAACGTCATCAGTGCCGCGAGTACTTCCTGGGGGCTTCGTCGGCCACTCAGTGGCCGGTGCCGGGAATGACTACCCTCCGCACGTCGTGGGCGACGAGTAAGCGACCGTCCTCGTCGCAGCCATCAACGAGTGGCTGTGACCACACCGTTGTTGAACAACCAGAAGGCCTCGCCGATACCGGATCTCAGGGTCTCACCGGATGGCGTTGTCGACGGCGGTGGATCCCGCGTAGTCGCGCACGTTCGCCTCGAACAACTCCAGGCGCAACGCCTCGTTGTCGGACGTGATGAAGCGGTAGTACTCATCCAGCCGCGCCAGACACACGTATCCCTCGCCGAGCAACGTGCTCATCGGTGTTTCGATGAACACCAGTTGTGCGACGGCTTTGGCTCCACGGGCAGTCCGCTCGCGCAAGTCAACAGCGTTGAGGTACTCCAAGTCGGCCCGCGTATCAGACGTGATCTTCGAAAGCTCCCGCCTGAGCCGGTCACCCTTGGCCTTTACGTTGGGGTGCGGCGTCTCTGCCGACTTGTTCGCGTAGATCACCTTGATGTGAACCTGCAGGAAGGAAGACGCCAGTTCCTCGGGGACGTGCAAGAAGCGGCGCGTACGCTCAAGCAGTTCGGCGTTGGTGTGCGGAACCGAGATCCTCCTCCTCCCGGCCCATATCCAGCAGAGCCGGAAGATGGAAGTGAGCTTCTCGATCACAGACTCCTGGTAACCCGACGAGTTCTTCGCCTGCACGATGACCAGCTCGATCTTGCCAGCACGTGACGGAAGGAACTGATTCGCGTTGGCGGTGATGTAGCGCTCGTCCACGAACGTCCAGATACCGTCAATTACGCAGTCGTGCGCGCCGTCGACGATGCCGTCCGTGATCTCGTCGTTGTCCAGGTCCCAGTCCTGCAGAGCCTTGTCCGCGGCGAAGAACGTGAAGAAGTCGTCCCGGCTCTTGTCCGGCGCGAGCTTACGATGCTGGTCCTCCAAGATGCGCTCCAGCAGCCGCTGATCATTGCTCTGCACCGACGCCTCGCGAGACCCCCGATCTCCGCAACCGGAACAAGGGGATGTTGGCAGGCTTGCGCGACCATCAACAGCCCGCGGCCGGGAAGCCCGTGCGCCGCCTCGGCGGGTGCAGACATCGCCTCAGAAACCTCCAGAGGCGTTCGACTTTGCAGGGGCGAAGGCTATGGCGTTGGGTCGCCAAAGGTTCCGGCCGGATTTGCCGTAAGACGTGTGTCATCACTGCGCCCTGGCGTCGAGTGCTCGGTGGAGTAGAACCCGAGGGCAACGGTGCCGACGCTGGAGCCGCAGCACACCCGCGCGGAAGCGCCCTCCGGCAGCGGCTGTAGGGGCTTGCCGTCGAACGCCTCTCTCACAGACGCCCCTATAACGGGGGAACGCTGGATACCGTTCTGACCAGGTTGAAGACCTCGCGGGCGGCATACCGCTTGAGGCATCGGATGATCTCACGGCGGGTCTTGCCCTCCTGGGTGCGGCGTTCGTAGTACGCCTGGGTGCGCGGGTCGTGGCGCAGGCGGGTGAACACGATGCGGTGCAGGGCGGCGTTTGCCTGGCGGTCGCCGCCGTAGTTGAGCCGGCGCGTGCTCCGACGGCCCGACGAATACTCGACGGGGCTGACTCCGCAAAGGGCAGCAAAGGATGCCTCAGTGTTCAGCCGCTCGGGGTTGTCTCCCATGGTGATCAGCAAGGTGACTGCGCTGTCCGGGCCGATGCCCACCGGTACGAGTAGCTGTGGGGCGTGGTGTTCGACGAGCTGGGTCAGGCGTTGGTTCAGCTCATTGATCTGCCCGGTGAGCTGTTCGATGCGCTCGGCGAGCATTCTCAGGGTCGTGTGGGTGGCCTGGGCCACCGCGTTCTCGCCGTCCTCGCCGGCGCCTGGGCCGAGGCGTGCGCAGGTGCGGAACAGCTCGCGGTTGCCCAGTCCGGACAGTCGTTCCCGAAGGGCGGGGTCGGCGATGACCAGGACGGCTTTGAGCTGGTTGATCGCCTGGGTACGGGCCTTGACCACGGAGTCCTTGGCGAGCTTGAAGATCCGGGCGCTGTGCACCGGACCGTCGCCGGACTTGGCCCGGGCCCGGGCGCGGCCACTGAGCACTGCCCGCGCGGCGGCCTGCGCATCGAGCGGATCCGACTTCCCCAGCAACCGGCGGGCCGAGCGGTCGGGGCGGTTCACCTCGTATACCTCGACCTGCTGCGCCAGCAGGTAGCGGGACAGGCCCGCGCCGAAGGTGCCGGTGCCCTCTACACCGGCCCGGCGCACCGTCCCCCGCTTGCGGGCCCACACGAGCAGCCGCCGGTAGCCGGCCACCGTCGCCGGAAAGGACTCGGTGCCCAGGATCTTGCCCAGCGGGGACACCACGGCGGCGACGTGCACCTCACCGTGCGTGTCCACGCCGAGCACGACCTCTCTCCGCACGGGAGGATCCGTACTGGAGGAGGTGCTGCGCTGTCTGGTCGTCATGGTGGTTCGCCTCCCGCGGGGTGACACGCCGAGTGGATGGCACCGGCCCGCTCGGGCGGTCTGAACCGTGATGGCGCCTGGAACTCGGCAAGGCCCCTATAGGGACACGCCCCGTGGCTCGGTGACAGCAGACGCCATCCCGCAACGACAGTCGACAAGTCCGTGACTGGACACTTCGGTCAAAGATCTCAAGAGTCAGACCCCCGTCCGGGACGGCACTGCACAACCGTCCCATCGATCCCAGCGCAACGGCACGACCCGACCACGGCCGGATGGTTTCGTCCGAACCGGCGCCCAACCTGGCCGGAGCAGGCTGAGAATGAGTTGACTCCCCGCCCACTCGCGACCGGCAATGACGGACAGCCTGTGACCCGCCTTACTGGTCGCCCTCCATCAGCCATCGCACGAACGGCTTCGAGCCCTCATTCTGGTGCACGGTTGTCCGCAAGTCATGGAGCGGGCTGCCAAAGAGACGGCCTAGCAACTCGGCAAGAGCACCGGCGAGTGCTGGGCGGCGGCCAGGAGCGGCCGGTGTCGGCCGGTCAGTCGGGAACAGGCGCTGGATGCCCTGCGGCAGAACGTGGCGCCGTGCATCCACTGCGGACCGGATACGGAACTCGGCCTACTCGAGTAACGGGGAACCAGCAGCACCGCACGAAGGGGCGCCCGCGTGGAAGGCATGGCGCATGTGGGCGCTGCCGGACCCGATGCTCGCGGCCCCCGTCTCCGACCCGGCGCCGCCCGATGGGTGGGCCGCCGAGGAGAAGTGGGACGGTTCTCCAGACACCTCGTGATGTCTCATTCGCGTTGGCACCGTTCACCTAGGTCACGACTGGTCCTTCGTGCGTGCGGCTGAGGCTTGCCGGGTGTCTGCGCCGGCGCTGACGTGCCGCTGGGTCTCCTGGGGGCCGTGCCAGTCCAGGCAGACGGCGGTGGCATCGTCTTCGAGCCGGCCGTCGGCGGCGTCCCGGACCGCGGACGTCAGCGCCAGCACGGTCTCCCTCGGGTGCAAATTCCGGGTGCGCGCCAGCAGGGCGGGCAGGTCGACCTTCTCTCCGTGACGTTCGAGCATGCCGTCGGTGAACATGAGCAGACGGTCACCGGGCCGCAGGTCGAGGTCCTGCACACGGTACGGGTGGGGAGTCAGCTCAGACAGCCCGAAGGGATGGTCCACCTCGCAGGTGATCGTCTCCACAGCCCCGTTGCGCATGCGCAGCGGCCAGGGATGACCGGCGTTGACGAGCCGGGCCCGCCCGGTATGGAGATTGATGCGCAGGAGCTGCCCGGTGGCATGACCGTGGCCGTGTTCGATCAGTGCCTGGTCTGCCCGGTGGGCCTGTTCGGCCAGGCCAGTGCCCGCCCGGCGGGCCCCGCGCAGGGCGCCCACCAGGACCGTGGCGGCCAGGGCGGAATCCATGTCGTGGCCCATGGGATCGGTCACCGACACGTGCAAGGTGTCGCGGTCCACGGTGTAGTCGAAGGTGTCGCCGCTGAGGTCCTCGGAGGGCTCCAGGTTCCCGCACAGGGTGAACTGTGCGGCCTCGCACGACAGTGACAGGGGCAGCAGCTGGTACTGGATTTCAGCTGCCAGGGTGGGGGGCTTGGAGCGTTTGCCCCAGGTGTAGAGATCGGTGAAGCGGCCGTTGGCGATCACGATGTAGGCCAGGATGTGGGCGGCTTCCCCGACTGCGTCGAGCACGTCCTCGCCAGGGCCGGTCGGCAGGAGCAGTTCCAGCAGCCCGATCGCATCCCCCCGGTTGGTGACGGGCACGATCACCCGCTGCCCCTCGCCGGTCGCGTCCTGATACAGGCGCTGGGTACGGATCACCTCCTCGTAGACGCTGCCGATCAGGGGAATCCGCTCGGCCTGCCGCCCACCCCGAGTGGGGGCGGTGGACAGCCGAGCCACGGCCTTCCCCGTCAGGTCCACGATGAGGAAAGAGACCTTCGTGGCCTCGAAACGCCGCAGCAGGTCCTCCGCGATCACGTCGACGGCGTCCGCCGGCGCCGCTGTCTCCGCTGCCGTCAGCAATCGGGTGAGCCCACTCTGTCCACCACTCACGACCGCAGTCCCTTCCACAACCCCCCACCCCTCCTCGCTACTCGGCAGGCCGCCCGTACATGATCCGGGCTCTTGCGTTGTCTCCTTGCCGGCGCGCACACCTAGGTGTCACGGTCGCAGGATCATCGCGTACGGCCTGCATTGCGTGGCCTCAGGGCGAGCCGCCGTCGCCCGGCCGTGGCAGTCGCAAGGCGAGCAGGGCGCGAGTCCGTTCATCAGCTCGTCGCTCAGCTCGTCGATGTCCTGGCCGACCAGGGCGGCAGCGCGCTGCCGGAGCCGGGTCATGCCGTGATCCATGGATTCGCCGCGCCGTTCGATCAAGCCGTCCGTGTACAACAGCAGGGTGCTGCCCTCGGGCAGGGGCAGGCCGGCACTGGGCCGTTCGGCGTGCGGGTCGACGCCCAGCAGCAGGCCGTGTGCTTCCCAGAGGTAGGTGGTGCCGCCGTCCGCGGTGACCAGCAGGGGTGGCGGATGTCCGGCACTCGCCCATTCCAGCTGGTACGGCCCTCCTTCCTGACCCTTGAGCAGCGCGTACACACAGGTGGCGGTGCGGTGGCCGTAGAGGGCGTCGACTGCGACGTCCAAGCGGCGCAGGATCATGCCGGGCGGCTCCCGGCGGTCGCAGGCGATGCCACGCAGCATGTTCCGGATCTGGCTCATGGTCACGGCGGCACGCAGATCGTGGCCGGTGACGTCGCCGATGATCAAAGTGGTGTCACCGCTTTCCGGCAGGACGAAGCTGTCGTACCAGTCACCGCCGATCTGCGCGGTGGCGAGCGCCGGGGAGTAGCGGGCGGTGATGCGCAGACCCGGTACGACGGGCAGGTCCGGCAGCAGAGAGCGCTGGAGGCGCTCGGCGACGGCCTGGGTCTCGGCGTAGAGCCTGGCGTTGTCGAGGGCCAGCGCGATGCGGTGGGTCAGGTCCTCGACCAGCGCCAGGTCCGCCTCGCCCCACGGCGGGTGTCCCTCGCCCCTGACCAGGGTCAGCGCACCCAGCACTCTCCCGCGTGCCCGCAAGGGTGCCACGATCACGGAGTCTCCCCCGAGTCGCGCGAACGGTTGCATGGTTGCCGTGTGCAGCGGATCGGACGCCTCCTGCGCGGTCGGCAGCCGCCCGGCCGACAACAGCAGCGGGCCGGCGCCGCGAAGCACCCGGGACAGCGGGCCTGTCGCCGTCTCCGGCACCGGCGGCAACGGTCCCGTCAGGCCGGTCAGGGCCGCGTTGGGGTCACGGTGTGAGAAACAGACCCGCTCGACGACGCCGTCCTCGTCCACCAGATCGGCCGCGGACCAGTCGGCCAGTCCCGGCACCAGCACGCGGCACACCCGCCTGAGCCCCTCGACCGCGTCCAGCGTGCTCGACAGCGCCGCCGCGCTCCGGGTGGCGAACGCCAGCTGGTCGAGCGCCGCTCGCAGCGCCGCGTCCGCGTCATCCTCGTCCATGGCGACCACCTACCCGCCTGGGGGCTCTACGGCCGCTTCCGCCCTGGGAAACCACTCCCCGGGCAGTGCACCGCGTCCGTATACGGCAGGGGCCCGGGCATGTCCTTACGGTCTCCCCGGGGCCGAGTCTCCTGCTTCCGGCGTGTTACCGAGCGTTCTGATCGGCCGGTCCGGCCGGCTCTCGCTCTACGATCGCAGCATGCGGACGTCGCACGGCCTGTCGGACACCCTCTGGACGCCTCCGGCCCCCGTCGTGGGTCAGGTCTCGGGCCTGACCGACATCCAGTCGGCACGGCCGCCCGCCCCGAGCACGTCGGCCTCGGCCCCGAGTTCGTCGGTCGATCCCTCCCGCAGTTCGCGTCGGGCGATGCAGCCGACCACGAACGGGAAGAGCGGCCGCAAGGGCTGGCACCAGCGCAGCCACGGGGGCGCGTAGATGCTCCGGGCACGGTGTGTGATGCCGGTGGCGAGCCAGTCGGCCACCTGTGCGGGACTGTGGACCCGCCGAGTGAAGGGCGGCTGGTGTCGACGGAGGACTCTCAGCACCGGGTGCTCGTCCAATCCGGCGATCATGTCGGTGCCGGTCCAGTGCAGGTAGGCGATGCCGACGGCGACCCCCTCGGGGGCGACCTCACCGCAGCACCAGGGCGAAGGACTCCGCGCCTGCCTTGGACGCGCAGTACGCGCTCATCATCGGAGCGGAGCCGAACGCGGCGGTCGAGGCGATCTGGAGGAAGTAACCTCCGGTCCGCGTGAGTTGGGGAAGGAAGGCCCTGGCGGTGTTCGCCGCCCCGACCAGGTTGACGTCGACGACGCGTCGCCACAGCTCGGCCTCGGTGCGGGTGAAGGGGCCGCCGACGGCGATGCCGGCGTTGGCCACGACGACGCCGGCCGGTCCGAGCCGCTCCTCGACCTGCCGCGCAGCCCTGTCGAGGGCGGCCTGATCGGTCACGTCCGCCTCGATGCAGACGGTCATGACGGCCAGTGACGCCGCCACCTGGGACAGCGTCTCCTCCTCACGACCGAGCAGAGCGATCCGCATGCCCTCCGCGGACAGGCGCCGCACCAGTGCCTCGCCGACGCCGCGCGCCGCCCCCGTGACCACAGCGACCCGGCCCCGCAGTGGGCCGTCGCGCATGGCGGCAGGCGGGCGGCTGCCGAGGACAGTACGCATGCGACCCTCATCTCTCCCGCTGCCGTGGTCGGCCGCCTCCCCGCGTACCCGTAACGCACAGCCGGTCACCCCGCACGAGGGCCGGATCGTCGCCGGCATCGAGGCTTGAGCCCGCGACCGCCCATGTAGGACTTCCGGACGGGAGCAGCGCGCTCCCACGGTCGGCGACCTGCTGCTTGCCGAACGACGGTTCGCGGGGCCTGCGCCCGCGCCGCCGCTCACGCCGCGTCGCGCCAGGCGGCGATACCGGTCACCGTGACCGCGACGGTGACCGGCTCCGCGGCACCGTGGGTGGCGAGGTGGGTGACGAGGGCGGCTGTCACCCGGTCGTGGACGTTTCGGGCGATGTCCAGCGCCCGCCGACCCTCCGTCAGGACGCAGCGCACCTCGATGTGCCATCCCGAACCGTCCGGCGCCCGGTCGGCGCGTACGCCGGCCTCGGGCGGCGTGGTGTCCGCCCGGGTGGGCGCGGCGGCTGCCGCGAGGCGCCGGGCGAGGCGGGGTTGCAGGGCGGCCACGCCAGGAACCGCGAGGGCTGCCTCGGCCGCGACGCCGGGGAGCGCGGTGGTGCCGACGGCGGTCATCATGCGCCACCGCCCGTCGGGAGGCGGGGACCGAGGGTCGGTCCCGGTTCCAGTACGTCGGCCACGGTGATGTCGACGGCTGTCACCGTGAGCCCCAGGTCCTGTCCGGCCGAGTGGAGGACCGATCGGCGTACCTGGTGGACCCGGTCGGGCAGCGGGCGGTCGAGGGCGGCGGCCAGGGTCATGGTCACCCGCACGTCGGTGCCGTTGCCCTCGGGTACGAGCCGGCAGGTCGCGGCCCTGGCACCGGGGACCGTGTCCGCGGCCCGCCTCAGCACCTTCGCCGCGGCGCTCTCGGCGATCCGCAGGTCCCGGTCGGGGTCGGCCAGGGGCAGCAGCCGCCCGAACCGGACCTCTGCCCTGACGACGTCCATGACCCGGTCGGCGAGTGCGTGCAGGCCCGGAGGGTCCTCGTCGCGCAGCGCCCGGGCGGCCGCGTTCACCGTGGCCAGTCCCTCGACCGCCTCTCGGCAGTATGGACAGGACACCGGGTGCGGGTCCGCGGCCGGTGGTGCGTCCCGCGCCTGTTCCCAGACCCGGCTGAGCAGGCGGCCGCAGGGCAGTACCTCATCGGCTGCGATCGGGGGCATGTCGGCGGCGGCCGAGCCGTTGCGGGGCCCGTCGGCTCCGGGCGGTTCGGGAGGCCGCGTGTGCGGGTCGTCTAGCGCCATGGGCCCATCGCCTCCTGCAGGGATCGGCGTGCCCTGAACAGTCTGCCGCGTACCGTCTGCTCGTCGGTACGCGTCACGTGCGCTATCTCCTTGTAGGGCAGGCCCTGCACCTCCCTCAGGATCCAGCAGACCCGCTGTCCGGCGTCCAGCTCGGCGAGCGCGCGGAACAGGGCGGCCATGGCCGCGTCCTGCTCGGCGGTCCGGGCGGGCTGGCTCCACGCGTCGCCGGCCGCGGGTTCGGCGACGGTGTCCAGGGGAACGGGCGGCGGCCGGCGGTGGCACATGGTCTGGCAGCGGTTGACGGTGATCCGGTACATCCAGGTGTGGAACTCCGCCCTGTGGCGATATTCCGGCAGGTGGCGCCAGGCGCTGACGAAGGCGTCCTGAACGGCCTCTTCGGCGTCCTGGGGGTTGCCCAGCATGCAACGGGCCAGGGTCAGCAGGGACCGGCTGTGCCGCTGGACGAGGACGGCGAAGGAGTCCTCGTCTCCCTCGGCCGCCCGTACCGCCAGCAGGCGGTCGGGCAGGTCGCACCCCAGTCGTGGGGAAGCAGTGCGTTCGATCATGACGCTCCCACGCAGGCTCGGAACGAGCGTGTACCCCCGATACGAGTTGTGACGCACATCACATGCCAGACGCGTGAGGATTGTGCCGCCCGGTATGTCCAACGTTCGACGGGCACCATTCCGGTGTCCGGCCGACCGATCGAGGCGACCGCCATGACGGACAACATCACCAGCGTCGGCGGGGGCAGCCGGCCGGAAGCGGGCGTGAGCGCGCTCAAGGGCCGCACAGGGGCCGGGGCTCCGGCCGAGACACGGGGCAGGACCACCATCGCGGACGGTGTGGTGGCCAAGATCGCGGGCATGGCCGCCCGCGAGGTACCGGGCATCCACAGCCTGGGCGCCGGCATGGCCCGCGCCTTCGGAGCCATGCGGGAACGCGTCCCCGGCGCAGGCGGAGGCGGAGCGGTCACCCGCGGCGTCAAGGTCGAGGTCGGGGAACGGCAGGCCGCGGTGGACCTGGACGTCGTCGTCGAGTACGGCGTCTCCATCGTCGACGTCGCGGGCGGCGTACGCACCAATGTCATCAGCGCCGTGGAGCGGATGACGGGCCTGGAGGTCGTGGAGGTGAACATCGCCGTCGACGACGTCCACCTGCCCGACGACGAGGAGCAGCAGACCGAACCGGACGAGGGCCGCGTGAGATGACCGCTGCCGGGACCACCGCCGTGTCCTCGGGCCCGAGCGGATGATCACGGCGAGAGGGACGCTCGCGAGACGGGTGAGTGCGAGATGAACACAGCAACGACGGGACTCGCGGCCGGCATGGCCCTCGGCTTCGCCGGCTACTTCGGCGGCTTCTGGGCCTTTCTGCTGGTGCTGGTCCTCGGTGCGGCGGGGCTGATCGTCGGCCTCGTCGTACAGGGCGACCTGGACCTCCGGACACGGAGGCAGCGGTGAAGACCCGGCCCGGTTCCCCCGGCGAGGGGTCGGGCCCGCCGGCACCGGCCGCCGGGCTGCCGCCCCCGGCCGAGCGGGGCGCCACCGTCATCCCGGACAGGGTGGTCGCCCGTATCGCCGCACAGGCCGCGCGCGCGGCGCAGTCGCGGCGCGCCGCCGTACCGCCCGATCGGGGCGGACCTGCGGCACCCCACGCCTCCGCCGCCGTCCGTACCGGATCGGTGCGCCTGCATCTGACCATGGACCTGCCCTACCCCACCGACATCCCCCGTGTCTGCGAGCGGATCCAGCGGGACGTCGCCGAACGGGTCGCCCAGCTGACCGGGCTGCGAGTGGGAGAGGTCCTCCTCACCGTCCGGCGGCTGGTGACCGCCACCGACTCGAGCCGGGGGCGGGTCCGGTGAGCGGCCGGGCGGCCCGGGTCACCGGGCACGCCGTGCAGGAAGGGCGATCGTGATGACATCCGGTCCACGTCCCCCGCGCCGCGGCTCCGCGTCGTCCACGCACCGTGCCGCGGTGCCGCTGACGAGGGAGCCCGATCCTCCCGAACGCGACGTGTCCACCTCGGACCTCACAGCCGGTGAGCGCGCAGGGGGGCACCGAACCCGTCGCAAGTGGTCCGCGCGCCGCATCACGGCGGCGCTGGTCGCCGCGGTGATCCTCGTGGCCGCGGTCGCGACGCTCGTCGACGTCGTCGCCGTACGGGCGGGACGTCCGGCCGCGGCCTGGCGACGGCACCTGGCCGACGAACTGGCCACCCGCCCGGTGGACGACGTGTGGATGCTGACGGGGGCCGCCGTGGCCGCCGCCGTCGGCGTCTGGCTGATCGTCCTGGCCCTCACCCCCGGTCAGCGCCGTTGGCTGCCCCTGCGCTCACCCGCCGGCTGCCCGCGCTTGCGGGCCTTCCTGGACCGCGACGGAGCCGCCGTCCTGCTGCGCGACGCCGCCATGCGGGTCCCCGGAGTCGGCGCGGCGCACGTCCTGGTGGGCCGCCACCGCATCAAAGCCCGCGCGGACGTCCGCTTCCGCGAGCCCCGACAGGTGAAGGACGACCTCACCGCCGTCCTCGACGAGGAGCGCGACCGGCTCGCCCTCGCCCGTCCTCCCCGCATCGCCGTACGGACGCGGCGACGCACCCGCTGACACAAGACCCGCAGCACCGGAGCCCGCCATGACGCCGCGATCCGCTCTCAACCGCACCCTGCTGGCCCTCGCCGGGCTGGTCCTCCTCGGCGGCGGACTGCTCATCCTCTTCGCCGGGCTCGACCTCTACCGGCGGCACGATCTGGCCCCACCCGCCGGCTGGCCCCTGACCACCCCGGCCGACGTCCTGCTCGGCTCATCCGACCGGGCACGCTGGAGCAGCCAGGGCTGGTGGTGGTGGCCCGCGGTCATCGCCGCCCTCGTCCTCACCGCCCTGCTCGCCCTGTGGTGGCTGCTCGCCCAGCTGAGCCGACACCGCCCCGGCTCACTACCCGTCGGCGGCACACCCCCGCAGGAGGGCGTCGAACTGCGCGACCGCGCACTCAGCGAAGCGATCGCGAACGAAGCCGGTGCCCTGCCAGGGGTAGGCCATGCGGCCGTACTCATCACCGGCCGACCGGGCCGCCACCGCACCCGCATCAAGCTCACCCTCACCCCCGAGGGCACGCCCGGCGCCACTCTCGGTGCCCTGTGCGAAGGCCCGATCGGCACCGCGCGTCGGTCCACCGGCCTCATCGACATGCCCGCCGAGGTCCGCCTACAGGTCAGCCGCCACGGACCACACCGCGTGGAGTAAGGAGGAGATCGGCCGTTCCCGCCGACGCCCTTGCGGCCCACCGCGGTTCGCGGGCGCGCCGACACCACTCCCCGAAGGAGAGATCATGATCATCCTGGGCGTCATACTGCTCGTCGTCGGCTTCCTCACCGGCCTGTCCATCCTGTGGACCATCGGGATCATCCTGCTGGTCGTCGGAGCCATCCTGTGGATCCTCGGCGCGATGGGACACGCCGTCGCCGGTCGACGCCACTACTGGTAGTCGGGATCGTTGCCCTGCAGGGCAGTGATCCATGCTGCGGGCAGGCCGGCAGACGGCGCGGACCCCACCCGGACGGCCGCGGCGGCGGACGACGACGGCGGCGGAGAGGTCGATCCGCCTGAGGCCGCCGCCGGTGCCGGTCAGCCGCCGGCCGGACGCGGGGCGCCCGGTGGCCGTTGTGCCGGTCCTCGCCGCACGAGCGCACGGCCGACTCGGCGGGGAGTCGGTGGATCGGCCCCCACGATCAGGGCGGAAGTTCCCCACCGCGTCGGCCGGTGAGTGTCCGTCGGGAGTTCGTATGCACAGCACCTTCGGGAAGATCCGCCAGCACGTCCCTCCGGGCCACGGCGATGACGGGCGGTGAGCGGCAAGGACCCGCCGAAGGCTCCACCCGGTCGGAGCGCTTCGGAGAGGAGTTCCTGGGAGTCCTGCTGGACCAGGGGCACGAGTTGCCGCCGCACCAGCTCGGTCCGCTCGTCGCACGGCAGATCGGCATGCTCGACGGCCGCGAGACCTCGCTCTTCCTGCAGGACTACGGCCAGGTGTGGCTCGTCCCCCTGCCGGGCGACGGGCTGGCGGCCGGGGAACCGCAGCCGATCGACGGCTCCGACGCCGGACGCGCCTTCCGGGAGGCGCGTCCCGTCGAGGTTTCGCAGGCCCGGGGTGTGCGGGTCTACCTTCCCCTGCTGGACGGTGGAGACCAGGTGGGCGTGATGGCCGTCACCCTGGACCACCTCCACGACGACGAGCGACGGCTGCTGCGCAGGCTCGCCTCGCTCGTGGCCGACATGCTGGTGACCAAGCACGGTTACACCGATCTGTTCTTCCGGCTGCGCCGCAGAGAACCGATGAGTGTGGCGGCGGAGATCCAGTGGTCGCTGCTGCCGCCGCTGGCGATGTCCACGCCCCGAGTCGAGCTGGCCGGGATGCTGGAACCCGCCTACGACGTGGCCGGCGACAGCTTCGACTACGCCCTCAACGGCGATGTCCTGCATGTGGCCATGGTCGACGCGATGGGCCACGGACTGGATGCCGCCACGATGGCCACGGTGGTCATCGGAGCCTACCGGCATGCCCGGCGCATCAGCGTCGGCCTGTCGGAGATCTATACGTTCATGGACCGGGCCGTCGCCGAGCAGTTCGGCCCCGACCACTTCGTGACCGCTCAGATGATGCGGCTCAACACGGCCACGGGCAGGCTTCAGTGGGTCAACGCCGGACATCCCGCTCCTGTGCTGATCCGTGGACACCGTGTCGTACGACGGCTGGAGGGCCCGACGACGCTGCCCGTCGGCTTCGGCGGTCACGAGCCCCGGATCAGTGAAGTGGCTCTCACCCCCGGCGACCGGATCCTCTGCTTCACCGACGGACTGATAGAGGAGCGCGATGTCGGCGGTGAGGAATTCGGTGAGGAGCAGCTCATCGGGTGGGTGAACCGCCTCGAGCCCGCGGCGCAGCAGATCCGGACGGTGGCGCGCTCCCTCTCCCACACGCTGCAACGGGCACGGGGCGGGATCACGACGGACGATGCGACGCTCCTGCTGATCGAATGGCGCGGGAGCGCCACCGACGACCTCGCCCTCCCGGAGTGAGCCGGCCTCCCACCCCCGGGGAAAGGCCGACAGCACGCAGCCTTTCCCCACCGCCGATCTCTCACACTCCTGCTGCCGCGGTGGGCACGTGACGGGTGACCGGTCCGTCAGGAGTGCGTGAGGCGGGGTGGGGGGCGTCGTGTCCGCCTTCGGAGTCCCAGACCGCCTCCCGGAGCGAGTCCGAGTCGGCCGCTGCCTCTGCCGCGGCCCGGAAACGTTCGGCCTCACGGATCAGGCCGCTCGGCGGGAGGCTCCGTGACGGGTCGGTGGCCGTGGCCATGAGCCGGGCCGCGGTTGCCGGCCCTGTCTCCGGTGGGATCACCAGCAGGCTCCAGCAGCCGAACGTATAGGACAGCAGCAACAGCTTGTGCGGGTCCTGCCCGGCGTTGGACCAGCCGACGCGCACCATGTGGCCGTGCGCGGGCACTTCTCCCGGGATGACTGGCCAGAACGTGCGGCTCACCGCTATCCGGGTAATCCGCCCCCACAGCGGGTCGAGACATTCGACGAGCGCCGGGAGCTGCTCCGTCAGGTTGCGCGAACGGGGCCACCAGGCACCGTCGATCAGGGCCGGAGGGGCACCGGCCGGCGCCAGCGTGAGTCGGAGCGGTGACGAAGAAGGGGCCCGGTCTCCGACTGCGGGTGTGAACGGAATGGTCGCGGTCATGGCGCGGACCCAACCCCGGGCCGGTCACGGCCGGCCCGGTTGTCATGAATCGCCGAGAACGACCCGGCGTGGAAGCCGGTGCACGAGATGCTCTCGGTAATCACCAGAATACTCCTCGCGGACGCCCGACGGACCGAGACGGAGCGGCGGGCTCAACGAACGCGTCCCACGTAACACAGCCGAGGAGTGCTGGGCCGGGGCACCCGAGCCATCGTGCCCGAGACCGGTCCGGTTACGACTCCCTGGGGCCTGCAGCGAGACTCCCGCAGGTATCGACAGCCGCTTCGCCGAATGCGGAGACGTCTCCACAACCGCCCCGGCGTGTGCGGAGTACCGTGGACAGCACCGAGGGCATTTCGCACACCGGCTTCCACGCCGGGTCGTTCTCGGCGAGAGACGAAACCCGGGGCGCCGCCAAGGCGGCCCGGAGACGGGTCCGCATCATGTCGGCGACCTTGCACCAACTCCTGCCACACCACGAGCCCGTCGCAGCCCCGGCCGCGCGTCTCGCGCTGAAGACCGACGGCCCGTCGCGCGGCCTCCTGGACGGTGCCTGGTGGCCCCGCTCCCGGGACCTGCTGAGCGAGCTGCCCGCACTGACCGATGTGCTGGACCCTCTGTGGGGCCGCATCACCCGCATCGCCGTCAACCCGAAGTACTGGCCGGTCATCCCGCACGAGATCCCCGTGGGCGGTCATGTCGTCAAGGTCGGATGGTTCACCCCGGAGATCGACCCGCACAAGCTGCTGCTGCTCTCCTACGGCACCGGCCGCTGGGACCTGCTGGTCATCCCGCCCGAGACCGAGACGGAGTCGGCGGCCCGCCTGATGGCGGCCGCGTCCGACTACGACGGCCCACCGCTGACCGCAAGCGCTCTCATCGCCGCGGACGAGACCCGGCACGCCGTCTCCGCCGCCGACCGGCCACTCGAACCGGACGAGGCAGGGAAGCACGAGGAGGACGGCCCCGCCTCAGCGGCCGTTCCGGCACGGACGGATCGCGCCAGTCGCCTGGTCATCGGCATGTGAGACGGCCGCCACGACCGGTGCCTTCACGGGTTTCGGACCTGCCTCACGAGCCGGCGCAGGCACATGCAGGGGTCTCGACCGGCGAGTCTCCGCCCCACGTGGTCCTCGTTCGAGGAGCAGTACATGCAAGCCCTGATCGTTCTCATCGTCGTGATCGGCCTTCTGGCCGTCCTGGCCCTCGCCCTGTCCGTGAAGGTCGTCAAGCAGTACGAGAAGGGAGTGCTGTTCCGCTTCGGCCGACTCGTCGGAACACGCTCCCCGGGGCTGCGGTTCATCATCCCGTTCGTCGACGCCCTGCACCGGGTGTCGCTGCGGGTCGTCACCATGCCGATCCAGTCCCAGGGCATCATCACCAGGGACAACGTGAGCGTGGACGTGTCGGCGGTCGCCTACTTCCGGGTCGTCGACGCCGTGAAGTCGGTCGTCGCCGTGGAGAACGTCAACGCGGCGATCAACCAGATCGCCCAGACCACCCTGCGGAAGGTCGTCGGCCGGCACACGCTCGACGAGACGCTGTCGGAGACGGACCGTATCAACCTGGACATCCGCCAGATCCTCGACGTCACCACCGTCGACTGGGGTGTGCAGGTCACGCTGGTCGAGCTCAAGGACATCCAGCTGCCCGACACCATGAAGCGCGCCATGGCCCGCCAGGCCGAGGCCGAGCGGGAGAAGCGAGCGAAGATCATCAACGCGGAGGGCGAGTCCCTGGCCGCAGCCGCGCTCGGCGACGCCTCGGACACCATGATGGCCCACCCTCTGGCGCTTCAACTGCGCAATCTCCAGAGCCTGGTGGAGATCGGTGTCGACCAGAACACCACCGTCGTCTTCCCGGCTCCCCTCATGAGCACGATCGGCGAGCTCGGCTCCTTCCTCGCCCGGGAAACCGCTGCCGCCGCACCCGCCGCGGCAGCGCCACCGGCCGGCACCGGCCGCACCGACAAGTCCCTCAGCCCGGCAGACAGCGCGCCCGGCACCGCGGCGTGAAGCGGACTACGGCCCGAGCGATCCGTGACACCAGGGAGGATTCGTGACCGTCGCCTGTCGCGCGCGTCCTCCGGGCACCGGCTGATGATGGGGGTACGGCCGAACACGCGGAGCTGATCATGACGGGTTGGCGGGTCAGGGACTACACCCAGGACGATCTCGAAGCGGTGATCCGTGTCGACATGCAGAGCGGCACGACCGAGGAGCCGCCGCTCTTCCCGCTCTCGGACGCCGTGACGGCCCTCCAGACCCGCCACCCGGCCGTGGTGGCCACGGCCGACGACGTGCTGATCGGCGCCGCGGTGAGCAGGGTGGAGGGCGAACGGGCATGGATCCTGCGCATCTGCATGGCGCCCGGCTGGCGGCAGCGCGGGCTGGGGAGTGCCCTGATCACCGCCCTTGAGCAACGGCTCTTCGCCGCCGGCGTCCGCGCGGTGCACGCCGCCCTGCCCGAAGGCGAGACCGGTGCCACCGCCCTGCGCAACTGCGACTTCGGCGCCCGCCCCGGGCTGGTCTTCTTCGAGAAACGCGGACCGGTGACCCCGCAGTCGGCCGGCACGCTGTCCTCGCTCGGAGCGGAGCTGCCGCCAGGGGGGCTCTGGCAGAAGGTCGCGGGCATGCAACGGGAGAAGCAGCTCATCGAGCGGCGCCTGGTCCTGCCGCTGGCCCATCCCGAACTGGCCGCCCAGCACGGAGTGGAACTGCCACGGGCGGTGATGCTGTTCGGCCCGCCCGGGACCGGCAAGAGCACGTTCGCGCACGCGATCGCCAGCCGCCTGGGATGGCCCTTCCTCGAACTGTTCCCCGCCCGTCTGGCCGCCGAGTACGGCCTGGCGACCGGGCTGAACCGGCGCTTCGACGAGATCGCCCGGCTCGACCACGTCCTCGTCTTCATCGACGAGGTCGAGGAGGTCGCCGGCGAACGCGGCGGCGCGGACGCGACCGCTGTCGGCGTCGTCAACGAACTGCTCAAGGCGATCGTCCGGTTCCGAAGCCAGGACGGACGGCTGCTCGTCTGCGCCACGAACAACGTGACCACGCTCGACTCCGCGTTCCTGCGGCACGGCCGCTTCGACTACGTGCTGCCGATCGGCCCTCCCGACCACACCGCCAGGACCGCGCTGTGGGAGAGCTACCTTGCCCGAGCGGGCGCACGGGCCGACAGCGCGGTACTCGCGTCCGCCAGCGAGGGGTTCACCCCCGCCGACATCGCCCACGCGGCGCGCACCGTCTCCCAGGCCCAGTTCGAGCGCACCTTCGACACCGGAACCCGGACCACCCCCACCACCGACGACTACCTGGACACGATCCGCGACACCAAGCCCACGGTCAGCGCCGCCATGGCCCAGGACTTCGCCCAGCAAACGGAAAAGTACGCCCGCATCTAGCGTCCAGGCCGATAGGGGAGTCGATCTGCGACGGACGTGTCAGGCCGGCGCAGGAGGCATGCCGCCGCCCGTATCAATGAGGATCTGCCTGGCCTCGGTGACGTTGTCGGCCCGTACGGCCCTGGCCATCGCGGCGCGTGCCGCGTCGGGCGACGTGTCCGGAGGGACCAGCAACAGAGAGAAAAGGTCCCCTTCGCCTCGGGTGATGAGGACGGTGTCGTCACCGACCGGGAAGGAGTCGATGTGCACGACCCGGTCGTCGACCATCACCCGGGTCGGCAGTTCGTCCCAGGCGCTGCCGTCCAGACCGACCCGGGTGACAGGCCCGAGATGCTCGGTCAACGCGGAGATCAGCGAGGGCAGCTCCGCACCGATGTCCCGGGACCGCGGCCACCAGGCACCGTCCAGGATTCCCTCGCGTGCGTGTGTGGTCTCCAGCCGCAGCAGGGCCGTCCCGGGGTGCACCGACCGGTGGACGGCGTCCGGCAGGAGCCTGGGGAGGTCGGGGGTGTCTGAGTCAGCCATGGTGTCCGCCCGTCCGCAGAGAGCAGTGCCATCGCAGAGCATGCGACCGCGATACGGCCCTGCTACCTCACGGTACTCCGCACGACGCTCGCGCGAGCGCTTCGCCGCAGGGCGCGGTTACGGAAACAAGCAACGGCTCCGGCGTATACCCGCCGGAGCCGCCCTTCCAGGTCATTGCACGTGAGCGTGTGCCGACCCGCTTTCCACGTTACGCCAAAGGGATTGATCCGACATGAACAATCCTTGCGGAAGTTCACTTCGGTCCGAGAAACCGACGCGGCTGCTCAGCCACGCCCTTCTTCTTCTGTCTCCATCTGCCGGATCCCCTGATGCGTCAGCGTGATCATCGCGGGCGTGTTGCCCCTCTCCCAGTCCACGACGACCCAGCCTTCACCTGCCAGGTACATACAGGCAGCGGCCATGTCCTGCTCAGGGATACCCAGGTCGGTGCGGAGCTTCGCCCCATCGACGCCCAGGAGGCGATTGCCCTCGGCGGCTTGGTACAGAGCCTGCATGATCCTCTCGCGGTACGTCTTCCGGTCTCGCAATATCGCCATGACGCGCCTTCCTCTACTGCCCACGGTCGGGCCGAAGTCGATGTCATCCGCGGTCGCCGTCGCGGTGGGGCGCGTCGGAACGGTCGCGTCCACCGCCGACCGACGGTGCCTCCGGGGCCGACGCCCGATCCCCGGCAGAACATCGCTGTAGTGGAAGGCAGCGATCCGTTCGGCGTGCTGGCCGTTGAGCCGGTGGATCAGAGCGACCCCGACGGCGATCAGAAGGAGCAGCGCGGCCGCGGCGATGACCGTCATGGTTCTCTCACCTCCGTCGAACGGCGGGCGAAGGGCCTGCCGATCCGATATGCCGGGGCAGGCACGACGGCCCGACCGGCTCCGCCGTCGGTCTCCCACGCTTTTTCCCTGATCCGGGCGTCGATCCTGTCTGCTGCTTCCTCCAGTGCCGGGGCCTCGATGGCGTCGCCCGCCATGAGCTGCGCGGCTGCCTCCGCACCGGTTTCCGGCGGAATCACCAGGACGTCCCGGCGGCCATTGGCGGAGAAGAAGGTCAGTCTGTGCGGATCCTGCTCCTCGGTGGACCAGCCCACGTGCACCGTACCCCCGGCGATGGACACCCGACACGGGATGACGGGCCAGTGGGCCGGGTTCACCGCGATACCCGTGATGCGACCCCAGAGATCGCCCAGGGCGGCTGTCAAGGGTGGCAGCTCACGGGTCAGGGCACGGGAGCGAGGCCACCACGTGCCGTCCAGCCCGCCCGGCGCGGGTGTCAGGGACAGGCGAGCCGGCAGCGACGGCGCGCGCTTGCCCCATGTCGTACGGTCGATGGTCACGGACATGGTGCGAACCTGCCCCCGGGCTCGTGAGCGGCCCGGCGTTGTCGATCACCGGAAACGGCACCCGCAGCGGAGCCGGTACGCGAAGAACTCCCGGTGCTTTCACACTACTCCGCTCACCGGCCCGAGAAGCCGGGGGTGACCAGGTATTTCCTGCCTTCGGCCTGGTCACCCGCGCCCGGCACTGGGCCGGTCAGAGCCAGTCCTTGCGCTTGAACGTCAGATACAGCACTGCGGACAGGACCACGATGACGGCTGCCGATGTGATGAATCCGGACTGCCGGCCGAAACCGGGGTAGGGAAGATTCTGGCCGTAATAGCCGGTGATCGCGGTGGGTACGGCGATGATCGCGGCCCAGCTCGTCACCTTCTTCATGATCAGGTTCATGCTGTTGGCCTGGACCGAGAGGTTCGTCTCCATGACCGAGGCCACCAGGTCCCGCAGCGATTCCGTCCACTCGGTGGCACGCAGCACGTGGTCGTAGACGTCCTGGTAGTACGGGGCGAGAGGGTCGTTGATCAGGTGCAGGCCGGGGCGCATGAGGGTGTTGACCACCTCACGCATCGGGAGCACGACGCGGCGCAGCTGGACGAGCGACTTACGCAGTGCGAAAACGCGGCGCTGCACGGCTTCGATCTCACGGCGCCCGGCCGCGAAGAGCAGACCCTCCAGGTCCTCGATGCTGTCGTCCAACTGCTGGACCGCGGCGAAGTGTCCGTCCACGAGATGGTCGAGCAGACCGTGCAGCAGGAATCCGACGCCATGGCCGGCCAGGTCCGGGCTCTCGTCCCAGCGGGCGACGACGTCCTCGATGTCGAGGCCGTCGTCCTTGCGGACTGTGATCATGGCCTGGCTGGTGAGGAATACGGCGATCTCGCTGTACGTCAGTTGCGCACCGTCCGGGCTGACGGTCACGGCGTAGGCGCTGAGGAACTCGTGGGTGCGATAGCGGTCGAGTTTCGGCCGCTGTCCATGGTGAGCGGCATCCTCCAGAGCCAGTTCGTGGATGCCGAACTCCTGACCGAGCATGGTGAGTTCAGCGGCTCCGGGCCGGTGCAGGTCCAGCCACAGGACCGACGCCGGATCAGCGAGATGCGCAGGGACGTCACTGACGGGAAAGTCCTCCAGGACCAGAGTGCCGTCGTGATACAGCCGGGTACGCGTCACCATGGCCCGAGGCTAGTATCTTACACCCCTGTCATGCCGCTTCGCCCCGATTTCAGCGCGGCAGGTTCATCGACAGCAGCCACCCTCTGTGGGGGCCTTACGTCAAAGCCCGCGACACCCGGAGCTCCGACCGACGAGCATCGGGTGCCGGTCCGAGGGCAGGGATGTGGGTACCCGGCTGCCGCATCGCATCCGGCGTACACCGCACGACCGGATGCGGCCCGTCAGCCGGGAAGGACACTCCGAGACCATGACCACGCATACCCCGCGCCGTCGCCCGCCTCCCCCCGCAGGTGGCAGTGATTTCGCCCGCCTGTCGAAGAAGATCGCCGAGGCCGGCCTGATGAACCGGCGCCCCGGCTACTACACCGTCCGGTCCATCGTCGTGGCCGTCGCCTACGCCGGGGGCTGGAGCGCGTTCGTCCTCATCGGCGCCGGGTGGTGGACCCTGGCGCTCGCCGCGTTCCTCGCCGTGATGTTCGGGCAGGTGGCTCTGCTCGCCCACGACGTCGCGCACCGCCAGGTCTTCCGCCGGCGCCGGCCCAGCGAGACGGCCGGCCGCATCGCCGGGGCCGCGATCGGGATGGGCTACGGATGGTGGCAGGACAAACACACCCGCCACCACGCCAACCCCAACCACGAGGACCTCGACCCCGACATCGCCCCGGACCTGCTGGTGTGGTCCCAGGACCAGGCCCGCGCCGCGACCGGACTGCCGAGGATCATCGGCCGTCGGCAGGCATTCCTCTTCTTTCCCCTGCTCCTGCTCGAAGGGGTCAACCTTCATGTCTCCAGCGCGCGCGCACTGGGCAACCGCACCCTGAAGAACCGCGCCCTGGACGGCACGCTGCTCTACGGGCACACCGCCGCCTACCTGACCGCACTGTTCCTCGTCCTCCCACCCGGCATGGCGATCGCGTTCCTGGCCGTCAACCAGGGCCTGTTCGGCCTCTACCTCGGCTGCCTCTTCGCCCCCAACCACAAGGGCATGCCGACCCTGACCGGCAACGACCGCCCCGACTTCCTGCGCCGGCAGGTCCTCACCGCACGCAACGTACGCGGCAGCTGGCTCACCGACCTCGCCCTGGGCGGCCTGAACCACCAGATCGAACACCACCTGTTCCCCAGCATGCCCAGCCCCCACTTGCGCAGGGCCCGGCCCATCGTCCGCCACTACTGCCAGGACTTGGGAGTCGACTATCTGGAAACCGGACTGATCGCCTCCTACCGGCAAGCACTCGCCAGTCTCCACCGAGCAGGAGCGCCACTGCGGCGAGCCCGTATCAGCAGCGCCCGAGCATGACGCACCGGCGCCGACGGTAGATGATCTCGCCGCCCTGTCTGAACCAGGAGGCAATCCCGTCGAACCGCTTGCATGAGTCGGCAGCTGTAACGCATCCAGATGCCCTTGCCGTACTCCAGCGCCTTTTCCCGGTGCCCGGCTGAAGTGATCCGGTGAGACCCAGCGGCTGGAACAGCCCCGTCGGCTTCCCGGCGCGGCTGCGTCGTCTTACGGCTCCCCTCCCAGATGGGCGCAATCGCAAATCCAGCGTCCCGCGAGCATCGCAGGAGCGCGCACTGTGTGCGGAGCCGAACGCGGTCATGCGCGCAAGCAGAGTCGAGATCACGGCGAAGCCCCGCCGGAGCGCTCCGGCGGGGCTTCGTCTCATGGCTCCGAGCAGAAGCCCCGTCGGGGGATGGTTCCCGGAAGGGCTTCACTGCTTCGCCCTCTCTCACATCGCTGTCACGAACTGAGCGGACACCCGCGAACCATAGGGACCTGACCTGCAATTTTGTGCGCGCCCCGGAGCGGCTGGACACCCATGGACGATCGTTACGACCTGTGCCATGTGGTCCCGCGGCCCACTCGCCAGCACCACGTACCACTCATCAAGATCCGGACCAGGTGCGGACCGAATCAGCCTGGCACTCGACGTTTCCACTCTTTGTCGCAGGTCAGGAGCGAGGTCAGGCATGTACCACCAGCAGACCAAGAACCTCCTCGTCTCGTACTCGCCGAAGAAGCTCGGCTTCTTCTAGAAGAATCTAGAAGACTCGGCTTCCAGAAGATTCGGCTTCTTCTGGCGGGCGGGACACGGCCAGGCGTCGGGCGTCATCGGCTCGGCGCCGGCGCTGGCGCGTGGCCGGGCATCACTTCACGCACTCATGCGCCTACTCTGAGGATCCATGAGGACCGGCTCGGAACACCGCGACCGCCGCTTCGTGCTGCGCACGGCAGCGGCGGTCGCCGTGCTTCTGGTCGCCCTGCTTCATCTCCTGGCCTGTGCGCACGGCCCCGCATCGCCCGACGCGGCCGACTCGCGCCTGGTCTCCGGTCCCGTCGTCGCAGCGGATGCGCACGCCTTCGCAGCGGATGCGCACGGGGACTCCGGGCAAGGGCCGAAGGAGCACTGCTGTCATGCGGACGAGCCGTCGGTCCAGGCACGGCGTGGCACCGGTCCGGCCAAGCAGCCGGGGCCAGGATCAGGGCCGGTGCACGAGGCCGTGCCCGTCCGCGGGGTCCTGGCGCCTTCCGGATCCGTGGTCCGGCCGGACCGGCCGCCCGGCAATCGGGCCCATGACTCGTCGGCCGGACGTTCCCTGGCCCGCCTGGGTGTGTGGCGGACCTGATCGGTCATCGGCCGCGCCCCTCCCTCTCGTACTCGTCCCGGGGCGCGGCGGCAGCTGACCCAATCCCTCTCATCTCACGGCAGGCAGCCGTCCGCTGCCCGGCCGCAGGAGAAGCACGCCATGCACCACCCCGCACACACGCACATCCCTGTACTGCCTCGCGGCCGTGCCCGGCAGCCGATGCGCACACCGGCCGGACTGGTCGGAGACACTCCCGTCCTGTGGATCGCGGAGCCCTTCACCGCCGCCGGGCGCGGCTTCTGGGCCAAGCTCGAAGGGCTCAACCCCGGCGGTCTGAAGGACCGCGCCGCCCTGCACATGGTGCACGCGGCCCGATCGCGCGGGCAGTTGCGTCCCGGCGCCCGGATCGTGGAGTCCAGCTCGGGGACGCTCGGCCTGGGCCTCGCGCTGGCCGGCTCCGCGTTCGGCCATCCGGTCACCGTCGTCACCGATCCCGGTATGGAACCGCTGATGAGCGGCCTGCTCACGGCGTACGGAGCCGAGATCGAGGTCGTCACCGAGCCGCACCCGGTCGGCGGCTGGCAGCAGGCGCGCCTGAGCCGCGTCGAGGACGTCCTGGCCGCGGATCCGGGCGCCTGGCACCCGAACCAGTACGACAACCCGGACAACGTCGCCGCGTACGCCCCGCTCGCCCGTGAACTGGCCGTCCAGCTCGACCGTGTCGACACGCTCGTCGTCTCCGTCGGCACCGGCGGCCACTCCGCGGGCACCGCCTCCGTCCTGCGCCGGCTCTTCCCCGGCCTGCGACTGGTCGGAGTCGACTCGACCGGCTCGACGATCTTCGGCCAACCCGCCGCGCCCCGGCTGATGCGCGGCCTGGGCAGCAGCGTCCACCCCCGCAATGTCGCCCACCACCTCTTCGACGAGGTGCACTGGGTCGCCGCCCGGGATGCGGTCTGGGCCGCCCGGCGCCTGGCCCGGGACCACTACGCGACCGGCGGCTGGAGCGTCGGGGCCGTCGCCCTCGTGGCACGCTGGCTCGCCCGTACCCTGCCGGCCGCCGACCGCATCGTCGCCGTCTTCCCGGACGGGCCGCAGCGGTACGTCGGCACGGTCTACGACGACACGTACTGCCGGGACCACGGCCTGCTGGACCACACGCCCGCCGACGATCCCGACGAGATCGGCCACCCCGGCGAGCGGACCGTCACCCGCTGGACCCGCTGCGCCCACCTCGGCGCCCCACTCGCCCAGGACGCGACGGCGCAGACGAACGGGGTGGTCCGATGAGGCGTCTGGGGCAGCAGACCCGTTCGTTCCCGGCTCCGGCACGGCTGTTGATGGCCAATCAGTTCGCCATCAACCTCGCCTTCTACATGCTCATGCCCTACCTCGCCGCCCACCTCTCCCACGGACTCGGTCTCGCGGCCTGGGCCGTGGGGCTCGTGCTCGGTGTGCGGAACTTCTGCCAGCAGGGGATGTTCCTCATCGGCGGCACCCTCGCCGACCGCTTCGGCTACAAGGCGCCGATCATCGCGGGCTGCCTGCTGCGCACGCTCGGCTTCGGCCTGCTGGGCTGGGTCGACGATCTGCCCGCCCTGATCGCCGCATCGGCCGCGACCGGTTTCGCGGGAGCCCTGTTCAACCCCGCCGTCCGCGCCTACCTGGCGGCCGAGGCCGGTGAGCGTCGCGTAGACGCGTTCGCCGTCTTCAACGTCTACTACCAGGCGGGCATGCTGCTCGGCCCCCTCGTCGGTCTCGCCCTGCTGGCGGCCGACTTCCGCCTGGTGTGCACGACCGCCGCGGCCGTCTTCGCCGGGCTCACCCTGCTCCAGTGGCGAGCCCTGCCCGCACGCGACGGCCAGTCGGCCGGCCCCGGGAAAGCGGGCATGGCCGCGCAGTGGCGCACCGTGGTCGCGAACCGGCCCTTCCTGCTGTTCGCCACGGCGATGACCGGCTCCTACGTGCTGACCTTCCAGGTCTACCTGGCCCTGCCGCTCGCCGCCGCCGACGCCCTCGGATCCGGCGCTACGACGGTCACCAGCGGCCTGTTCGTGGTCTCTGCCGGCGTGGCCGTGGCCGGGCAGCTGCGTCTGACGGGCTGGGCGAAGGCGCGGTGGCGACCCGAACAGGCACTGGTGCGGGGCCTGCTCGCGATGGGGCTGGCGTTCCTGCCGCTCACGCTCGCCCCGCGCACCGTGTCCGCCGCCGTGCTCGGCTCACTGGGGACGGCGGTGGTGCTCCTCGCCGCAGGCGCGGCGGTGGTCTACCCGTTCGAGATGGAGACCGTGGTCGCGTTGTCCGGGGAGCGCCTCGTCGCCACGCACTACGGCCTCTACAACACCGTCTCCGGCCTGGGGATCACCCTCGGCAACCTGGTCGTCGGCGCACTGTGGGACTTCGCGCTGCGGCACGGTGCCCTGTGGCTGACCTGGACGGCCCTGACGGCGACGGGACTGGGATGCGCCGCCGCGGTGGCCGCTCTGGCGCAGAGCGGCCGGCTGACGGTACGGCGGCCCGAGCCGGTCGTGACCTAGATGCGGGCGCCGTCCCTGCCGACGCCGTGCGCCCAGGCAGGTGCCCCGCGCAGGGAAGAGGCATGCCTGTCGAGGGGAAGCGGCGGCTCCATTAAGGTGGTCCCGTGCTTGCCCCTCAGCCCGCTCCCCGCGCAGCCGGTGCCCGCCGGCGGGTGGTGCGTCCCACCGTGCTGGTCGCGGTGCTGCTCGGGCTGTTCCTCATGCACGGCGGTCCGGCCTCGGCCGACGGCGGCTGCCACGGGGCCATGCCGGACACGGCCGTCATGCCGTCAGCACCTGCCGTGACGGCCGAGACGGCGAACACTGCGGACACGGCAGGCACGGCAGGCACGGACGCAGGCAACGCCGGCATGGGATCGGCACCGGCCCGCACGACCACGCGCGCGGCTGCCCTGCCGACGTCGCCGGTCCGAATGGCCGCGACCTCGGCCATGGCTCCCGGGAAGGCGGCTACGGCCGTAGCCTCGAGGGCCGCGCATCCCGCCGTAGCCCCGAGGGCGGCGGCTGCGACCGGTGCTCCCCGCGCGGCGGCCGGCCGGGCCGCCACACGTTCGGCCGAGGCGATGCGGGGGGCGTTGTGTCTGGCCACGACGCCCCGTTCCGGCATCCCGCTGCCGCCGCTGACCGCGGTCGCCTGCGTGCTCCCGGCCGCCGTCCTGCTGCCGTCGGTCCCGCGGTCGTACGGCGAGGCCCGCCGCCGGGGTCCACCGGCGGGCGGGCGCGATCTTCTTCTCCAGGTGTGCGTGACACGGACGTGACGTGTCCCCCCGGGCCGCGGCGCCGTGCCGCGGTCCGGCCGGGACCCACGTTCACCGCGCCATGTCATGGCGCCCCACCTGGAAAGACACGCACATGTCCAAGGCTCTTCGGACGACTCGTCACGCCCTCGCGGCGGCCGCCGTCACCACGGCGCTCGCCCTCACCCTGACCGCCTGCGGCTCCGGCTCCGGCTCCGGCTCCCACCACAGCTCCACCCCCAGTTCCGGCATGGACCACGGCGGCACGCCGTCCTCCTCGGCGTCGACCAGCGACATGTCAGACATGCCCGGTATGGGTACCGCCGTCACCGGCAACGGCCTCGCCGAGGCGAAGGACGGCTATCGGATGACCTCCGCCACCACCGCCCTCGCCGCCGGCAAGGCGAGCGGATACCGCTTCGCCATCACCGGGCCGGACGGCAAGCCGGTCACCGGCTTCGCCGTCGACCAGACCCGGCGGATGCACTTCTACGCCATCCGCTCCGACCTCACCGGATTCCAGCACGTGCACCCGGCCATGGCCGAGGACGGCACCTGGACGGCACCGCTGGCAGGGCTGCAGCCGGGCGCCTGGCGGCTGTATGCCTCCTTCAGCCCGGACGGCGGCCCGGGCAGGGGCAAGGACTTCGTCCTCAGCCGTACCGTGAAGGTGCCCGGCATGGCGATGAGCACGCCCTTGGCCAAGGCCTCCGGCACCACCACCATCGACGGCTACACGATCACGGTCAAGGGCGAGCCGATGGCCGGCATGGCCCACCAGCTCACCGCCACCGTCACCAAGGGCGGCAAGCCGGTCACCGACCTCCAGCCCTACCTGGACACCTACGCCCACCTGACCGCCTTCCACCAGGGCGACCTGGCCTTCGCCCACCTGCATCCGGAGACCAAGGTCGACGGCGACCACGGCGGACCGGCGCTGACGTTCCACGCCGAGTTCGCCCGGTCGGGGAACTGGCGGCTGTTCCTGCAGTTCCAGACCGCCGGCCGGCTTCACACGGCCGCGCTCACCCTGCACGTCGGCTGATTGCTCACGCGCGTCACCGGCATCCACCCGGCCCTGCGTTCGGAACGGGCCTCTGAATACCGCGCGGCCAGGAAGCAGGGCGGATTCGCGCCGGGCGGGTGATGCTGGTGAGCGAGCAGCTCCGCGAAGAGGTCAGGAGGCGCACCCCGGTGATCGCCGTCGACCCGTTGAACAGCGCCTCGGTGCTGGCCGCCTTCGGTGCGATCGGCGTCCTGGTGGTGATCTTCGCGGAGTCCGGCCTGCTCGTGGTGGGCTTCGTCCTGCCCGGTGACACGCTGTTGTTCCCGGCCGGTGTGCTGTGTGCCGGCACAGCACACCAGCCGCCCCGGCTGGCCCTGTGGCAGGTGCTGGTGTGCGCGGCCGTCGGGGCGGTGGCCGGGGGACAGGCCGGGTACCTGATCGGGCGGCACGGCGGACGGGCGCTGCTGGCGCACACCTCCAGCCGGCGGGTGGAGGCGGCGGCAGCGCGGGCCGAGGAGCTGCTGGCACGTTATGGCTACGGCAAGGCACTGGTGATCGGGCGGTTCGTGCCGCTGGTGCGGACGGTCCTGCACCCCGTGGCCGGGGTGCTCGGAGTGCCCGTACGCACGTTCACGCTGTGGCAGACCGTGGGTGCGGTGCTGTGGTCGCAGACACTCGTCCTCGCCGGCTACAGCCTCGGGACGTCCGTCCCGCACATCGACGACTATCTGCTGCCACTGGTCGGCGTGGTCGTCGTGGTGTCGGTACTGCCGTTGCTGATCGAGGCGTGGCGGGCGAGGCGGGAGCGGTAGCGCTCCACCGGGAGGCCGAGCCGTGTCGGATTCCGGCTGCGGCGGCGCAGACCGAGCCCGGCCCCGGGGCGTCGTGTCTCACCGTGGGGTGCCGCCCTTGCGGCGCTTGCGGTTCGGGCGCCGGGGGCGGTGGAGGGTGTCCAGTTCACCGATCGCGGCCCGGACATGGGCCGGGTCGCCCTTCCGGGAGCCGCCGGCGCACCACCAGGACGGCCGCCCGTCGACGTCCCGTGGGTGCATGCCGAGGTCGTGGACGGTGCAGACCGGCCACACCCGCCACAGGCGCTCGGTCACCGTCTCCTGGGCGGCGTCGGCGACGGCCAGCAGGGTCTCGCCGGCAGATTCCTCCGGCATCAGACAGTTGCCGTGCGCTTCGCCGTCGGCGAGGGCCACGAAGACGTACTCGTCCAGGCCCGCGGACTCCGAGTGGGCCATCAGGCACAGGGGTCGCTGCTCGGGGACGGTCGACGCCAGGTCCCGGTTGACGGCCGCCAGCGCCTCGTCCCAGAGCGGGTATTCGCCCGCGAGCACATGACGCGGCTCGGGCCGGCCGAAGAGAGCACACATGCACGTATCCTCTCAGGCCCTCTCAAGTCCTCTCAGGCCCCACAGCCGGCCGCTCGGGCCGCTCGGGCCGCTCCCGCCTCCGGAATCCCCGGCCTCGCGGACGGAACGCCGACTTCTGGACTGGCCTGTGACGATCCGTGAGACTGGATCGGGTCCAGCGCCCTGCGCCCCGGCTCCGAAGGACGGTGACCATGGAAGAGGAAGTCCCCCGCGTCGAACTCACCCCGCAGGCCGCGGAACTGGTGCGGCGGCTGCGTGCCGAGCACGGTCCGCTGATGTTCCACCAGTCCGGCGGCTGCTGTGACGGCAGCGCGCCCATGTGCTATCCGGACGGCGAGTTCCGCACCGGCGGTTCGGACGTACTGCTGGCGGAGCTGGCGGTGGAGGGCGTGGCGGAGCCCGTCACCTTCTGGATGTCCCGCAGCCAGTACCAGGTGTGGAGCCACACCCGGCTGATCGTGGACGTCGTACCCGGACGGGGCAGTGGGTTCTCACTGGAGGCACCCGAGGGGGTGCGATTTCTCACCCGTTCTCGCGTAGTCGACGCGTAGTCGGCCCGCCGTCCCCCGCCGTCTGGTCCACTGCCCCTGGGAGCCACGGAACACGAAGCAACGCAGGGACAGTTGACGAGGCATCAGGGGGCGCAGTGACAAGACGTCGCAGGCGTACGACAGCGGGCAGAGCGGTTCTCACGGCGGTCACGGCGTTCGGTGTGCTGGCCGGTGCGGCCCTGGCGGGGGCGGCACCGGCCGGCGCCGTTCCGGAGGGCAAGCGCATCGCACCGGGCGTCACCTACCGGCAGTTCGACGTCGACGCGGCCGCGGGGCCGGCGCACGTCCATCTGCTCACGGTCGACCTGGGCAATCCACACGTCCGTGTGGACCTGCTGTACCCGGGCGTGGTGGCGGCCCGGGCCACGGTCTCCCGGATGGCGGACGCGTCCGGGGCGGTGGCGGGGATCAACGGTGACTTCTTCGACATCACCGAGACCCAGCACCCGGGTGTGGAGGCCACCGGCGCTAGCGTCGGACCGGCGGTCGCGGACGGGCGCGTGCTCAAGGCGGCGGTGCCGGACGGCCAGCGGTTCGGACCGGCACTGCCGCCGGGGACGAGCACGCGGGCGGTCTTCGGCGTCGGCACGGACCGGCGGGCCCGGCTGGACCGGCTCTCCCTCGTCGGCACCGTAGGCACACCCGAGGGCCGGCTCCCGCTGAAGGGCCTCAACCAGTACGCGCTGCCGGAGAACTCCGTCGGCGCCTTCACCTCGCGGTGGGGCAGCGCCTCCCGCAAGCGCGCCGTCTGCGGCACCGACACCCAGCGCTCGGCGCCGTGCAGCACCGACACCTACGAGGTGACCGTGCGGCACGGCCGGGTCGCCTCCGCCGCCGGCACCCCGGGCAGCGGGGCGATCGCGGCGGACACCACCGTCCTGGTGGGCCGTGAGGAGGGCGCGCGGCAGCTGCGCAAGCTCTCGGTGGGGGACGAGGTGACCGTGACGCACACCCTGGTGGCGGCCTCCTCCGGGGTGCCGTACGCGTTCGCGATCGGCGGCTTCCCGGTGCTGCGGGGCGGCAAGGCGCTGCCGGGGCTGGACGACGCCGCCTCGGCGGTGCGCACGGCCGTGGGCTTCAAGGGCGGCGGACGGCAGATGCTGGTCCTGGCGCTGGACGGGGCCGCCGCTTACCGCACCGGTATGACGGTGGCCGAGGAGGCGGCCACCATGCGCTCGCTGGGCGCGTCCGACGCGTTCAATCTCGACGGCGGCGGCTCGACGGAGCTGGTCACCCGGGACGCGGGCGCGAGCGCGGTGACGGTCCGCAATCATCCGAGCGCCGGTGCCGAACGCCCCGTCGCGGACGGCATCGGCGTCTTCTCGGCCCCGTGAGCGGCCCACGGCTCAGGGCTGCAGGCCGCTGACCAGGTCGGCGGTTGCGGTGAGCCCGCTGTGGATGGTGGGCGCCATGCTCGAGCCGGCCAGGAAGAAGCCGAGCAGCACACAGACCAGGGCGTGGGAGAACTTCAGCGCGCAGTTGCGCATGAAGATCACGGCCAGGATCAGGAGCAACAGCACCACAGAGATGGAAACGGCCATCGGGAACCTCCTCCGCCACGCCCCTTGAATGGCGTTTCGGCCGCAAGTGTGGCGTAGCGGAGGGTTCGTCCGGGCGGCTGACGTGTCCCCCAAACGTGTGGTCTTACGCCGCGGGGTGGCCGTCGAGGAAGGCCTGCAGGCCGGCCAGGTCGTCGGTGTTGAGGTAGTCGACGCCGGCGACGAGCAGCTCCGTCCACAGGGCGTCGCGGGCCGGGCCCGCGGCGTCCGGGGTGGCCCAGAACCGCACCAGCTGCCCGTGCGCGTGCGCGGCGCCGGTGATGCCGCACAGCTTCTGCCGCTCGGCGTCCGGGAAGGTGCCCGCTCCCGTCCAGGTGAAGTTCTGGGTCCAGTTGTCGCTGATCAGCGAGATGAAGGAGGCGGGGGCGCTGGTGCCGAGGTCGGTGAGCCGGCCGTCGTAGAAGGCGCGGCGCTCATCCTGCGCCTCCATGGGGATCCGGGCCGCACGGTCGCCGGAGATGACGGCACTGACGGGTCCGCGGTGGATGCGGCCGCGGTCGTACCGGGTGAACAGGTGCGGGTAGCGGCGCAGATGGCGGTCGAGTTCCAGGTACGTCGAGGAGCCCTCGGTCTTGATGTCGATGAGGAGCTGCAGCGGCCGACGCCAACCCCGGTACACCGAGCCGTGGTTGGCCCGCACGATCCTCGCCAGCGGGTCGAGGTAGAGGGACTCGAGGGTGCGGGTCGGGTCCAGCTCGGAGCTGTCGTGGCCGATGAGGAGCTGGTCGCCGACGAGGAAGATGTCGGCCTCGACGCTGTTGAATCGGTGGCCGAGCGCGTCGAACAGGGGGTGCGGATGCTCGTAGTCGTTGTGGGCGTGCGCGTTCCACAGCGGGTGCGGGCCGGGCCGGCCGCCGTCCGCCCAGGCCTGCGACGCGGGCAGGGCGACCGCGCCGGCGAGGACGGCGCCGAGGGTGGTGAGGGCTCTGCGTCGGGTGGTGAGGGCCATGCTCTGCCTCCCTTGAGGTACCGGATGGGACCGGGGAGAGTATGCGTGCCCTCACCACCCAACGGGTCCTGCATCCCGGGGAGTTGGCGCGTTGTTCACTTCTCCGGAGCAGGGGCACGGACAAGCCCGCCCCAGGTGGGGCGGGCTTCACACGGGGTACGTCAGGGTGCCTGGAGATCGACCAGTTCGGCCAGCGCCGAGCGATGCGCTCCCGCCGTGCCGTACGCGATCGAGTCCGCCTTGGCCCGCTTCAGGTACAGGTGGATCGGATGCTCCCAGGTCATGCCGATCCCGCCGTGCAACTGCAGCGCCTCCTCCGTGGCGTGGACGGCGACCGGCGCCGCATACGCCTGTGCGACGGCGACCTGGATCTCCGCGTCCTCGCCGGAGGCGAGGGCGTCGGCGGCGGCGCGGGCCGCGGCCCGGAGGTTGACCGTCTCCAGCCAGAGCTGGGCGAGCCGGTGCTTGAGCGCCTGGAAGCCGCCGACCGGGCGGTTGAACTGCTTGCGCTCCTTCAGATAGCGCACCGTCTCGGTCAACGCCCAGTCGGCGACGCCCAGTTGCTCGGAGGTGAGCAGTCCGGCACCGGCACGCAGGGCGCGGCGCACCGCGGGCTCTGCATCGCCGATGCGCCGGCCGGGCGCACCGTCCAGCCGTACCGTCGCCAGCGGCCGGGTCAGGTCCAGGGAGACCTGCGGGGTGATGGTCACGGCGTCGGCGGTGACGGCGTACAGGCCGCCGTCGTCGGCCGGGACGAGCAGGACGTCGGCCGCAGCGGCGTCGGCGATGCCGGCCAGCTCGCCGTGCAGGGTGCCGTTCTCGAACCGTACGGTCCTGACGGCGGCGCCCGGTGCCGTGTGCAGCCCCACCGCGAGGGCGCCGATCGTGCGCCCGGAGGCCAGACGGCCCAGCAGTTCCCCGTCGCCGCAGGCCAGCAGGGCCTCGGTGGCCACGACCGCGCTGGTGAGGTAGGGCACGGGGGCGACCGCCCGGCCCAGCTCCTCGAGGACGACGGCGACTTCGCGGTGCGAGGCGCCCTGGCCGCCCTGCGCCTCGGGCACCAGCAGGCCGGCCAGGCCCATGCCGTCGGCGAGCAGCTTCCACAGGGCGAGGTCGTGCGGGGCACCCGACTCGGTGCGGGCGATGACGTCGGCCGGGGCGCAGTGGTCGGTGAGCAGGTCCCGTACGGCGGCCCGCAGCGCCTCCTCCTCCTCGGAGTAGAGAAGATCTGTCATCGGGCCAGGTCCTTCCATGCGACGTCCTTGTCGGTGCGCGGCTCGGCGGGCAGGCCGAGGACGCGCTCGGCGACGATGTTCAGCAGGACCTCGCTGGTCCCGCCCTCGATGCTGTTGCCCTTGGCCCGCAGATAGCGGTAGCCGGCGTCACGTCCGGTGAAGTCGACCAGCTCGGGCCGGCGCAGGGTCCAGTCGTCGTACAACAGGCCTTCCTCGCCGCGCAGTTCCACCTCCAGGCCGCTGATCTCCTGGTTGAGGCGGGCGAAGGCGAGCTTCATGCCGGCGCCCTCGGGGCCGGGCTGTCCGGCGACGAGCTGCTGGCGCAGGCGCTCGGCGGTGAGGCGGGAGACCTCGGCCTCGACCCACAGCTTGAGCAGCCGCTGATGCAGGTCGTGGGTGCGCAGCTCGGGCCGCTCGCGCCAGGTCTTCGCCACCGGGCCGATCATGCCGCCCTCGCGGGGCAGCCGCATGCCGCCGATGGCGACGCGCTCGTTGTTGAGCGTGGTCTGCGCGACGCGCCAGCCGTCGCCGATCTCGCCGAGGCGGCGGGTGTCGGGGATGCGGACGTCGGTGAGGAAGACCTCGTTGAACTCGGCCTCGCCGGTGATCTGGCGCAGCGGCCGGACCTCGACGCCCGGGTCGGTCATGTCGCAGAGGAAGTACGTGATGCCCGCGTGCTTGGGCACGTCCGGGTCGGTGCGGGCGATGAGGATGGCCCAGCGGGCGTTGTGCGCGCCGGACGTCCACACCTTCTGCCCGTTGACCACCCAGTCCTCGCCCTCGCGGACCGCGCGGGTGCCGAGCGCGGCGAGGTCGGAGCCGGCGCCGGGCTCGCTGAACAGCTGGCACCAGACCTCCTCCCCCGTCCACAGCGGCCGCAGATAGCGCTGCTTCTGCTCCTGCGTGCCGTACTTGAGGATGGTCGGCGCGGCCATGCCCAGCCCGATGCCGTTGCGGCGCGCGTCGTTGTCGGGGGCGCCGGCCGCCTCCAGCTCGGCGTCCACGGCACTTTGCAGGTGGCGGGGCGCGCCCAGCCCCCCGAGGCCCTCCGGG
Source organism: Streptomyces sp. FXJ1.172 (assembly GCF_001636945.3). Lineage (NCBI taxonomy): Bacteria > Bacillati > Actinomycetota > Actinomycetes > Kitasatosporales > Streptomycetaceae > Streptomyces > Streptomyces sp. FXJ1.172. Next base: position 7,766,584 of record NZ_CP119133.2, on the reverse strand, counting down.
TAGTGCACCCAGGCGAGGCCGGCGTCGAAGCGGGCCCGCAGGAACTCCAGGCGGTCGGTGCTCGCGACCGGGTGCTGAGTGAGCAACTCCCGTGTGCGACGGACCAGTTCGTCGGCGTCGGTCATGCTGCTGCCTCCATCACCACGGCGATCCGGCCGGTGGACCGGCCGTCCGCCACCTTCTGCACGGCCACGGCGGCCCCACGCAGCGGAACCCGCTCGCTCACCAGCGGCTTGATCGCGCCCCGGGCGGCCAGTTCGGTCAGTTCCTCGTGACAGCGCAGGATGAGCTTCGGGTTCTTGGTCGCGTACAGGCCCCAGTGCAGGCCGAGGATCGAGTAGTTCTTCACCAGCGCGTGGTTGAGGGCCGGGCTCGGGATGGTGCCGCTCGCGAAGCCGACGACGACGATCCGGCCCTCGAAGGCGACGAGCTTGGCGGACTGGGCGTAGGCCTCGCCGCCGACGGGGTCGTAGACGACGTCCGCGCCCCGGCCGCCCGTGGCTTCCTTCACGGCCGCGATCACATCCTCGCTGCGACGGTCGACGACCACGTCACAGCCCAGTTCGCGGGCCACGGCGGCCTTGTCCGCGCCGCCGACGACACCGATCACGGTGGCGCCGGCCGCCTTGCCCAGCTGGACGGCGGCGCTGCCGACCCCGCCGGCGGCGGCGTGCACGAGCAGGGTCTCCCCCGACTCCAGGTGCGCCCGGCGGTGCAGGCCGAACCAGCCGGTCTGGTAGCCGATGTGCAGCGCGGCGGCCTCGGCGTCGTCCAGCGCGTCGGGCGCGGGCAGCAGCGCGCGGGCGTCGGCGAGCGCGTACTCGGCGAAGCCGCCGTACGGCAGTACGGGGTTGGCGATCACCCGGCGGCCGTCCTCGGTCTCGGCGCAGATCTCCACGCCGGGCGTGAACGGCAGGGGCGGCCGTACCTGGTACTGCCCCCGGCACAGCAGGGCGTCCGGGAAGTTGATGTTGGCGGCGCGCACGCGCAGCAGCACCTGGCCGTCGCCGGGTGTGGGCCGCTCCACCTCCGCCAGCCGCATCACCTCGCTCGGCTCGCCGTTCTCGTGCACTTGCCATGCCTGCATGCGGGGCCTCCACGCGACTGCTTCGTCGGACCGGGTTCGACGGCATACTAAGCGGTCGCTTGCCGATCAGGGAACAGTCGGCCGTGTCACTTCCCCGCCGGCCGGGTCACTTCCGTGCCGGCGGGTCACTTCCGTGCCGGCCGCGCCCGTACGTGCATCCGCTCCCCCTGCGGACCGAACAGGCTGAGGAACTCCACCGGGCCCTCCCCCGTCGAACCGAACCAGTGCGGCACCCGCGTGTCGAACTCGGCGGCCTCCCCCGCCGACAGCACCACGTCGTGCTCGCCGAGGACCAGCCGCAGCCGCCCCGAGAGCACGTACAGCCACTCGTACCCCTCGTGGGTGCGGGGATCCGGCTCCTGCTTCCGCTGCGGTTCCAGCACCTTGAAGGCCTGGAGGCCGCCGGGCTGGCGGGTCAGCGGCCAATGGGTGCGCCCGCCCCGCACGATCGGCTCGGACCGCACCCGCGGGTCCCCCACCGGCGGCGCGCCGACCAGTTCGTCCAGCGGCACCTGATGCGCCTGGGCGATCGGCAGCAGCAGTTCCAAGCTGGGCTTGCGCAGACCGGACTCCAGCCGGGACAGGGTGCTCACGGAGATCCCGGTCGCCTCCGACAGCGCGGCCAGCGTCACCTCCCGCTCCTTGCGGATGCGCCGCAGCCGGGCGCCCACTTCCGCCAGTACGTCGTCCGTGCTCATGGTCCCCATTGCAGGATCGGCAAAGATGTTTGTCAATCCCGCATCCGTGGAGCGACGGTCGTGCCATGACCGAGAACACCGAGAACACCGAGAAGAACCGGTACGAAGTGATCGTCGTCGGAGGCGGCGCCGCCGGGCTGTCCGCCGCCCTGGTCCTCGGCCGGGCCCGGCGCCGCACGCTGGTCGTCGACGCGGGCGAGCCGCGCAACGCACCGAGCGCGCACCTGCAGGGCTATCTGTCCCGGGACGGCATGTCCCCCGCCGAGTTCCTGGCGGTCGGCCGCGAGGAGATCGCCCGGTACGGCGTGGAGCTGGTCCGGGAGCGGGTGGTGGACGCGGACGGGGACGGCGAGGGCTTCACGGCACGGCTCGCCGGCGGGCGGACGGTACGGGCCCGGCAGCTGGTGATCGCGACGGGGCTGAAGGACGAGCTGCCCGAGGTCCCGGGGCTGGCCGCGCGGTTCGGCCGGGACGTGGTGCACTGCCCGTACTGCCACGGCTGGGAGGTCCGCGACCTGCCGACCGGGGTGCTCGCGACCTCCCCGCTGAGCGTGCACCAGGCGCTGATGGTCACCCAGTGGTCCGGGGACGTGCGGTTGTTCCTCCACGAGGTGAGCGAGTCGGAGCTGACGGACGACGACCTGCGCCGGCTGGCCGCCGCCGGGGTCGAGACCGTACCCGGGAAGGTCGAAGGACTCGTCGTCGACGGCGACCGGCTCACCGGGGTCCGGCTGGCGGACGGCACGGTCCACGACCGCGAGGTGCTCTACGCCGCCCCGCGGGCCGTTCCGCAGAACGACCTGCTGGTGAAGCTGGGCGCCGAGCTGCGCGAGACGCCGTTCGGCAGCTACCCGGTGACCGACGAGCGCGGCCTGACCACCGTGCCCGGCCTCTGGGCGGCGGGCAACGCGGGCGGCTTCGCCGAACAGGTGATCAACGCGGCGAGCCGCGGCTACCGGGCGGGGGCCGCGATCAACGGGGAGCTGCTCTTCGCCGACCTCGACGCCGCGGTGCGCGTGTAGCCGCCCGGCCGCCGGTGCACCATGGGTGCATGCTCCTCGCCCGGCTCGCCCAGGTGTCCCGAGAGGTGGCCGCCACGGCTGCGCGGTCCCGCAAGACGGCGCTGCTCGCGGAGCTGTTCCGGGACGCGGCGGCGGACGACGTGCCGGTCGTCATCCCGTATCTGGCCGGGCGGCCGCCGCAGGGCCGGCTCGGCGTCGGCTGGAAGGTGCTGGGCCGCCCGGTGCCGCCGGCCGCCGAGCCGACGCTCACGGTCCGGGAGACCGACGCCCGGCTCGCCGCACTGGGCAAGGTCTCCGGTGCGGGCGCGCAGGCGGAGCGGGCCCGGATCGTGGGCGAGCTGATGGGCGCGGCCACCGCGGACGAGCAGCACTTCCTGCGCGGGCTGCTCACGGGCGAGGTCCGCCAGGGTGCGCTGGACGCGGTCGCGGTGGAGGGCCTCGCGCAGGCGACCGGCGCCGACCCGGCCGCCGTGCGGCGGGCGGTGATGCTCGCGGGGTCCTTGCAGACGGTCGCCCAGGCGCTGCTGGCCGAGGGCCCCGGGGCGCTGGACGGGTTCCGGCTCACCGTCGGCCGTCCGGTGCTGCCGATGCTGGCGCAGAGCGCTTCCTCGGTCGCCGAGGCCGTGCGGAAGCTGGGCGCCTGCGCGGTGGAGGAGAAGCTGGACGGCATCCGGGTGCAGGTCCACCGGGACGGCGACACGATCCGGGTGCACACCCGCACCCTGGACGACATCACCGACCGGCTGCCTGAAGTCACGTCGGCGGCACGGGAGTTGGCGGGCACGCGGTTCGTCCTGGACGGCGAGGTGATCTCCTTCGGCGACGACGGCCGTCCCCGCTCCTTCCAGGAGACCGCGGGCCGGGTCGGCTCCCGCACGGACGTGGCGAAGGCGGCCGGACAGGTCCCGGTCTCCCCCGTCTTCTTCGACGCCCTGTCGGTCGACGGCCGCGACCTGCTCGACCTGCCGTTCGCCGAGCGGCACGCGGAGCTGGCCCGGCTGGTGCCCGAGCCGATGCGGGTGCGCCGTACGGCTGTCGCCGGGCCCGAGGACATCCCCGAGGCGGAACGGTTCCTCGCCGACACCCTGGCCCGCGGCCACGAGGGCGTGGTCGTGAAGGCGCTGGACGCCCCCTACGGCGCGGGCCGGCGCGGCGCCGCCTGGCTCAAGGTCAAGCCCGTGCACACCCTCGACCTGGTGGTGCTGGCCGCCGAGTGGGGCCACGGCCGCCGCGCGGGCAAGCTCTCCAACCTCCATCTCGGCGCCCGCACCGCCGACGGCGGCTTCGCCATGCTGGGCAAGACCTTCAAGGGCATGACCGACGTGATGCTCGCCTGGCAGACCAAGCGGCTGCGGGAGCTGGCGGTCGACGACGACGCCGGCGACGGCTGGGTGGTCCGGGTCCGCCCCGAACTCGTCGTGGAGATCGCCTACGACGGCCTCCAGCGCTCCTCCCGCTACCCGGCCGGCGTCACCCTGCGCTTCGCCCGCGTGGTCCGCTATCGCGAGGACAAACGCCCCGAGGAGGCCGATACGGTGGAGGCCCTGCTGGCGGCCCACCCGGAGGTCACACCGTGACGGTGCGTACGACGAAGCGCAGTGCGGGACTGCTGGTGTTCCGGCACACCGATGAGGGAGTTGAGGTGTTGCTGGGCCATATGGGTGGCCCGCTGTGGGCGAAGAAGGACACCGGGGCGTGGACGGTCCCCAAGGGGGAGTACGAACCCGGTGAGCCCGCATGGGAGGCGGCCCGGCGGGAGTTCCAGGAGGAACTGGGGCTGGCGCCGCCCGACGGGACGGCCGTACCGCTGGGGGAGGTCGTGCAGAGGAACGGCAAGATCGTCACCGCGTGGGCGGTGGAGGCTGACCTGGACCTGACGGGATTCACCCCCGGCAGCTTCACCATGGAATGGCCTCCGCGCTCCGGCCGCGAGCAGGAGTTCCCCGAACTGGACCGGGTGGAGTGGCTGGGCGCCGGCCGGGCCCGCGAGCTGATCATCGCGGCGCAGGCCACGTTTCTCGACCGGCTGGCGGAGCACACGGCCTGAAGGGGGCCTCACGCGTTGCGGACCGCACGCCCGCGCGCGAAGGTCGAGACAAGCCCGCTCCCAGGGAGGTCAGCCATGCCCATCGCGACGGTGAACCCGGCGAACGGCGAGACGCTCAAGACGTACGAGCCCATGCGCGAGGAGGAGCTGGAACGCCGGCTCCAGCTCGCCGAGGCCACGTTCCGCACGTACCGGACGACCACGTTCGCCGACCGCGCCCGGCTGCTGGACAAGGCCGCCGGCCTGCTGGACGAGGACCAGCCGGAGATCGGCCGGGTCATGACCACCGAGATGGGCAAGCCGGTCAAGCAGGCCCGCGCGGAGGCCGCGAAGTGCGCGAAGGCGATGCGCTGGTACGCCGAGCGCGCCGAGGGGCTGCTCGCCGACGAGGAGCCCGCGGCCTCGGACGTACAGGACTCCGGGGCGTCCCGGGTCCGGGTGCGCTACCGGCCGCTCGGCCCGGTGCTCGCGGTCATGCCGTGGAACTTCCCCCTCTGGCAGGTCGTACGGTTCGCCGCGCCCGCACTGATGGCGGGCAACGTGGGCCTCCTCAAACACGCCTCCAACGTCCCCCAGACGGCCCTGTACCTGGAGGACCTGTTCCACCGGGCGGGCTTCCCGGAGGGCTGCTTCCAGACGCTGCTGATCGGGGCGGGCGCGGTGGACGGCATCCTGCGCGACGAACGGGTCAGGGCGGCGACCCTGACGGGCAGCGAGCCCGCGGGCCGGGCGGTCGCCGCCACCGCCGGGGAGATGGTCAAGAAGACGGTGCTGGAGCTGGGCGGCAGCGACCCGTACGTCGTCATGCCCTCCGCCGACCTGGACCGGGCCGCCCGGATCGCGGTCACGGCGCGGGTGCAGAACAACGGGCAGTCGTGCATCGCCGCGAAACGGTTCATCGTGCACCACGACGTCTACGACGCGTTCGCCGAGAAGTTCGTCGCCGGGATGCGGGCGCTCAAGGTCGGTGATCCGCTCGAGGAGGACACCGAGGTCGGGCCGCTCTCCACCGAACAGGGCCGCAAGGACCTGGAAGAGCTGGTCGACGACGCGAAGCGCGGCGGCGCCGAGGTGCTGTGCGGCGGGCAGCGGCCGGAGGGGCCGGGCTGGTACTACCCGCCGACCGTGCTCGCCGGCATCACCCGTCAGATGCGCATCCACCGGGAGGAGGCGTTCGGACCGGTGGCCACGCTGTACCGGGCCGGCGACGTGGACGAGGCGCTCCTCATCGCCAACGACTCGCCGTTCGGGCTGAGTTCCAACGTCTGGACACGGGACGAGCACGAGGTGGAGCGGTTCGCCCGCGACCTGGAGGCCGGCTCCGTGTACGTCAACGGGATGACCGCCTCCCATCCGGCGTTCCCGTTCGGCGGGGCGAAGCGCTCCGGGTACGGGCGTGAGCTGTCCGGGCACGGAATCCGGGAGTTCTGCAACATCACCACGGTTTGGCAGGGGGTGTGACCGCTGCGCGGCTACCATCCCCCTTGTGAACCGCGAAGTGACTCTGCCTCTGATCGTCGACGACCGCGGCTCCTTGCAGGTGGCTGCGGCCGACGTGAGTAAGTTGCTGCGGACCGTGGGCGGACGGTGGCTGCGGCTGGTGGAGGCCGGGGAGCAGGAGCTGGACGAGGATACGGTCGCCGCGCTGACCATCGAGCTGGCCAAGCTTGCGGACCGTATCGACGTGGCCTGTATCGCGCACAGCAGCGGGGCGCCGTAGCCGGATCAGCTCAGCGCTGCCCAGAACATGCTCTCGTACCTTTGCAGCAGCGCTCCGTAGGTGTGCGCCGTCTCCATGTCCAGAGCACCGCTGTCCAGGCCCGCCTGTACCGCCGCCGTCGCCTGTGCGTCCAGGTCGGGGGCGGGTGCGGCGAAGAAGTCGAGGAACGCGCAGGACTCGTCCTCGAAGCCGTAGTGGGTGCGCAGGCCCGCCGCGATGCGGGCGCAGTAGCCACCCCAGGCCGAGAAGTTGGCCGTCAGGGCGAGGACGGTGTCCGTGGGGGACGCGTTGAGGGCCAGCCAGGAGACGTAGGCGGGGTAGGCCTGGCAGCCGGCCAGGGGGACGTGTGCGCGTGAGCGCTCGTCGGTGACGCCGCAGGCCCGCGCGAAGGCCGTCAGATGCCGTGCGGCCAGCTCCTCGCCCGTCGCCAGGGTCGTGAAGTAGGCCGCGGCGGCCGGGTCGGCGCGCTGGGGCCAGGTGCCGGAAGGCGCGGCGGTCGGCCGGGATCACCCACTGCTGTTCCAGGGCGAGCCGGGCCAGGGCCTCCACAGGCGCCTCGCCGCGCTCGACGAGCGGGACGAAGGGGTTGGCGGCGGGGTCCGGGGCGAGCGCCCCGGTGGTCGTCTCGAGCAGATCCCTGGCCGTGGCCGTCATGGTGCTCTCCCTCGCGCGGACGTGCGGGTTTCTCCTCCGACCCTGGCACGGTGTCCCCAGTCTGGAGTAGTCCGGCGAGAGAACGCCGCCCTGACGGGTGATCGTGGGTGGACCACCTCCTGAGGTGAACCACCTTCTGACCGGCGGGCGAAGGCCTTCCGGAAGGCTGAAAGCAGGCACGGTTCATGGCGACTTTGTGCAGACCGGCAGTGTCGGTTCCGGAACACGTGATCACGATGGAGGAGACGCTGGAGCTGGCGCGTTCCCGTCACGCGGACCACCCTCAACTCCCGCTCGCACTCCGGCTGATCGAGAACACCGGCGTCAAGACCCGGCACATCGTGCAGCCCATCGAGGAAACCCTGCGGCACCCCGGCTTCGAGGAGCGCAACAAGCTCTACGAGGCCGAGGCCAAGGCCAGGGTCCCCGCGGTGATACAGCGGGCGCTCGACGATGCCGAACTCCTCACCACCGACATCGACGTGATCATCTACGTCTCGTGCACGGGCTTCATGATGCCCTCGCTCACGGCGTGGCTGATCAACGAGATGGACTTCGACTCCACCACCCGGCAGCTCCCCATAGCCCAGCTGGGCTGTGCGGCCGGCGGCGCGGCGATCAACCGGGCCCACGACTTCTGCGCGGCCTACCCCGAGGCCAACGCGCTGATCGTGGCCTGCGAGTTCTGCTCGCTGTGCTACCAGCCCACCGACCTCGGCGTCGGCTCGCTGCTGTCCAACGGCCTGTTCGGTGACGGCATAGCCGCCGCCGTGGTCCGCGGCAAGGGCGGTACCGGCATCGAGCTGGAGCGCAACGGCTCGTACCTGATCCCGAAGACCGAAGAGTGGATCATGTACGACGTCCGGGCGACCGGCTTCCACTTCCTGCTCGACAAGCGGGTGCCGGCCACCATGGAACCGCTGGCCCCGGCGTTGCAGGATCTCGCCGGCATGCACGGCTGGGACGCGTCCGACCTGGACTTCTACATCGTCCACGCGGGCGGGCCGCGCATCCTCGACGACCTGAGCAAGTTCCTCCAGGTCGACCCGCACGCGTTCCGGTTCAGCCGGGCCACCCTCACCGAGTACGGCAACATCGCCTCCGGCGTCGTGCTGGACGCGCTGCGCCGGATGTTCGACGAGGGCGGCGCCGAGCACCGGGCGCGCGGGCTCCTCGCCGGGTTCGGGCCCGGCATCACCGCGGAAATGGCGCTGGGCCGCTGGCGCGGCTTCGACCGAGAAACGGCATGAGTACGGCATGACGGAAGAGACGCTCACCGAGACACTGCCCCCGATCCGGCACTGGCCGGCGCTCGATCTGACCGGGACGGACTTCGACCCGGTGCTGAGAGAGCTGATGCGCGAGGGACCGGTCACCCGCATCCAGCTGCCCAACGGCGAGGGCTGGGCATGGCTGGTGACCCGGTACGACGACGTGCGCATGGTGACCAACGACGCCCGCTTCAGCCGCGAGGCCGTCATGGACAAGCCGGTCACCCGGCTGGCCCCGCACTTCATCCCGGACCCGGGCGCGGTCGGCTTCCTCGATCCGCCCGACCACACGCGGCTGCGCCGCTCGGTGGCCGCCGCGTTCACCGCGAAGGGCGTGGAGCGGGTGCGGGACCGGGCGCGCACCATGCTGGACGAGCTGGTCGACGAACTCCTCCAGGACGGCCCGCCCGCCGATCTGACGGCCACGATCCTCAGCCCGTTCCCGATCGCGGTGATCTGCGAGATGATGGGTGTCCCCGCCGCCGACCGGCACACCATGCACACCTGGACGCAGCGGATCCTGTCCTCCTCGCACGGCAAGGAGGTCAGCGAGAAGGCCAAGCGGGAGATGGCCGCCTACTTCTCCGACCTGATCGGGCTGCGCGAGAACAGCACGGCCGAGGACGTGACCTCGCTGCTCGGCGCCGCCGTGGGCCGCGGCGAGGTCACCCTGGGCGAGGCCGTGGGGCTCGCCGTCCTCCTGCAGATCGGCGGCGAGGCGGTCACCAACAACAGCGGCCAGATGTTCTACCTGCTGCTGACCCGGCCCGACCTGGTGGACGTGCTGCGCGAGCGTCCGGAGATCCGCCCCCGGGCGATCGACGAACTCCTGCGCTACATCCCGCACCGCAACGCGGTCGGACTGTCCCGCATCGCCATGGCGGACGTGGAGATCCGGGGCACGCGGATCCGCGCGGGCGATCCGGTGTACGTCTCCTACCTGGCCGCCAACCGCGACCCGGAGGTCTTCCCCGACCCGGAGACCATCGACTTCTCCCGCAGTCCCAACCCCCATGTCTCCTTCGGCTTCGGCCCGCACTACTGCCCCGGCGGCCAGCTGGCCCGGCTGGAGCAGGAGTTGCTGGTGGACACCCTGCTGGACCGGGTGCCGGGCCTGCGCCTGGCCGTGCCGCCGCAGCAGGTGCCCTTCAAGAAGGGCGCGCTGATCCGGGGTCCCGAAGCCGTGCCGGTGACCTGGTGACCCGCCCATGACCTGGACGCAGGGAGTGACGGAGGGCCTGTACGTGCCGCCGGGCCACGGCCGTGTCGTCGAGACACCGGCCCAGCGTGTGACGTTCAAGGTCACCGGCACGCACTCGCGGATGGCCTCCACCTTCGAGGTGGAGGTCCCGCCGGGCTTCGACGTGGGCGCCCATGTGCACACGCGCAGCGAGGAGTTGTTCTACGTCCTGGAGGGCGAACTCGACGTCCTCGCCTTCGAGCCCCGCATCCGCACACCCGACAACTGGGCGAAGTGGGAGTCCGGTTCGGGCCGCAGGGTGGTCCGGGCGACACCGGGCACGGTGATCGTCGTACCACCGGGATGTCCGCACGCGTTCGCTAACCCGACGGACACCCCGGCGAAGATGTTCTTCCAGGCCTCTCCCCCACCGGACCACGAGCGCTACTTCGAGGAGCTGCTGGAGATCCTGGGCAACGGCGGCCCACCCGACCAGGAAGCGATCGAGGCCCTGAGGGCGAAGTACGACATCGAGCAGCTGACGCCGCTCAGGCATCGTTAGCGGATGGGCATGCCCGAGAGGGTGCGGGCGATCACCAGCCGCTGGATCTCGCTCGTGCCCTCGAAGATCGTGTAGATCGCGCTGTCCCGGTGCATGCGCTCGACCGGGTACTCCCGGGTGTAGCCGTTACCGCCGAGGATCTGGATCGCCTGTGCGGTCACCTTCTTCGCGGTCTCGCTGGCGAAGAGCTTGGACATGGACCCTTCGGCGGCGGTGAACGGCTTGCCGTTGACCGCCATCCACGACGCCCGCCACACGAGCAGCCGGGCCGCGTCGACCTGCGTCCGCATGTCCGCGAGCTGGAAGGCCACGCCCTGGTTGTCGATGATGGGCCGGCCGAACTGCTCCCGGGTCCTGGCGTAGTCGAGGGCGACCTCGTACGCGGCCCGGGCGGTGCCGACCGCCATGGCGCCGACCGCCGGGCGGGACGCCTCGAACGTGGCCATCGCCGCGTTCTTGACGCGCTCACCGCCCTGCCGGGCCTTCTCCCGCGCCCGGGCCAGCCGCTCGTCCAGCTTCTCCTTGCCGCCCAGCAGGCAGGAGCCGGGAACGCGGACGTTGTCGAGGACGACCTCGGCGGTGTGCGAGGCGCGGATGCCGTGCTTCTTGAACTTCTGGCCCTGCGCGAGGCCCGGGGTGCCCGGCGGGACGATGAAGGAGGCGTGGCCCTTGGAGCCCAGCTCCGCGTCGACGCTGGCGACGACGACATGGACGTTCGCGATGCCGCCGTTGGTCGCCCAGGTCTTCGTGCCGTTGATCACCCACTCGTCCTTGGCCTCGTCGTACACGGCACGTGTGCGCATGGAGGCCACGTCGGAGCCGGCGTCGGGCTCGGAGGAGCAGAACGCGGCGACCTTGACATCGTTCGGGTCGCCGTACATCTGCGGGATCCAGGTGCCGATCTGCTCCTCGGTTCCGTTGGCGAGTACGCCCACGGCGGCGAGGCCGGTGCCCACAATGGACAGGGCGATGCCCGCGTCGCCCCAGAACAGCTCCTCCATGGCCATCGGGATACCGAGCCCGGTGGCGTCGAAGTACTGCTGCGCGTAGAAGTCGAGGGAGTAGATGCCGACCTTCGCGGCCTCCTGGATCACCGGCCAGGGAGTCTCCTCGCGCTCGTCCCACTCGGCGGCCGCGGGGCGGATCACGTCGGCGGCGAAGCCATGGAGCCAGTCCCGGACTTCCTTCTGTTCGTCGTTCAGCTCCATGGTGAACTCGGCCATGTCCCCTCCAGCGGCGGCGGTGCGATGTTACTAGCGGTAACCCGAGTCTGTTACCGACGGGTAGGAAAAGTCAACCGGCGAGGACGCCTCGGCATCCCGTTCGATGTCAGGGGCGCAGTCAGTGTTAGTTTGCGCAGGCGTCACCGAATCAGCACGGGTGGGGAGATCACATGGACACCACACAGCGGACCGAGCAGCAGCGGTCCGCCGACCGCCGACGGCGCGAGCTGCTGGAGGCCGCCGACCGGGTGGTGCTGCGCGACGGCCCGCAGGCGTCGATGAACGCGATCGCGGCGGAGGCCGGGATCACGAAGCCGATCCTGTACCGCCACTTCGGCGACAAGGGAGGCCTATACGCCGCCCTGGCGAAGCGGCACACGGACGCGCTGCTCGACTCGCTGCGCGCCGCTCTGGACGCTCCCGCCGACCGGCGGGAGCGGGTCGAGTCCACGCTGGACACCTATCTCGCGGCGATCGAGGCACGCCCCCAGGTGTACCGGTTCCTGATGCACCCCGCCGAGGGGAGCAGTGGGGGCGACCAGGGCTTCGACGTCGGCAAGCACAGCGCGCCGCTGCTCCGCAGGATGGGCGAGGAGCTGGCCCAGGTGATCGAGGAGCGGGTCGACCTCGGGCCCGGGAGCCAGCAGCTCGCGCGGGTGTGGGGGCACGGGATCGTCGGGATGATGCATGCCGCGGGTGACTGGTGGCTGGGGGAACGCCCCTGCTCCCGGAGCGAGTTGGTGCGCTCGCTCGCGGATCTGCTGTGGGGGCGGCTCGCCGCCGCGGGGGACAAGATGGGCGGCCCGGGATTCTAGGCGGCCCCGCCCAGGCCCTGTCGTCGAAGTCCCGTCGTCCGCCCGGCAGGGCCTAGGTTTTGACGACAGAGCCTAGCCGCTCCATGAGGCCCGGCCGATCTGCCTCAGCAGTCTGCGCTTGCGCCACCCCGCGAGGCGGTCGGCGTACACCTTGCCCTCCAGGTGGTCGCACTCGTGCTGCAGGCACCGGGCGAAGAAGCCCGTGCCGTGCACGGTGACCGGCTCCCCCGTCACCGTGCGGCCCTCGACCACCGCATGGTCGTAGCGCTCCGTCCCGGCCTCCAGCCCGGGCAGGGACAGGCAGCCCTCCGGGCCCCGGACGACGACCCCGTCCCGCTCCACGAGGCGGGGGTTCACCACATGTCCCAGATGCCGCACATCATCGTCATCCGGACAGTCGTAGACGAACACCCGCAAAGGCACCCCGATCTGATTCGCGGCCAACCCCACTCCCTGCGCCGCGTACATCGTGGCGAACAAGTCCTCCACGAGGTCGGCCAGTTCGGGACCGAAGTCCGTGACGTCCCGGCAGGACTCGCGCAGCGCCGCGTCGCCGTGCAGGGTGAGAGGCCGGACTCGCCCGCGGGCGCCCGGAATGGAACCGTGTCGCATGGCCGCAAGGGTACGGTTCGTTCGACCCACGCCCGTCGCGCAGGGATGGGCAGGATTCGGGTGTGCGAATGGATCTCGATAGGCTGAGGTCCACACCACGTTGCCGGATGGCCCCAGGCGCGGCGCGTACGCAAGGAGGATCGAGAACTGATGGCAGGCAACTCGGACCCGCTCACGCCGCGGGCCAAGCTGGCCGTGACCGCGGGCAAGGCGGTCGCTGCGGCATCGCGGGCCGCAGGACGCGGCAGCGGGTCGGTGATCGGTGGCCGGGTCGCGCTGAAGCTGGACCCCGACCTCCTCGCGCGACTCGCCCAGCACCTGGACGTCGTCCTGGTGTCCGCCACCAACGGCAAGACCACGACCACCCGGCTCATCGCCGAGGCGCTGCGCGCCGCGGGCCCGGTCGTGTCGAACGCGCTCGGCGCCAACATGCCGGCCGGCATCACCTCCGCGCTCGCGGGCGGCTCCGACGCCAAGTTCGGTGTCATCGAGGTCGACGAGAAGTACCTGGCCGGAGTGGCCCGGGACACCGACCCGAAGTGCATCGCCCTGCTCAACCTCTCCCGCGACCAGCTCGACCGCGCCGCGGAGACCCGGATGCTCGCCGAGAACTGGCGCGAGGGCCTCGCCGGCTCCAAGGCCGTCGTCGTCGCCAACTGCGACGACCCGCTGGTGGTGTGGGCCGCCTCGTCCTCCCCGAATGTGATCTGGGTCGCGGCGGGACAGATGTGGAAGGACGACGCCTGGTCCTGCCCGTCCTGCGGCGGCGTGATGCAGCGCCCGGGCGAGGAGTGGTACTGCGGCGAGTGCGGCTTCCGCCGGCCCCAGCCGACCTGGGCGCTGTCCGGCGACCATGTGCTGGACCCGCACGGGTCGGCCTGGCCGATCCACCTCCAGTTGCCGGGCCGCGCCAACAAGGCGAACGCGGCCAGCTCCGCCGCCGTGGCCGCCGTCTTCGGGGTGCCGCCGCAGGTGGCGCTGGAGCGGATGTACCAGGTGCAGGCCGTGGCCGGACGGTACGATGTCGTGCAGTTCCTGAACCGTGACCTGCGCCTGCTGCTGGCCAAGAACCCGGCCGGCTGGCTCGAGACGTTCTCCCTGATCGACCCGCCGCCCACGCCGGTGATCCTGTCCGTGAACGCCCGCGGGGCCGACGGCACCGACACGTCCTGGCTGTGGGACGTCGACTACACGCAGCTGACCGGTCACCCTATCTTCGTCATCGGTGACCGGAAGCTGGACCTCGCGGTCCGTCTGGAGGTCGCGAACCAGCACTTCCAGGTCTGCGAGGACCTCGACCAGGCCGTGCAGATGTGCCCGCCGGGCCGGATCGAGGTCATCGCGAACTACACCGCGTTCCAGGACCTGCGCCGCCGTGTCGGCAACTGATCTTCGAAGGGCGATCACCTCATGAGCGACAACCAACTGCGGCTGGTGTGGATCTACCCGGACCTGCTGAGCACCTACGGCGACCAGGGCAACGCGCTCGTCGTGGAGCGCCGGGCCCGGCAGCGCGGCCTGGACGTGGCCCGGCTCGACGTGCGCAGCGACCAGCCGATCCCGACCTCCGGCGACATCTACCTGATCGGCGGCGGCGAGGACCGTCCGCAGCGGCTCGCGGCCGAGCGGCTGCGCCGGGACGGCCATCTGCAGCGGGCGGTGCAGAACGGCGCGATCGTCTTCTCGGTCTGCGCCGGCTACCAGATCCTCGGCCACGAGTTCATCAACGACCTCGGCCAGCGCGAGCCCGGCCTCGGCCTGCTCGACGTGGTCTCGGTGCGCGGCGAGGGCGAGCGGTGCGTCGGTGACGTGCTCGGCGACATCGACCCGCAGCTCGGTCTGCCCCAGCTGACCGGCTTCGAGAACCACCAGGGCGTCACCCACCTCGGCCCCGGCGCCCGCCCCTTCGCCCGGGTGGTCATGGGCAAGGGCAACGGCACCGGGGACGGCACGGAGGGCGCGTACAACGGGACGGTCTTCGGCACGTACATGCACGGCCCGGTCCTCGCCCGCAACCCGCTGATCGCCGACCTGCTCCTGAAGCTGGCGCTCGACGTCAACGCCCTGCCGCCGATCGACGACCGCTGGTACGAGGCGCTCCGAAACGAGCGCATCACTGCTGCGCAGCAGCCTGCGTGAGCACCGTTGCGCAGCGGCCTGCGTGAGCACCGTTGCGCAGCGGCCTGCGTGAGCGCTCGAGGGATTCTTCAGCGTGGTCCGGCAGGCTTGTGACGGGCCCGCCTGACGGGGCGTCCGCTCACATGTGCGGGCGCGTCCAGCAGGCGGACGCCCGCTACGGAGCCACCCCCTCACGCCGGTAGGGTGGCCGGGAATCCGCCGGACAACGTGGTCCGGTCTACCCGGCCCACGTTGAGAAGGTATTTCGGGCTATGCGCATTGGTGTCCTCACGTCCGGCGGCGACTGCCCCGGCCTGAACGCCGTCATCCGGTCCGTCGTGCACCGTGCCGTCGCCGACCACGGCGACGAGGTCATCGGTTTCCGGGACGGCTGGAAAGGCCTCCTCGAGTGCGACTACCTCAAGCTCGACCTCGACGCCGTGGGTGGCATCCTGGCGCGCGGCGGCACCATCCTCGGCTCCTCCCGGGTCCGCCCGGAGCACCTGCGCGACGGTGTGGAGCGGGCGAAGGGCCATGTCGAGGAACTCGGTCTGGACGCGATCATCCCGATCGGCGGTGAGGGCACGCTGAAGGCGGCCCGGCTGCTGTCGGACAGCGGGCTGCCGATCGTGGGCGTGCCCAAGACGATCGACAACGACATCGCTGTCACCGATGTCACGTTCGGCTTCGACACGGCCGTGACCGTGGCCACCGAGGCCCTGGACCGGCTGAAGACCACCGCCGAGTCGCACCAGCGGGTGCTGATCGTGGAGGTCATGGGCCGGCACACCGGCTGGATCGCGCTGCACTCCGGCATGGCGGCCGGCGCCCACGCCGTCGTCGTACCGGAACGGCCCTTCGACATCGAGGAGTTGACGAAGAGGGTCGGCGAGCGGTTCGAGGCGGGCAAGCGGTTCGCCATCGTGGTCGCGGCGGAGGGCGCCAAGCCGAAGCCGGGCACGATGGAGTTCGACGAGGGCGGCAAGGACGTCTACGGCCACGAGCGCTTCGCCGGGATCGCCCGCCAGCTGTCGATCGAGCTGGAGCAGCGGCTCGGCAAGGAGGCGCGGCCGGTCATCCTCGGGCATGTCCAGCGCGGTGGCACGCCGACGGCGTACGACCGGGTGCTCGCCACGCGCTTCGGCTGGCACGCGGTGGAGGCCGTGCACCGCGGCGAGTTCGGCCGGATGACCGCCCTGCGCGGCACCGACATCGTGATGGTGTCGCTGGCGGAGGCGGTGGAGACGCTGAAGACCGTGCCGGTGGAGCGGTATGACGAGGCGGAGTGCGTCCTGTAGTTCACCCGATGACAACCCGCCCCCGGTCACGGACGTGACCGGGGGCGGTTCTAGTCTTGGGGCGGACATCTTGCACAACCCCCACGAATCAGGAGCCGCCGGATGGATCACAGCGGGCACGGCATGATGATGGATCTGCCGCCGTTCACGCTGGGACGGGGGCTTCAGTGGTCCACCGACCCGTTCTTCCTGGTCGCCTGTCTGCTCGGGCTCGGGCTGTACGGCTGGGGTGTGGTCCGGCTGCGGCGGCGCGGGGACGCCTGGCCCATGGGCCGTACGGTGTCGTACGTCGTCGGTGTGCTGACCGTGGCGCTGGTGATGTGCACCAAGCTGAACGACTACGGCATGGTCATGTTCAGCGTGCACATGGTGCAGCACATGATCATCAGCATGCTGTCGCCGATCCTGATCCTGCTCGGCGCCCCGGTCACCCTGGCGCTGCGCGCGCTGCCCGTCGCCGGCCGGGGCCGCAAGGGCCCGCGCGAGCTGCTGCTGGCGCTGCTGCACAGCCGGTACATGCGGATCGTCACGCACCCGGCGTTCACGATCCCGATGTTCATCGCGAGCCTGTACGTCCTGTACTTCACCCCGCTGTTCGACTTCCTGATGGGGTCGCGGGCCGGGCACATCGCGATGATGGTGCACTTCTTCGCCGTGGGCATGGTGTTCTTCTGGCCGATCATGGGCGTCGACCCGGGTCCGCACCGGCCGGGATACGTGATGCGGATGCTGGAGCTGTTCGCGGGCATGCCGTTCCACGCGTTCTTCGGTATCGCGCTGATGATGGCGTCGACGCCGATGGTGGGGACCTTCAAGCACCCAGCCGCCTCGCTCGGCATCGACGCGCTGTCCGACCAGAACGCGGCCGGCGGCATCGCCTGGGCGTTCAGCGAGATCCCGTCGGTTCTGGTGCTGATCGCGCTGCTGTTCCAGTGGTACCGCTCCGAGCAGCGCCAGGCCAAGCGCAAGGACCGGGCCGCGGATCGCGACGGAGACAAGGAGCTGGAGGCGTACAACGCCTACCTGGCCTCGCTGAACGCACGCGAGAGCTAGCCGGAGCCGTCCCCTCCGGGCGGGATCGGGGGCACCATGGTCAAGGACGGACCATGAGGAGGGTGTCGCGATGCCCGGTTCCACGAACGGTACGAACGGCTCGACGAACGGCTCCACCAAGGCGATGGGGGTTCTCACGGTCGGCGGGCTCGTCGTCGTGACCGCCTACACGGTCGCGCTCGGCAGCAACGGCTGGCTGTGGTTCGGCTGGGTGGTGCTGGGTCTGCTGACCCTCGCCATGGTCGTCACGCAGTCGTAGCTCCCGCGCCGCGGGCGTGGCTGATTACAGTGCCCGCATGAACAGCAGGAACGCCTCCTTCGACGATCTCGACCGGAAGATCATCACCGCGCTGATGGCGAACGCCCGGACCAGCTTCGCCGAGATCGGCGCTGCGATCGGGCTGTCGTCCACCGCGGTCAAACGGCGCGTGGACCGGCTGCGGGAGACCGGGGTGATCACCGGGTTCACGGCCACGGTGAAGCCCCTGGCACTGGGCTGGCGCACGGAGGCGTACGTCGAGGTGTACTGCGAGGGCGCGGCCCCGCCCCGGCGGCTGGCGGAGGTCGTCCAGGCCTATCCGGAGATCACGGCGGCCATGACGGTGACCGGCGGCGCGGACGCGCTGCTGCATGTGCGGGCGCGGGACGTGGAGCACTTCGAGGAGGTGCTGGAGCGGATCCGCACCGAGCCGTTCATCCGGAAGACGATCAGCGTGATGGTGCTGTCGCATCTGCTGCCGGAGAGCCCGGAGGCGGGCGCCACCCATGCGGCCCCCGAATGACCCTGGAGTATGCGCAGCACTCGTGCGTGTACGCCGTTCACAACGCATCGATGCTGCGCATGCACGCAGCTCTTGTCGCTTGTCGGTCGCCGATCTCCGTTCCTACCGTTGTGTCACCCCTCAGTGACACACAGGAAAGCGGAGGAAACCCTCTGTGTCCGAAAGCCGTGTGCCGCGCCCCCGGCGCTTTCTCGTCTGTGAACCCAGACATTTCGCCGTCAGTTACGCGATCAATCCCTGGATGCATCCCGATCGTCCCGTCGATGTGGACCTCGCCCAGGATCAGTGGCAGACGCTGATCCGCGCCTACCGCGCGCACGGGCACCGCGTCGAGTCGGTGCAGCCGGTGCCCGGCCTGCCCGACATGGTCTTCGCCGCCAACGCGGCGTTCGTGGTCGGCGGCCGGGTCTTCGGCTCCCTGTTCCACGCACCCGAGCGACGTCCCGAGTCGGTGCACTACGACACCTGGTTCAAGACCGCGGGCTACGACGTGTACCGCCCCGAGTCGGTGACCGAAGGTGAGGGAGACCTGGTGTGGACCGGCCGGTACGTGCTCGCCGGCACCGGGTTCCGCACCACCCGCGAGGCCCACCGGGAGGCCCAGGAGTTCCTCGGGCATCCGGTGATCGGCCTGACCCTGGTGGACCCGTACTTCTACCACCTGGACACGGCGTTGTTCGTGCTCGACGACGACAACATCTGCTACTACCCCGAGGCGTTCTCGGCGGGCAGCCGCGAGGTGCTGCGCCGCCTGTACCCGGAGGCGGTGCTCGCCACCCGCGACGACGCGATGGCGTTCGGCCTGAACTCCGTGTCCGACGGCCGGAACGTCTTCATCGCGCCCCGGGCCGAGGCGCTGGCCGAGAGCCTCACCCGCCACGGTTACGTCCCCGTCCCCGTCGACCTGTCGGAGTTCCACAAGGCCGGCGGTGGCATCAAGTGCTGCACCCAGGAGATCCGCTGATGACCGCGCCCACCCGAGTATCCGCGCGCACCCGTACGTCCGCCGACCTGATCCGCGCCGAGGAACCGGTCCTCGCGCACAACTACCACCCGCTGCCCGTGGTCGTCGCGCGGGCCGAGGGCACCTGGGTCGAGGACGTCGAGGGCCGGCGCTACCTGGACATGCTCGCCGGCTACTCGGCGCTGAACTTCGGCCACCGCCACCCGGCGCTGATCGAGGCCGCGCACCGCCAGCTGGACCAGCTGACGCTCACCTCCCGCGCCTTCCACAACGACCGGCTCGCCGAGTTCGCCGAGCGGCTCGCGGAGCTGACCGGGCTGGACATGGTGCTGCCGATGAACACCGGCGCGGAGGCCGTGGAGAGCGGCATCAAGGTGGCCCGCAAGTGGGCGTACGACGTCAAGGGCGTCCCGGACGGGCAGGCGACGATCGTCGTCGCGGCGGAGAACTTCCACGGCCGTACGACGACCATCGTCAGCTTCTCCACGGACGAGACCGCCCGGACGGGCTTCGGCCCGTTCACGCCCGGCTTCAAGATCGTGCCGTACGACGACCTGGCCGCGCTGGAGGAGGCGGTCGACGAGACGACGGCGGCGGTGCTGATCGAGCCCATCCAGGGCGAGGCGGGCGTCGTCATCCCCTCTCCCGGCTACCTCACCGGGGTGCGCGAACTGACCCGGCGCAAGGGCTGTCTGTTCATCGCGGACGAGATCCAGTCGGGCCTCGGCCGCACGGGCCGTACCCTCGCCGTCGAGCACGAGGACGTCATGCCGGACGTGCTGCTGCTCGGCAAGGCGCTCGGCGGCGGCATCGTGCCGGTGTCGGCGGTGGTGGCCCGGCGCGAGGTGCTGGGCGTGCTGCACCCGGGCGAGCACGGCTCGACGTTCGGCGGCAACCCGCTCGCGGCGGCGGTCGGCACCGCCGTGGTCGGCCTGCTGCAGACCGGCGAGTTCCAGCGGCGGGCCGACGAGCTGGGGGGAACCCTGCGCGACGGGCTGGCCGAGCTGGTCGGCGCGGGCGTGGTCGGCTTCCGGGCGCGCGGCCTGTGGGCGGGCGTCGACATCGATCCGGCGATCGGCAGCGGCCGTGAGATCAGCGAGCGGCTGATGCGGGAGGGGGTCCTGGTCAAGGACACCCATGGATCCACGATCCGGCTGGCGCCCCCGCTGACCATCACAGCGGAGGAACTGCGCTCGGCGCTGGCGGCGCTGAAGCGGGTGCTGGCCCCCTGATCCGGTGGGGGCGGCCGCATGCCGCCCCCACCCGCTTGCCGCCGCCACCCGCTTGCCCTCCCTGCCCGCCTGCCCTCCCTGCCCGATGTACGAAGCGTGAAGAGGGGGAAGATAGGGGGTAGACCACTCTCAGCGACAGAGAGGTCGATCGTGGGCACTCACGAGAAGCAGGATGTCGCCCCGCAACGGTTCGACGTGGCCGATGCCGCGCCCCTGCTGCTCGACGCACAGGGTGTGGTGACGAGCTGGACCCGCGATGCCCAGCGGCTGCTGACGTACACGGCCGCCGAGGTGGTGGGCACCCGGGTGACCGGCCTGCTGTCCGCCGAGGACGCCGCGCGGGTGCCCGAGCTGGCCGAGCAGTGCCGCAGGGACGGCGGCTGGGCGGGGCTGCTGACCGCACGGCGCAAGGACGGGCAGCCGGTGCGGGTGATGGTGCGGATCACTCCCGCGGTGGAACCCGGCGGCGCACCGCACTGGCTGGTGCTGCTCAGCGACATGTCCGGGGCACGCGGCTGGGACATGAGCCGTGCGGTGCTGGAGCAGATGGTGACCGACTCCCCCGTCGGCATAGCGATCGTGGACACCGATCTGCGGTGCGTCTGGTCGAACGCGGCCCTGGAACGGTTCGGCGGCGGCCCCCCGCGAGAGCGGCTGGGACTGCGGCTGTCGCAGATCCAGCCGGGCATCGACGCCGCGAGCATCGAGACGCAGATGCGGCAGGTGCTGGCGACCGGGCGGCCGGTGGTCGGCTACGAGCACGTGGGCCGGGTGCGGTCGGCGCCGCACCGCGAGATGGCGCACATGATGTCGTTCACCCGCCTGGACGACGACCGGGGCCGCCCGGTGGGCGTGTACTACACCGTCGTCGACATCACCGAACGGCACCGCGCCCGGCAGCGGCTCGCCCTGCTCGACCGGGCCGGCGAACAGATCGGACGCACCCTGGACATCGCGCGGACCGCGCAGGAACTGGCGGACGTGGCCGTGCAGGACTTCGCCGACTTCGTCTGCGTGGATCTGCTGGAGTCCGTGCTGCGGGGCGGGGAGCCCGAGCCGGGGCCGGTCGGCGACATGAACGGGGTGCCGCTGCGGCGGGCCGGGCAGCAGTCGGTGATCCCCGGGGTCCCGGAGGCCGTCGTCGGGATCGGCGAGGTCGCCACGTACCTCGCCGGATCGCCCCCGATCCGCTGTCTGACCACGGGCCGTTCCTGGCGCGAGGAGCGGCTCGACCCGCTGGCCCGGGAGTGGGCGGCGGACGTCCCCGGCGACCGGGAGGCGACCTTCCTGGAGCTGGGCCTGCACAGCGTGATGATCGTGCCGGTCCGCGCGCGAGGCGTCACGCTGGGCGTCACGACCTTCTTCCGGCGCCACCGTCAGGAGCCGTTCGACGCGGACGACCTCAGTCTCGCCGAGGACCTGGTGTCCCGGGCGGCGGTCTGCGTGGACAACGCCCGCCGCTACACCCGTGAGCGGGACGCGGCCCTGGTCCTCCAGCGCAGTCTGCTGCCGCACCGGATGCCCGAGCAGGGCGCGGTGGAGGTGGGCGCCTGCTACCGCCCGGCCGACGAGCTGACCGGTCTCGGCGGCGACTGGTACGACCTCATCCCGCTGTCCGGGGCCCGGGTGGCGCTGATCGTGGGCGAGGTACCGGGGCACGGGATCGACGCCGCCGCGGCCATGGGCCGGCTGCGCACCGCCGTACGCACCCTCGCGGCACTGGACCTGCCGCCCGAGGAGGTCCTCGCGCACCTGGACGACCTGGTGGCGCGGACCGTCCACGAGGAGGGCGCACGGCCCCCGGGCGCAGGCGACCGGGCGGCGGGGCCGGTCTGTGTGTACGTCGTCTACGACCCCGTCGACGGGCAGTGCACGATGGCCGCGGCGGGCCATGCCGCGCCCGCCGTCGTCCGGCCCGACGGCACCGTGAGCTTCGTCGACGTCCCGCAGGGCCCGCCGCTCGGGGTCGGCGGCCCGCCCTTCGAGTCGGTCGAGCTGGCCCTGCCCGAGGGCAGCACCCTGGTCCTGCACACCGACGGGCTGCTGGCCCACGAGGACGGCGAGGCGACCGCGGAGACGGACAACGAGCGGCTGCGCCACGCCCTCGGGAAGCAGGCCGCATCCCTGGACCTGCGCTGCCGGTCCGTGATCGACGCCCTGGTCCCGGCCCGGCCGCACGACGACGTCGCCCTGCTGATGGCCCGCACCAGGCTGCTGGACGCCGGCCAGGTCGCCGACTGGGACCTGGCCGCCGACCCCGCCGTGGTCGCCGACGCCCGCAAGGCGGCCGCCCAGCAGCTGGAGGAGTGGGGCATGGAGGAGCTGGCGTTCGTCATCGAACTTGTCGTGAGCGAACTGGTCACCAACGCCATCCGGCACGCGCACGGCCCCATCCGGCTCCGGCTGATCAGGGAGCGCGCCCTGATCTGCGAGGTCTCCGACGGCGGTGCCACCGCACCCCATCTGCGCCATCCGCGCACCACGGACGAGGGCGGCCGCGGGCTGCTGCTGGTCTCGCAGTTCACCGAACGGTGGGGGACCCGCTTCGTCCCCGGAGGGAAGGTCATCTGGGCCGAGCAGTCCCTGACGGATCCGCCCGTCTGACATGCGGAGCGACCAGGTACGTCGTATGACATAGAAAACGGCTGACAAACGGCCGACGAGCGGCTGGCATGGGAAGCGGCGGGGCCTGCGTGATCGCGGCGGATGGGTGGCGGCCATGGACGACACGGCCATCGACTACACGGAAGTGTTCCAGGCACTGCCGGGCATGGTGGCACTGCTGACGCCCGATCTGGTCTACGTGGACGCCAACCGGGAGTTCCTGCGCATGGCCGGGCGCAGCCGTGAGCAGGTGGTGGGGCGCTACCTCTTCGACGTCTTCCCGGACAACCCGAAGGGCGACGGCGCCTCGGGCATGCGCAACCTGGCCGCGTCGCTGAAGCGGGTCGCGGCCACCGGCGAGCGCGACGCCATGGCCCTGCAGCGCTACGACGTCGAGAACCCCGAGCGGCCCGGGGAGTGGGAGGGTCGCTACTGGAGCCCGGTCAACGCGCCGGTGACCGGCCCGGACGGCACGGTGGTACTGCTGGTGCACCGGGTCGAGGAGGTCACCGAGCTGATCCGGGCCCGCGGCGGCCCCACCGGCAGCCGGGCCCGCGTCCTCGAGGCCGAGCTGTACACGCGCGCCCGGGAACTGCAGGAGGTCAACGAACGGCTGCGCCAGGCCCACGCCCGCGAGCGCGAGGTGGCACTCGCCCTGCAGAAGGCGATGCTGCCGGCCCCCCGGCAGGTCGGCAGCCATCGTGCCGCCGTGCGCTACCGGCCCGCGGCCGGCGCGTTGAACGTGTGCGGGGACTGGTACGACATCGTCGACCTGGTGGGCGGCCACCGCATGGGCGTGGCCGTGGGGGACGTGGTCGGGCACGGCCTCGAGGCCGCCGGAGTCATGGGCCAGCTGCGCAGCGCGCTGAGCGCCGCCTGCCGGGTCGCCTCGGGACCGGGCGAGGCGCTGAACGTCCTCGGGCGGTACGCACACGTGGTCGACGGCGCCGAATCGGCCACCGCCGTCTCGACGTTCATCGATTTCGACCACCACGTGATCAGCTACAGCAGCGCGGGGCACCCGCCGCCCGTCCTCGTCCACGCCGACGGCCGCGTGGAGTTCCTCGACCAGGCCACCGACCCGCCGCTCGACGCCCGCCCCGACCCGATCCCGCGGCCCCAGGCCTTCACGGCCTACGCCGAGGGAGCCACCCTCGTCCTCTACACCGACGGCCTGATCGAGCGGCGCGGCGAGGACATCGACACCGGTCTGGCCCGCCTCGCCGACTCCCTCGAGCGCCATCGCCCAAAGGACCCCGAGAGCCTCGCGGACGCCGTCCTGCTGGAACTGCTGCCTCCGGGGGGCGCCACCGACGACACGGCGCTGGTCATCGTGCGCCTGTGAGCCAAAGGGCCCAGGGGTGCGGCGGGGGCCGTGCCGCCGGCACGGCCCCCGCCCGCCTGGCGTCAGTGCGTGCCGAGGAGCTTCTTCATCTCCGTGATCTCGGCGGTCTGCCCCGCGACGACGGTGGCCGCCAGAAGCCGGGCGGGGCCGTAGGCGCCCTTGACCCTCTCGGTGTCGGCCATCTCCACGGCTCCCTGGTGGTGCTCGACCATCAGGGACAGGAACTTGGTGTCGAAGTCCTTGCCGTGGGCCTGCTTCAGCGCGGCCATGTCGCTGTCGCTCACCATTCCAGATGTGCCAGACATCCCGGGCATGCCGGAGTGCCCCGAGTGGTCCATGCCGGCCATGGGCACCTTCTCGCCCCAGGCTCTGAGCCAGCCGGTCATCGTGCGGATCTCGGGGTCCTGCGCCTTCTCGATGCGGCTGGCGAGGTCCTTGACCTGGGCCGAGGACGCCCTGTCGGGCGCCAGCCGGGTCATCTCCAGGGCCTGCTGGTGATGCGGGATCATGTCCTGTGCGAAGGCGACGTCCTGGGCGTTGTGCTTGGTGCCGGCCGACGCGCTCGGGGTGGCGGAGGTGCCGGGGCCGGCATGGCCGCTGGCGTCACCGCCTCCACCGCAGGCGGCGAGGACGAGGACGGCGGTCACGGCGAGCGCGGCCAGGGCGGCACAACGCGTCGAAGTACGAGTGGTCATGCGGGAACTCCTGTGTTTCTCAAGGGATTTCGGGCACGCGTGAGCACGGCCGCGGGGTATCCCCGAAGGGGCGGGCGCGGCCGGGGGGCCTAGGTCCGCAGGACGTGGAGTCCGGCCGGGGATGGAGGGGCGCGGGCGCCGTCCAGTCCCGTGGCCGCACGGGAGCGCGGGCAGGTGTCCGGGGCGTTGGCGGCCACCGGGTCGGGGAGCAGTGCCGGCAGCTGGAGACCGCCGGTCACCACGCCCGACGCACACGCGGCGTCGGCGTGCTGCCGCCGGCCACCGCCGCGGTGCCTGTCACCGCCCGGACAGCCGTCCTGCGCGGTCAGGGCGAGGGGGTGTGCGGCGCGGGCGTGCTCCGTGCGTCCCGGGGCCCCGCCGGACCCCAGCGCGTGCACGCCCAACAGCCCCACGAACAAGGCCAGCACGAGCAGCACGCAGCGCCGCCACGGGGGCGGGTGCGGGGCGTGCCGTCCGGTGCTGATCATCGGGATCAGCGTACGAGCGGCAGCGGCGGGCGGCCGTCGGGGAGCCGCCGCGCGGGTGAGCGAGGCCGGCCGGCCCTGGCGGGTATGAGGGGAGTGTGAGGCGGTTACGTATTGGCTCGACTGCAGACGTACGCGGGCCGGCTCCGCGATCATGACCGGACGACATCGGTGTACCGCCGGGCCCGGCGGAGTGAGGGGCGAGCCGTGTTCTACTACCTGCTCAAGTACGTGTTGCTGGGCCCCCTGCTGAGACTGGTCTTCCGGCCCCGGATCGAGGGCCTGGAGAATGTGCCGGACTCGGGACCCGCGATCGTCGCCGGGAACCATCTGTCGTTCTCCGACCACTTCCTGATGCCGACGATGCTGGGGCGCCGGATCACGTTCCTCGCCAAGGCGGAGTACTTCACCGGGCCGGGGCTCAAGGGCCGGCTCACCGCGTTCTTCTTCCGCAGCGCCGGGCAGATCCCGGTGGACCGCTCGGGCAAGGACGCCGGCCAGGCGGCGATCCGGGAGGGGCTCGGGGTGCTGGGCAGGGGCGAGCTGCTCGGCATCTACCCGGAGGGCACCCGCTCGCACGACGGCAGGCTCTACAAGGGCAAGGTCGGCGTGGCCGTCATGGCGCTGAGGGCCGGGGTGCCGGTGGTGCCGTGCGCGATGATCGGCACCTTCGAGGCCCAGCCGCCCGGCAAGGTCGTCCCGAACATCCACCCCGTCACCATCCGCTTCGGCAAGCCCCTCGACTTCTCCCGATATGCCGGTATGGAGCAGGAGAGGGCGATCCTGCGGGCCGTCACCGACGAGATCATGTACGCCATCCTGACGCTCTCCGAGCAGGAGTACGTCGACGAGTACGCGGCCGTCGTCAAGGAGCGGCAGGCCGCGGAGAAGGGCGAGAAGGAGCGCAGGTTCCCGCGGGCGCCGCTCAGTTGAACACATGGCCGAACACTCCTCTGCCGACGGCAGAACGTCCGGGCCCCGCGCGGCCCCCGCGCCTAGGCTCGCCGTATGAAGAAAGCTGTGGTGATCGGGGCAAGCGGACAGATCGGCCGTCCGGTGGTGGACGCGCTGGCGCGGGACGGCTGGGAGGTGACGGCCGCCTCGCGGGGCGGCGGCAGGGACGCAGGGTGGGACGAGGGGGTACGGACGGCCCGGCTGGACCGCTCCGACGACACGGCTCTGGCGGCGCTCGTCGGCGACGACTGTGACGTGCTGGTCGACGTGGTCGCCTACGACGCCCGGCACGCCCGGCAGTTGACGTCCCTCGCGGGCCGGGTGGGCTCGGCGGTGGTGATCTCCACCGTGTCCGTGTACGAGGACGGGTCCGGACGGAATTTCGACACGCTGGGCGAGCCGGACGGCTTTCCGGCCTTTCCGGTGCCGGTCCAGGAGGCCCAGCAGACCATCGCCCCGGGCGAGACGTCGTACAGCACCAACAAGGCCGCGCTGGAGCGTGAACTGCGCACCGTGGCCGATGAGTTCCCGGTCACCGTGCTGCGGCCGGCCGCGGTGCACGGGCCGTACAGCCCGCTGCCCCGTGAGCTGTACTTCGTGAAGCGGAACCTGGACGGCAGGCGCAGGCGGGTGCTGGCGTACAAGGGCCGGAGCCTGTTCCATCCGTCGAGCGCCCGGAACATCGCGGAACTGGCGCGGCTGGCGGCGGCCCGGCCCGGTACCCGGGTGCTGAACGCCTGTGACGACGAGACGCCGACGGCGGCCGAGATCGGCGCGGCGATCGACGCGGTGATGGGCGTGGAGACGCAGACGTCGTTCCTCGACGGCGCGCCCGAGGGCTCCGTCGGCGGGACGCCGTGGTCGATTCCGCTGCCGGTCGTCTTCGACATGTCCGCCGCGAAGCGGGAGTTGGGCTACCAACCGGTGGTGTCGTACGCCGGGAGCCTGCCGGAGACGGTGGCGTGGCTGACGGAGGCGCTCGCCGAGCGGGACTGGCGGGAGTGCTTCCCGCACTTCGCCGACAGGTACCCGGACCTCTTCGACTACGCGGCCGAGGACGCCTGGTTCGCGGCATGAGCGAGGGGCGGCCGGAAGGTCCGGCCGCCCCTCGTCAGAGTACGTCCCGGTTACGGCTTGGGCGTGGCGTGCGGGCCGCAGGTCACGTCCTCGCCGTCCAGCCTGCCGTCGATCAGGTAGGCGTCGACGCGCTGGTTGATGCAGGGGTTGACCAGGCCGGTCACCCCGTGGGAGCCCGCGTCCTTCTCGGTGATCAGGCGGGAGTCCCTGAAGCGCTTGTGCAGGTCGACGGCGCCCGGGTACGGGGTCGCGGCGTCCCGGGTGGACTGCACGATCAGCACCTGCGGCAGGCCCTTGCCGGTACGCACGTCGACCGGGGTCTGCTGCTTGACCGGCCAGGTGGCGCAGGGCAGGTTCATCCAGGCGTTCGCCCAGGTCATGAACGGGTAGTCCTTGTTGAGCCGGGTGTTGTCCCGGTCCCACTTGTGCCAACTGGTCGGCCACTTGGCGTCGGTGCACTCGACGGCCGTGTAGACGGCGTTGCCGTTCTCGGCGCTGATGTTGCCGGCCGTGTTCGACAGGTTGGGGCCGGCGGCGTCGACGAGCGCCTTCGTGTCACCGGCGAAGTACTTGCTGAACACCGTGGCGACCGGCACCCACGACGAGTCGTAGTACGGAGCGCTCTGGAAGAAGGAGATCAGCTCGGCCGGGCCGACGACCCCGCCGATCGGGTTCTTCTTGGCCGTGGCGCGCAGCTGGAGCCACTTGTCCTGGACGGCGGCGCGGGTGGTGCCGAGGCGGAAGGCGGCGTCGTTCGCGGCGACCCAGTCCTCCCAGTCCTTCCAGCGGCCCTCGAAGGCCACGTCCTGGTTCAGGTTGGCCTGGTACCAGATGTTCTCGCGGGCCGGGTCGACCACGCTGTCGACGATCATCCGGCGCAGGTGGCCCGGGAAGAGCGTGCCGTAGACGGCGCCGAGGTAGGTGCCGTAGGAGACACCGAGGTAGTTGAGCTTCTTCTCGCCCAGGGCCGCGCGGATGACGTCCAGGTCGCGGGCGGTGTTGGGCGTGGTCATCTGCTGGAGCATCGCCCGTCCGGTGCGCTCCAGGCAGCCGTCCGCGTACTGCCGGGCCAGCTTGCGCTGGGCCAGCTTGTCCGCCTCGCTGCCGGGGACCGGGTCCGCCTTCGGGGCCTTCACGAACTCCTGCGGGTCCTCGCAGGAGATGGGCGCCGAGTGGCCGACGCCGCGCGGGTCGAAGCCGACGAAGTCGTAGGCCTTGGCGACGTTCGCCCAGACGGGATTCTTGTTGACGACGCGGGTCGGGAAGCGCATCCCGGAGCCGCCGGGGCCGCCCGGGTTGTAGACGAGCGCGCCCTGGCGCTCGGCCTTGGTGCCGGTGTTGCCGATGCGGTCGACGGCGAGCTTGATCTGCTTGCCGTACGGGTGGGCGTAGTCGAGCGGCACGCTGACCCAGCCGCACTGGATGGGCTTGGCAAAGCCCCAGTCGGCGGGGCAGTCCTGCCAGTTGATGCCCTTCTCGGCGGCGCGGGCGGCCGCGATCTCGGCTCCCTTGGCCTCCCGGTCCTGGCCGGGCCGGCCGGCGGCGCTGGCCGCGGGCGCGGACACCGCGCCGGCGATCAGGGTGGCGGTGACGAGTGCTCCGGCCGAACCGAGCGCCATCAGGCGGCTCTTCGGTCTGTTCTCCCTCAAGAGGGCCCCTCCCCCTACATATGCATCGCTGCGAGTGGTCAGGCGGGGATCCTCTCGGCTGTGAGCCTCCTGAGAACAGGGGGTGTCACCCATCTTTACCAATCCGATAACCGGTTGATCATGTCCCGGTGACCGGTACTCACCTCACTCGGCGAGCAGTACCCGAGCCTCGTCCAGCAGCCGCCTCAGCCGCAGCGCGTCGGGCGCCACCGCGCTGACCAGAGCCGCGGGGCCCGCCAGCGGTATCACGGCAGCGCACTCCCCCAGGGCCCGCGCTCCCGGCGGTCTGTTCGCGAACTCGGGGCGTACGACCACGAGTTGGCCCACCGCCCGGTGTCCCGCCAGCACGGCCGGGCCGTCCCAGCCGCCCGGGGCGCCGGGGCCGCAGGACAGTTCCTGGTCCAGGACGGTCCGGCCCGCGATGCGCACCGTCAGCCGGCTGGTGAGCCGCCCGGGCTGCTCCCCCGCCCGGCCCAGCACCTGCTCCTCGCGCAGCACGAGCCGGGCGCCGGCGGCGAGTTCGGCGCGGGTGGTGACGTACAGGTCGCTGCCGGCGGCCGAGATCAACTGCTCGGGCAGCCAGTGCAGTTCGGCGCCGTCGGCCACGTCGAGCCGGACGTCGTAACCGGCCTCGCGCTTGGTCTGGCCGGGCAGCGCGATGGTGGCGGCGGCCGAGCCGACGTGCAGCCGGGCGCCTTCCGCCACGCTCGCCGTGAGCGTGAAGCGGTCGCCGCCGAGCGGGCCGCTCATCGCGCCGACGACCATCACCCTGGCCCCGGCGCCAGCGGCCCGGGTGCGGCGCAGGGCCAGCGGGCCGTCGCCGTCCAGCACGGGCAGGACGGTTCCGCCGCGTCCGTCGGCGCGGGCGACGATCTTCGCGTGCGCCCGGACGCCGGTGGCGGTCACGCCGTCCACGCGGCGAGCCGCTCGCGCACCCAGGCGGCCACGCCGGCGACCCCGCCCTCCTCGCGCAACGACTGGAAGACGACCGGGAGCCCGGCCCGCTGCGCCTCGGCGTCGGCGGCCATCCGCTCGAGGTCGGAGCCGACGTACGGCGCGAGGTCGGTCTTGTTGACCACGAGCAGGTCGGCGGTGGTGACGCCCGGGCCGCCCTTGCGCGGGATGTCGTCGCCGCCGGCCACGTCGATCACGAAGATCTGCGCGTCCACGAGCCCCTTGGAGAAGGTCGCGGTGAGGTTGTCCCCGCCGGACTCGACGAGGATCAGGTGCAGCGGACCGACCTCGTCCTCCAGGTCCTCCACGGCCTCGAGGTTGGCGGAGATGTCGTCGCGGATCGCGGTGTGCGGACAGGCGCCGGTCTCCACGGCGGTGATCCGCTCGGGCGGCAGCACGGCCTCGCGGAGCAGGAACTCGGCGTCCTCGCGGGTGTAGATGTCGTTGGTGACGACGGCGAGGGACAACTCGTCGCGCAGTGCCCGGCACAGCGCGGCGACGGTGGCGGTCTTCCCGGATCCGACGGGTCCGCCGAGCCCGATGCGCAGTGCGCGCCGCGAGCCGTCGGGCCGGTGCGCGTCCGCGCTGACGGCGGCGGCACCGGAGTGGGAGTGGTCGAGGTGCATGGGTACGGCTCCTGTGGTGCGCGAGGCCGGGCGGGGCGGCCAGGTGGGCGGCCGGGAGAGGACCGGGGCGGTCACTTCCCGGCCGGGCGAGTGGGGTGGTGGGCGGGGGCGGTCATGACGCGAACAGCCGCACCGGCCAGGCGGCGTGTGCCTCCGCCATGACCTCCAGCAGCGGTGCCGAAGCCGCGGGCAGGGCATCGACACCCTGGTCGGCCACCCGCCTCGCCGCCTCCACCGCCGCGTCCGCGACGTGGTCCAGCTCGGGGGCCAGCCGGGCCAGGGCACCCGTCGCGTCGAACGGGTCCAGGCTCAGCAGCCGCACGGTCGCCGTCGCCGGCCCGCTCACGCTCTCGTACGCCGCGCAGTACGCCGCGTCGTCCGGACCCAGTCCGGCCGCGCGCGCGGCCAGCCCGAGCACCACCGGCTGATGGGCTCCCCTCGGGAACTCCCGTGCCAGCGCGTCGAGTTCGGCCGACGTCCAGGCCGCGCGCGCGGCCCGCAGCAGCTGCCGGCCGAGCCGGCGCGCGGCGGTCCGCAGGGCGGGGGACGGCGTGCGGGCGTCCGCCGCCGCGTCCAGCTCGCGAGGCTCCACGCCGAGTACGGCAGCCGCCGCGAGGGCGCCCGCGACCAGCCCGGCGGTGTGCAGCCGGCCCCGGCAGAAGTCCTCCAGGCTCGCGGCACCGGTGATGCGGCCCGCCTTGACGGCGGCCTCCGCCCCGCCGGAGTGCGCGTGCCCTCCGGCGGGAAAGCGGCCGTCGGCCAGGACGAGGAGTGCTGCCCTGCTCATCAGAACAGGAAGTAGCGCTGGGCCATGGGCAGTTCGGCGGCCGCGGTCGCCTCCACCAGCTCGCCGTCGATGTGCACGGCGAAACTGTCGGGGTCGATCCGGACGTCGGGCCGGGCGTCGTTCTCACGCATGTCGGCCTTGGTGACCTGCCGCGTGGACTCGATCGCCACGAACCGCTTGCCGAGCCCCAGCCGGTCCGGCAGCCCGTCCTCGATCGCCAACGGGGCGGCGAAGTTCACCGAGTTGGCGGCCGGGGCGCGGCCGATCGCGCCGTACATCGGGCGCGGCAGGATCGGCTGCGGGGTGGGGATGGAGGCGTTGGCATCGCCCATCTGCGCGTACGCGATCTGTCCGCCCTTGAGCACGAGGAGCGGCTTGACGCCGAAGAACGCGGGCTCCCACAGCACGAGATCGGCAAGCTTGCCGGTCTCGACGGAGCCGATCTCGGCGGACAGCCCCTGGGCGAGCGCGGGGTTGATCGTGTACTTCGCGACGTACCGCCGTACCCGCCGGTTGTCGGCGTGCCCGTCGCCCGGCAGCGCGCCGCGCCGCCGCTTCATGACATGCGCCGTCTGCCAGGTACGCAGGATCACCTCGCCGACGCGCCCCATCGCCTGGGAGTCGGAGGAGATGATCGAGATCGCGCCGAGGTCGTGCAGCACGTCCTCCGCGCCGATGGTGGAGGGCCGGATCCGGGACTCGGCGAAGGCCAGGTCCTCGGGGACCGCCGGGTTCAGGTGGTGGCACACCATCAGCATGTCGAGGTGTTCCTCGGCGGTGTTGACGGTGTACGGCCGGGTCGGGTTGGTGGAGCTGGGCAGCACGTTGGACTGCGAGACCACGGTCATGATGTCGGGCGCGTGCCCGCCGCCCGCGCCCTCGGTGTGGTACGAGTGGATGCCCCGGCCCGCGATCGCGGCGAGGGTGTCACCGACGAATCCGGCCTCGTTGAGCGTGTCCGTGTGGATGGCGACCTGGATGCCGGTCCGGTCCGCCACGGTGAGCGCGGCGTCGATGACGGCGGGGGTGGAGCCCCAGTCCTCGTGCAGCTTCAGGCCGGCCGCGCCGCCGCGGATCTGGGAGAGCATCGCCTCGTGGGAGACGGTGTTGCCCTTGCCGAGGAAGCCGACGTTGACCGGGTAGGCCTCCATCGCCTCGAACATCCGGGCGAGATGCCAGGGGCCGGGCGTGACGGTGGTCGCCTTGGAGCCCTCGGCCGGACCGGTGCCGCCGCCGACCAGGGTGGTGATGCCGGAGGCCAGCGCCTCGTCGGCGACCTGGGGGCAGATGAAGTGGACGTGCGCGTCGATGGCACCGGCGGTCAGGATCCGGCCGTTGCCCGCGATGATCTCGGTCTCGGGGCCGATGACCAGGTCGGGATGGACGCCGTCCATCGTGTCGGGGTTGCCGGCCTTGCCGATCGCGGTGATCCGGCCGTCGCGGATGCCGACGTCGGCCTTGACGATCCCCCAGTGGTCGACGATGACGGCCCCGGTGATCACGGTGTCGGGGGTGCCGTCGGCGCGGGTGGCCCGGGACTGCCCCATGGACTCGCGGATGACCTTGCCGCCGCCGAAGACCGCCTCGTCCCCGGAGCTTGCGGGGCCGCCGGAGCGGTCCTCCTCGATCTCGATGAGCAGGTCGGTGTCGGCGAGCCGGATGCGGTCCCCGGCGGTGGGTCCGAAGAGGTCGGCGTAGGCGCCGCGTGCGATCTCAGGCATCGAGGGCACCTCCGGTCTCCCCGCGCAGCCCGGGCACGACGCGGGCGCCGGCGAGG
Organism: Streptomyces sp. FXJ1.172; assembly: GCF_001636945.3. Taxonomy (NCBI): domain Bacteria; kingdom Bacillati; phylum Actinomycetota; class Actinomycetes; order Kitasatosporales; family Streptomycetaceae; genus Streptomyces; species Streptomyces sp. FXJ1.172. The sequence goes on along the minus strand of NZ_CP119133.2, from coordinate 7,733,293 downwards.
GGGACGAGTTCGACGTCGACGGGGATCCCGGGCTCGAAGCGCACGGCGGTGCCGGCCGCGACGTTGAGCCGCTTGCCGCGTGCCGCGGCACGGTCGAACTCCAGGCCGGGGTTGGCCTCGGCGAAGTGGTAGTGGGAACCGACCTGGACGGGCCGGTCGGCGGAGTTGAGCACGGTCAGCCGGGTGATCTCACGACCGGCGTTGAAGACGACGGGGTCGTCCGCGAACAGGACCTCTCCGGGAATCATCGCGGCCCCCTCAGATGATCGGCTCGTGGACGGTGACGAGCTTGGTGCCGTCCGGGAAGGTGGCCTCCACCTGGACGTCGTGGATCATCTCCGCGATGCCGTCCATGACGTCGTCCCTGGTGAGGAGCTTGCGGCCGGAGGACATCAGCTCGGCGACCGTACGGCCGTCCCGCGCGCCCTCGAGGATGTGCGACGTGATGAGGGCGACCGCCTCCGGGTGGTTGAGCCTGAGCCCGCGGGCCCGGCGCTTCTCGGCCACGTCGGCCGCCACATGGATCAGCAGTCGCTCTTGCTCGTGCGGGGTCAGTTGCACGTCCCACCTCACAGTCCTTGCTCCGGACCGTGCGGGGTCCGGTTGCCGCTGCCATCACGACGGGATAGGTGTAACACACAGACAAATCCCCGGATCGTCTCAATCCGGGCGGAAAAACCCCTGATGGCGTGGATCGGCAGGTTAGTTCGCCGGAGTTTCAACGACGTTAAACCAGACCTTGATCCGGCAATGACCGCGCAATGGGACCCGCGATACCCGCGCGCGTCAGGACACGCCGGGACCCCGATGCTCGGCGGCGATCCCGAACCGCTGCTGTTCGCGCGAGGCGGAACCGGCCTCGCGGATGCTCGAGACCGAGGTGACGACCCGCTCCTCGGCCGGCTCTTCGCCGAGCTGGTCCAGCCGCTCCAGATCGGCGGCCGAGACCAGCGCGACCAGCGGCTTTCCATGCCGGGTCACGACGACGCGCTCGCCGCCGTACACCACCCGGTTGATCAGGTCGGCGAGTTCAGCCCTGGCTTGCGTCACCGGAATCTCGTAGGCCATGACCCCATTCTAACGTCACGTACATCCTGTACATTTTTTACAGAGGGCGGGCCGCGCCAGGCCGCGCCCACGAGGAGGGGTATGTCCATGTTCAGTGCATCCGCCCGTTACGTCCTGCCGGAATTCACCGAGCGCACCAGCAGCGGCGCACGCACGCTCGATCCCTACGGCAAGCTCTTCGAGGACCGGATCGTCTTCCTCGGCACCCCGCTCGACGACACGGCGGCCAACGACGTGATGGCCCAGTTCATGTACCTCGAACACGCGGCCCCCGAGCGGGACATCACGCTCTACATCAACTCCCCCGGCGGCACCTTCCAGGCGATGACCGCGATCTACGACACGCTGCGCTACGTCAGTTGCGACGTGGCGACCTACTGCCTGGGCCAGGCGGCCTCCTACGCCGCGCTGCTGCTCGCGGCCGGCACCCCGGGCAAGCGGTTCGCCCTGCCCGGCGCGCGCATGGTGCTCGAGCAGCCCCAGCTGGCCGAGCCGGTCCAGGGCCAGCCCAGCGACCTCCTCATCCAGGCCGAGGAGTTGGCCCGGATGCGGGCGCTGACGGAGGAGATGCTCGTGCGGCACACCGGGCGCACGGCGGAGCAGGTGCACGCGGACCTGGAACGGGACACGGTGCTGGACGCCCCGGCGGCCCTCGCCTACGGCCTGGTGGACGGCATCGTGCCCAGCCGGCGGAGCATGCCCGGCGCACCGGACGCGAGGTGAGCCGGCGATGCTTCCGGAACTGCCGCCACTGCCCGCGCTGACGCGCGCCGAGGGCGATCTGATCGACCGGTACCTGGAGACGGCGGACCTGCTGGGCAGGATCAATCCCGCCGGCGGCGGAGACACCTACCGCGGTCTGCGCGCGGCCCAGGCCCTGGTCCGCAAGGCCGCAGAGCTGCGCGACGCCCTCGCGCTGATGCACCAGCGGGGCGAGGCGGAGCTGCACGGGGACACGCTGGCACGGGCGTTGCGGGTGCTGGACGGTGAGCGCCGCACTGCGCGCGTCGCGCTCCCGCCCGACGGCGTCGGCTGATCCGGACGCCGCGGCGGCCCGACGGGACCGCGGTGTCGACACTTGCCGTTCAGGCCCGACGCGAAACGGTCCGAACGACGTACCCCCGACCGGCGTACGACCAGGTCGTTTTCCGGTTTTTCCTACGTGCGCACGGTGCCGGTGCGGAGATCACGCGAATACGCATCGCCCCAGGTCGGAGGCTACGTAAGGAATTTGACGATGCCTCGAACGCAGTACTGTCCACCCGAACGGGTGAGTGGTGAGTAACGCCACAAATCCACGGTTCCGTTGGGATTTTCCGACTGTCGTGGGTGAAGATCCCTGACTGACGACAAGCCCCCGCCACGGCGGCGGGGCGATCCGGGTGGACGCCGAGTCCTGCCGCCGCCCGGATGACGGGTCGACAGGAGTGGATCGGCAGGAGTGGAGGACCCGAGCAAGGCGGGTCGCCGGAGCGGATGTTCGTCTGTGCGTCACGGGCAGACGGCCGGAGGTTCCGAGCAGCCCTTGGGGTGAAGCCGCGGCAACGCGGCCGGGCAACTTCGCCAGCCCGAATCCGACAGGTCATCCTTCACAGGCGGCTGACGAAGGGTTGCGCATGACTGCGCTCAATCGTGTCCCGTCGCTCATGGCCCGGGCCGGCACGGCCTCGGCCCTCACCCTTGCCGCCGTCGGCGGCTCGATCGTGGTCCCGGGTCTCGCCACCGACGCCTCGGCCGCGAGCCTCGCGACGAGGGCGCTGCAGATCGCGGCCTCCAAGAAGGGCTCCCCGTACCAGTACGGGGCCACCGGGCCGCGCCGCTTCGACTGCTCGGGGCTGACGCTCTACTCGTTCAAGAAGGCGGGCAAGACCCTGCCGCGCACCGCCGCCGCGCAGTACAACAAGACCCACCACATCTCCGCCGGCAGCCGCAAGGCCGGTGACCTGGTGTTCTTCCACTACGGCTCGAACGTCTACCACGTCGGCATCTACGCCGGCCACAACAACATCTGGCACGCGCCGAGGACCGGGGACGTGGTGCGGCTCCAGAAGATCTGGACCAAGAGCGTCTGGTACGGCCGGGTCAGCTGACCTGCCGTCAGGCCAGGAGCGGCTCCAGCAGCAGGGCCGCTCCCAGGACCGTCAGCGCCACCCCGGTGCCCGCCTGGAGCCCACGGGCGGCCCGGGGCCGGCGCAGCCATCGGCCCAGCCGGTCCACGAGCAGGGCGACCGCCTGGAACCACACGAACGCCAGCGTGAACACGATCAGCGCGAGCAGCAGTGTCCTGGGCAGCGCGTGGCTCCCGGCCGGCACGAACTGCGGCAGCAGGCTGAGGAAGGTCAGCGAGGCCTTGGGGTTGAGGACGTTGGTGACGAAGCCCTGCCGCAGCGGGTGCGCGGCCTCGGCCACCGGCTCCCCGGGGCCCTGGGCGGCCCGCCGCAGTGATGCCAGCGTGCGCACGCCGAGGTAGAGCACATACGCGCCGCCCAGCAGCTGCAGCGTCCGGAACAGCGCGGGCACGGCCACCAGCACGGCCGCGACGCCGACCACCGCCAGGGTGGCGTGCACCAGCAGCCCGCCCGCGATACCGAGCCCGCAGACCGCGCCGGCCCGGCGCGAGACGAGCGCGTTGCGGACGACCACGGTGAAGTCGGCGCCGGGCATGGCCACCAGGCCCGCGGCGATCCCGGTGAAGGCGATGAGCTGTCCGTCCATGCCGCCAGCGTGCCCCACCGAAGCCTTCAGCAGGTATTTGGAATCTGCACCGTGAGCCTTAAGCGTTGCTTTAGGCTAAACCCATGTACGACCCCACCCGGCTGGCCGCGCTCGTGGCGGTCGCGGAGGCCGGCTCGATCACCCGGGCCGCCGACCGGCTCGGCTACACCCCGCCCGCGCTCTCCCAGCAGCTGGCCAAGCTGGAGCGGGAGGCGGGCACGGCGCTGCTGGTCCGCCACCACCGCGGTGCCCGGCTGACCGAGGCGGGCGAGATGCTGGTGGCGCGGGCCCGGCGGGTGCTGGACGAGCTGGATCAGGCCCGGCACGAACTGGCCCGGCTGACCGGTCTCAGCGGCGGCACCCTGCGGCTCGGTACCTTCCCCACCGCGGGCGTCCATCTGCTGCCGCCCGCGCTGAGCGCGTTCCGCCGGGCCCATCCCGACGTGACGCTGTCGGTCGCCGACTACGACCCGCCGTCCGGGGTCATGGCGGTGGCGGCCGGCGAGGTGGACGTGGCGCTGACCCACACCTACCACCCGGCCGAGCCCGCACCCGTGCCCTCGTCGGTACGGCTGGAGCCGGTGCTGGTGGAGGAGCTGGTGCTGGTGACCGCCCCCGGACACGCCCTGAGCAGTGCGGCCTCCCGGCTGCCGCTGGCGGAACTGGCCGGGCAGCCGCTGATCAGCATGGCGCCGCACCATCCGGCCCGGCGGGACATCGAGGCGCTGCTCGCCCGGGCGGGCGCCGCACCGGCGCTGCTGGTGCCGACACCGGGGTACGCGGTGGTGTGCGCGCTCGTCAGCGCGGGGCTCGGGGTGGCCGTCGTACCGGAGATGGTGGCCCGCACAGCGGCCACACCGGTCGGCGTACGTCCTCTGGAGGCGGGCCGGCTGCACCGGACGATCTCGGTGGCCCATCGCGCGGACGAGACGTCCCCGGCGGCGGCCGCGTTCCGGGCGCTGCTGCGGGGTGCTTTCGGACGGGCGGGACGCTAGCCCGTCGGCACCGCCCAGGGAAGTTCGATGAAGACCGTCTTGCCGCCCTCGCGGGTGGGGCGGATGCGGAGCTTTCCGCCGCACTCGGCGGTGAGCCAGCGGATGATGACCATGCCGCGGCCGTTGTCCTGCTGGACGGCGGCAGGCAGTCTCTTCGGGAAGCGGGGATGACTGTCCGTGACGCCGATGCGCAGGTGTTCGTCATGGTGCAGCGCGATGTCGACCGTGAAGGTGGGTGACTGACCGAAGGTGTGCTGTACGGCGTTCGTGGCGAGTTCGGAGATGATGAGCCGCACGGTGTCGGCTGCTTCGGTGTCCGAGGGCAGGCCCCATTCCGCCAGGGTGCCCACGACGTACGAGCGGGCCGCGGAGACCGAGGCGGGATCGCTCGGCAGAGTGACGGATGCTTCCAGATGGTCTGCCATGGCGACGCCGTCCCTTTCCCGCGGGATCGCACCGACAAGGAGCGGATGGTTCGAGTACGGTCCCGGACTGGTGCTTGTTCGTCAGCCTGCCATCACCGGGCCGGTCACGGGGAGCGATCCACCAAGATATGCATATATCTGTCGCCCAATGCGGTGAACTCTGCGACGCGAGACCGTATTTGGGCCGTCCAGAAGGAGTAAGGAGAAGCCCATGCAGAACGGGCCGGCGGTGCGGCGCCGTAAATTGGGCGCCGAACTGCGCATGCTGCGGACCGGTGCTGGGCTCACGAGCGGTGAGGCGGCTCGGCTGGTCGGCTGGCACCAGTCGAAGGTGAGCCGTATCGAGACCGGTGCCAGCGGGGTGAAACCAGCCGATCTGCGTTCGCTGCTGGACGCCTACGGGGTGCGGGACGGGCATCTGCGCGAGTTACTGCTGATGCTGGTCGGCACCGAGGAGGCGGGCGACCGGCACCGCTGGTGGCACGCCTACCGCGGGGTACTGCCGCCCACGTACCGGGATTTCATCAGCCTGGAGTCGCAGGCCAGCGCGATGCGCACCCTGGAGACCACGGTGGTGCCGGGTCTGCTCCAGACCCCGGAGTACGCCCGCGCGGTGACCCGGGCGGCCGTGCACGGACTGGACGAGGAGCGCCTGGACGCGCTGGTGGAGGTGCGGCTGGCCAGGCAGGACGTGCTGCGTTCACAGCCGCCGCTGGAGCTGTGCGCGGTGCTGGACGAGGCGGTGCTGCGGCGCGAGGTCGGCGGCCCCGAGGTGATGACCCGGCAGCTGGCCCGGCTGATGGAGGCCGCCCGGCTGCCCCAAGTGCGGCTGCAGGTACTGCCATTCGGGGCCGGAGCCCATGTGGGCCTCACCGGGCCTTTCGTTATTTTCTCATTTCCGAGCACTTCTGATCTGGACGTGGTTGTTCTCGACCAGTTGACGAGTAGCCTCTACCTGGAGCGGAAAGAAGACCTCATGGCCTACTCCGAGGCCTTCGCCACTCTTCAGTTCCACGCCCTTTCCCCCGAGGACTCGTTGGACTACATCGCCGGGATAGGCGACGGCGCGTAAGGAGGCACGCCCCCCATGTCAGCACTGCCTCGGAACGTCCCTGCCAGTACCGACCTGCACGACGTGCGCTGGCTGCGCAGCAGCTACAGCACGGGAGCCAACAACTGCGTGGAGACGGCACGGCCGCGCTCCGGCCCCTGGGCCGGACTGCTCGCCGTACGCGACTCCAAGAGCCCGGCCGGACCCGCGCTGCTCTTCTCCGCCGGCAGCTGGGCTGAGTTCGTCACCACCATCTGAACCGCGACTCGAACCGTCATCCGATCAAAACCGGTCACATGTCATCAGTTTCGGGTGAAGCACGGCCGTGTCACGCCGACTCATGGTCGCGTTTCGCCGATGACCCGTACAGCGCGTTCGATCTCTGCCCCGGACAGGTCCGCGCGGGCGGTCAGCCTCAGCCGTGAGACGCCGTCGGGCACGGAAGGAGGACGGAAGCAGCCCACGGCCAGCCCTGCCGTACGGCAGTCGGCCGCCCAGCGCACCGCCTGCTCCGGGGACGGAGCCCGCACGGAGACCACCGCGGCGTCCGGACGCACCGCCTCCAGACCCGCGGCGGTCAGCCGTGCGTGCAGCTCCGCGGCCACCTCCCGGGCCCGCGCCGCGCGCTGCGGTTCCCGCACGAGCAGCCGCAGCGCCGACAGGGCCGCACCGGCCGCCGCCGGGGCCAGGCCCGTGTCGAAGATGAAGGTCCGGGCAGCGTTGACCAGGTGGTCGATCACCCGCGCCGGTCCCAGCACCACCCCGCCCTGACTGCCCAGCGACTTGGACAGGGTGGCCGTGACCACCACGTCCGCGGCGCCCGCGAGCCCGGCCGCGTACGGCGCGCCCCGGCCCCCCTCGCCCAGCACCCCGAGCCCGTGCGCGTCGTCCACCACCAGCCCGGCGCCGTGCTCCCGGCAGGCCTCGGCCAGCGCGGCCAGCGGTGCCGCGTCGCCGTCCACGGAGAACACCGTGTCGGAGACGACGATGGCCTCACCCTCGTGCGTACCCAGCACCTTGCGCACGGCCTCCGGGTCGGCGTGCCCGACGACCTGCCTGCTGCCCCGGGCGAGCCGGCAGCCGTCGATGAGCGAGGCGTGGTTGCCCGCGTCGGAGACGATCAGTGAGCCGTGCGGGCCGAGCGCCGTGACCGCGGCCAGGTTCGCGGCGTAGCCGGAGGAGAAGACCAGCGCCGCCTCGGATCCGCAGAACGCGGCCAGCTCGCGCTCCAGCTCGGTGTGCAGCTCGGTGGTGCCGGTGACGAGCCGGGAGCCGGTGGACCCGCCGCCCCAGGTCCGGGCGGCCCGGGCCGCCCCCTCGGTGACCTCGGGGTGGTGGGCGAGACCCAGGTAGTCGTTGCTCGCCAGGTCCAGCAGCGGCGAGTCGGCGGGCCGCGGGCGCAGGGTCCGTACGAGTCCGGCGCGGCGGCGCGCCTCGGCCTGGTCGTCGATCCAGCCGAACGCCATGGGTCCTCCGGTGCTTTTGTAGGTAGCGGACAGACCCTAGCGGTACGACCGGCCACCCGAGGTGTGGCAATACCCACACGGTGAACCGTCTCCGTTGTGCAAACTCTCCTTGGCCCGGGGCGGTCCCGTAGGACAGGATCGGACCTCATGGACCTGCTGAACACGCTGGTGGACAAGGGGCTTCGGCGCGAGCTGCCGACCCGCGAGGAAGCGCTCGCCGTTCTGGCCACCTCCGACGACGACCTGCTCGATGTGGTGGCCGCGGCCGGAAAGGTGCGCCGGCACTGGTTCGGGCGACGGGTGAAACTCAACTATCTGGTCAACCTCAAGTCGGGCCTGTGCCCCGAGGACTGCTCCTACTGCTCCCAGCGGCTCGGCTCCGACACCGGCATCCTGAAGTACACCTGGCTGAAGCCCGACGAGGCCTCCCAGGCCGCCGCGGCCGGGCTGGCCGGCGGTGCCAAGCGCGTCTGTCTGGTGGCCTCCGGCCGTGGTCCGACCGACCGTGACGTGGACCGGGTCGCCGGCACCATCAAGGCGATCAAGGAGCAGAACGAGGGCGTCGAGGTGTGCGCCTGTCTCGGGCTGCTCTCCGACGGCCAGGCGGAGCGGCTGCGCGCGGCGGGCGCGGACGCCTACAACCACAACCTCAACACGTCCGAGGGGACGTACGCGGACATCACCACCACCCACACCTACGCCGACCGGGTGGACACGGTGAACAAGGCGCACGCGGCCGGTCTGTCCGCCTGCTCCGGGCTGATCGCGGGCATGGGCGAGAGCGACGAGGACCTCGTCGACGTCGTCTTCTCGCTGCGTGAGCTGGACCCGGACTCGGTCCCGGTCAACTTCCTCATCCCGGTCGAGGGCACCCCGCTGGCCAAGGAGTGGAACCTCACCCCGCAGCGCTGCCTCCGGATCCTCGCGATGGTGCGGTTCGTGTGCCCGGACGTCGAGGTGCGCATCGCGGGCGGCCGTGAGGTCCACCTGCGCACGATGCAGCCCCTCGCCCTGAACCTGGCCAACTCCATCTTCCTCGGCGACTACCTGACCACCGAGGGCCAGGCCGGCAAGGCCGACCTGGAGATGATCGCGGACGCCGGCTTCGAGGTGGAGGGCGCCGACCAGGTGACGCTGCCGGAGCACCGGGCGACGGCGGCCGGGGGCGGCTGCGGAGCGCACGAGAGCGCCGGGTGCGGCTCGCACGAGGGTGCCGGGTGCGGCTCCGTCTGCGGCTCGCACGAGGCGGCGGACGTCCGCGGTACGGCCACGGCGTCCGTCGCGGCCGAACCGCGCACCGACCTGGTCGCCGTGCGCCGCCGCGGCGCCGGAACGGACCTCGCGCCCAATGCCTGACCTGCCCGTCGACGAGCTGCTGGCCCTGGACCGGCAGCACGTCTGGCATCCTTACGGCCCCATGCCCGGCCGCCAGGAACCGCTCGTCGTGGCCTCGGCGAGCGGGGTGCGGCTCCGACTGGCGGACGGCTCGGGCGAGTTGGTCGACGGGATGTCGTCCTGGTGGTCGGCGATCCACGGCTACAACCACCCGGTGCTCAACGAGGCCGCGCACCGGCAGCTGGCGCGGATGAGCCATGTGATGTTCGGCGGACTCACCCACGAGCCCGCCGTACGGCTCGCCAAGCTCCTTGTCGACATGTCGCCCGACGGCCTGGAGCATGTCTTCCTGGCCGACTCCGGCTCGGTGTCGGTCGAGGTCGCCGTGAAGATGTGCCTGCAGTACTGGCGCTCGCTCGGCCGTCCGGGCAAGCGGCGGCTGCTGACCTGGCGGGGCGGCTACCACGGCGACACCTGGCAGCCCATGTCGGTGTGCGACCCCGAGGGCGGGATGCACGAGCTGTGGTCCGGGGTGCTGCCGCGCCAGGTCTTCGCGGACGCGCCGCCCGCCGCGTACGAGGAGTCGTACGCGGAGCATCTGCGCGAGCTGATCGCCCGGCACGCGGACGAGCTGGCCGCGGTGATCGTGGAGCCGGTGGTGCAGGGCGCGGGCGGGATGCGCTTCCACTCCCCCGACTATCTGCGGGTGCTGCGCGAGGCGTGCGACGCGCACGACGTCCTGCTGGTGTTCGACGAGATCGCCACCGGCTTCGGCCGCACCGGCGCACTGTTCGCGGCGGACCACGCGGCCGTCACCCCGGATGTGATGTGCGTGGGCAAGGCGCTGACCGGCGGCTATCTGACGATGGCGGCGACGCTGTGCACCGCGCGGGTGGCCGAGGGCATCTCGCGGGGCGAGGTGCCGGTGCTCGCGCACGGCCCGACGTTCATGGGCAACCCGCTCGCGGCGGCGGTGGCCTGTGCCTCGCTGGAGCTGCTGCTCGGGCAGGACTGGCCGTCCGAGGTCAAGCGGATCGAGACCGGCCTGCGCGAGGGCCTGGCGCCGGCCCTCGGAGCACGCGGGGTGAAGGACGTCCGGGTGCTCGGCGCCATCGGGGTCGTCCAGCTCGACCACGAGGTGGACATGAAGGCCGCCACGGACGCCGCCGTGCGGGAGGGCGTGTGGCTGCGCCCGTTCCGCGATCTGGTCTACACGATGCCGCCGTACGTCACCTCGGACGAGGACGTGGCACGGATCGCGCGCGCGGTGTGTGCCGCGGCGCGGGAGGGATGACATGCCGGTACTGGTGATCACGGGCACGGGCACGGAGGTCGGCAAGACCGTCACCACCGCCGCCGTCGCCGCGGCGGCGCTCGCGGCGGGGCGTTCGGTGGCCGTGCTGAAGGCCGCGCAGACCGGCGTGGGACCGGACGAGCGCGGCGACGCCGACGAGGTCGCACGGCTCGCGGGTCCGGTGACGGCCGGCGAACTGGCCCGTTTTCCCGAGCCGTTGGCGCCGGGTACGGCGGCCCGGCGGGCCGGGATGGCGCCGGTGCACCCGCAGGAGGTGGCCGACCGGGCGGCCAAGCTGGCCACCGAGCACGATCTGGTGCTGGTCGAAGGGGCGGGCGGGCTGCTCGTCCGGTTCGACGCGGCCGGCGGCACGCTGGCGGACGTGGCGCGGCTGCTGAACGCGCCGGTGCTGGTCGTGGCCCCGGCCGCGCTCGGCACGCTGAACGCCACGGAGCTGACGGCCCGTGAACTGCGCCGCCGGGAGCTGGAGTTCACCGGCGTGGTGATCGGCAGCTGGCCCGGCTCCCCCGACCTCGCCGCCCGCTGCAACGTGGCCGACCTGCCGGAGGTCGCGGGGGCTCCGCTGCTCGGTGCGATTCCCGCCGGGGCGGGCGGCCTGTCTCCCGGCGAGTTCCGCTCGGCGGCGCCGGGGTGGCTGGCGCCCCGGCTGGAGGGGACGTGGGACGCGGAGGCGTTCCGGGTGCGGGTAGCGCCGTAGGCCGCGGGAGGTGCAGGTCGTCGTCCGGGTGCGGCTCCCCGCGGCGGCCGGCCGGGCCCGTGCGGCGCAGCCGCACGGCGATGACGCTCCCGCGCCCTTGGGGCGTCGCGGCGAGGGTGCCTTCGTGATTCCCGGGGGACAATCACCCTGAGAACGTCCTCCGGGAGGTGCCATGCGACTGACGTCGGCGGTCTCCGGCAAGGTGGCGGGGAGTCCCGTCCACCACCCGCTGTTCGCCCGTTTCTACACAAGATGCAGCGTGGCCGCCGAGACCGGGCTCGGCCTGGCCGCCGTGCGGGAGCGGCTGCTCGCCGGGCTGTCCGGGCGGGTGATCGAGATCGGCGCGGGCAACGGGCTGAACTTCGCCCGCTACCCGGCCGCCGTGGCCGAGGTCGTCGCGATCGAACCCGAGCCGCTGCTGAGGAAGTTGGCACTGGAGGCCGCGCTGCGCGCCCAGGTGCCGGTGGACGTGGTGCCGGGTGCGGCGGAGGCGCTGCCCGTCAAGAGCGAGGCCTTCGACGCTGCGGTGCTGTCGCTGGTGCTGTGCAGCGTGCGGGACGTGACGCGGTCGCTCGCCGAGGTGCGCCGGGTGCTCCGGCCCGGCGGTGAGGTGCGCTTCTTCGAGCACGGGCGGGGCGGCGGCCGGGTGATGACCCTGACCCAGCGGGCCCTCGACCGCACCGTGTGGCCCGTGCTGTTCGGCGGCTGCCACGTGTCCCGCGAGCCGATCGCCGAGCTGCGCGAGGCCGGCTTCGAACTCGGCCCGCACCGGCGGCTTTCGCTCCCGGAGAAGGGCCCGAAGCTGCCGACCTCGTACGGCGTGCTGGGCGTCGCCTGGCGGCCGGGGGAGCCGGAGGCCCGCTGACCGCCTCCCCGGGCGGCGCGGGCTGCGTCAGCAGCAGGGGTGCGTCAGATGCTCCAGCGCCGCAGTTCCCGCGCGATGGCGTCCACGTCGGCCGAGCCGTCCTTCACCAGCCGGGCCAGGTCACGCACCTGCTCGGCCGTGGTGACGACCTTGGCTCCGCTGGCGATCAGGTAGGCGTAGGCGACCGCCGAGGCGAACAGCGCGTTGGAGCGCTCCAGCGCCGGTACGTGGATCAGCAGTTGGAGCAGGGACGCCGCGCGGGCGTGCGGGTCGTCGTAGACGGGCACTCCGAATATCTCGGCCCGGTGCCGGGCGACGGCGGCGATCAGCGCGCCCCAGTCGGTGACCTGCGGGTCTCCGGGGGTGCGCTGTTCGGCGAGCATGAGCAGCCAGGCGAGGTCGATGCTTAGCTCGTTCAAGGGATCAGCGGCCACCCTCGGTGCCGGTGCCGGTGCCGGTGCCGGCGCCGGCGCCGGTGACAGTGCCGTGAGACTCGGTGAACTCCTCGGCGAACACGGTCTCGTACTGCTTCATGAAGTCGGCGGCGGCCTCCACGAACGTCCGCCCGGCCTCCCCGGTGTCCTGTCTGACCAGCTCTTCTATGTAGCGGTTGACGCTGATGCCACGGGCCAGGGCGCGTTCGCGGGCCGCGCGGGCGGTGCCCTCGTCCACGCGCACGTTCAGCTGGGTCTTCGCCATGCTTCGAAGCTAGCGCCGAAATGCTAGCAATGGCAAGGGCGCGCGGAATCGGTGCGCCCGGCCGAGCTGTCCCTTACGCTCGCCCGGACGGGCGGTTCTGGCGACCGGGAGGCGGTCTTGTCCACACCTGCTGCACAGCACGTGCCGGGCCGAGCGCCGGACGGCGGGAATGCGGCCCGCGCCCGCGCGCTGACCAAGGCCTACGGCTCCGGCGAGACGGCCGTCCTCGCCCTGGACGCGGTGGACGTGGACATCACGCGCGGCCGGTTCACCGCCGTGATGGGACCCTCGGGATCCGGGAAGTCCACGCTCATGCACTGCCTGGCGGGGCTCGACACCGTGTCGGCCGGGCAGGTGTGGCTCGGTGACACCGAGATCACCGGGCTGAAGGAACGGGAGCTGACCCGGCTGCGGCGGGACCGGATCGGGTTCATGTTCCAGTCGTTCAACCTCATCCCGACGCTGACGGCCCTCGAGAACATCACACTGCCGATGGCCATCGCGGGCCGCAGGCCGGACGAGAAGTGGCTGGACCAGGTGATCGACACGCTCGGCCTGCGGGACCGCCTGACGCACCGGCCCGCGCAGCTCTCCGGCGGTCAGCAGCAGCGGGTCGCGTGCGCTCGGGCGCTGGCCTCCCGGCCGGAGCTGATCTTCGCCGACGAGCCGACCGGCAATCTGGACTCGCGGGCCGGGCTGGAGGTGCTGGGTTTTCTGCGCGGCGCGGTGGACGATCTCGGACAGACGGTGGTCATGGTCACGCACGACCCCGGCGCCGCCGCCCACTCCGACCTGGTGCTCTTCCTCGCCGACGGACGGATCGTCGACCGGATGGAAGGGCCGACGGCCGAGGCCGTCCTCGACCGGATGAAACGGTTCGACACCGTGCGCGAACGGCTCGGCGCCGACGGCACCGCCCAGGAGGACTGACCCGGTGCTCAAGGCGACCCTGAGGAGCTTCCTCGCGCACAGGGGACGGCTCGCGCTGTCCGCGCTGGCCGTGATCCTGTCCGTGGCGTTCGTCGCGGGCAGCCTGATCTTCTCCGACACCGTCACCCGTACCTTCGACCGGCTGTTCGCCTCCACGGCCGCCGACGTGACCGTGGAGCCCAGGCAGGACCTGAAGTCCCCGGTGCCGGGCGGCGTGGTGCAGACCGTGCCCGCCGCGCTGCGGGACCGGGTGGCGCGGGTGCCCGGGGTCACGGCGGCCCGCGCGGACGTCAAGGTGCAGAACGTCGTGGTCGTCGACCGGCACGACAGGTCCGTCGGGCCGACCACCGGCGCCCCCACCATCGCCACCTCCTGGTACGTCAGCGACCGCTCCCCGGTGGAACTGACCTCCGGCCACGCGCCGCACGGTGCGGGCGAGGCGCTGCTGGACGCCGACACGGCCCACAAGAAGCACGTACGGATCGGCGACCCGCTGACGGTGCAGGCCGAGCCCGGCACGTTCCGGGTCCGGGTCGTCGGGATCGCCACGTTCACCACGACCAATCCGGGCGCGGCCCTGGTCTTCGTGGACCCGGCGGTGGCGGGCCGCGAACTGCTCGGCTCCCAGGCACTGGCGAC